>JBIKPD010000073.1:0-13617 GCA_044357665.1 Roseateles sp. | reverse complement strand
GTAAACAGCGCCAGCGTCACTGTCAACAGCGGCACCAGCGAGATCAGCGTGGTGAAGGTCAGGCTGCCAGCGGTCTGGCCCAGACGGTGTTCCTTGAAGCGCTCGATCAGGCTGACCAGCGTTTGCCGCCAGGGCCAATGAAGCAGCGTGACAAGCAACGACTCGGGCTTGGGAAAAGCGTCTTGCGCATCGATAGTTGACTTGCTCATGCTGGCTATGATGCCAGCATGAGCGAGAACCCAGAAAAAACAGCCCCATTGCGGACGCAGGCAAGCAGCCGCGAAGCCTTTTCCCGCAATCTGGCCTTGTGGTCGCTGGTCTTGCTGTTTGCGCTTTGTCTGGCTTGGGAGCTGTGGCTCGCGCCGACCGGCAGTGGCAGGCTGGCGATCAAGGCCTTGCCACTGCTAATGCCGATGCTGGGCTTGTGGCGCTACCGCCTCTACACCTTCCGCTGGCTGAGCCTGATGATCTGGCTTTACTTTGCCGAGGGCGCGGTACGCGCCACCAGCGACCAGGGCCTGTCGGTCTGGCTGGCAAGCCTCGAGCTGCTGCTCAGCACCTTGATCTTCGTGGCCTGTGCCTTGCAGGTCAGGCTACGACTGGCCGCAGCGCGAGCTGGCGCAAACTGATGAACGCGGCGCTGCTGCAATCGCTGCAGGACCTGCTCGGCGCTGCCGGTTGCTTGCATGCTGGCGACTTGACGGCTTATGAGCAGGACTGGCGCAAACGCTATAGCGGCCACGCCATGGCCGTGGTCAGGCCGACCAGTACCCACGAAGTGGCGGCGATCGTGCGCCTCTGCGCGATGCATGGCGTCAGCCTGGTGCCGCAAGGCGGCAACACCGGCCTGGTCGGCGGTTCGACCCCCGACGACAGCGGCCGGCAGATCTTGCTGAGCTTGAACCGCATGCAGCGCATCCGCGCCATCGATGCCGCCAATCTGACGGTGACGGTTGAGGCGGGTTGTGTGCTGCAAACGCTGCAGCAGGCGGCCGAGGCGCAAGGGCTGCTGTTTCCCCTGAGTCTGGCGGCCGAGGGCAGTTGCACGATCGGCGGCAATCTGGCTACCAATGCCGGTGGTACCCAGGTGCTGCGCTATGGCAATGCACGCGAGCTTTGTCTGGGGCTCGAGGTGGTAACTGCCGAAGGCGAGATCTGGGACGGCTTGTCGGGTCTACGCAAGGACAACACCGGTTATTCGCTGCGCGACCTGTTCATCGGCAGCGAAGGCACGCTCGGCGTGATCACAGCGGCCACCTTGAAGCTCTACCCCCAACCCTTGGCGCGCACGACAGCCCTGGCGACTTGTGCCAGCCTGGATGACGCGGTGCAGTTGCTGGGCCTGGCACAGCAGCGCGCCGGCGCCGGCTTGACCGGCTTCGAGGTGATGAACCGTTTTTCGCTCGAGCTGGTGCAAGTTCATTTCCCGCAGCTGCCCCAGCCGCTGGCCAGCAGCCCCTGGACGGTGCTGCTGGAGTTGTCCGACAGCGAGAGTGAAGCCCATGCCAAAGCGATCTTTGAAGGCCTGCTCGAAACCGCCCTCGAGCGTGGTTTGATCGGCGACGCTGCCGTGGCGCAGAACCTGCTGCAGTCGCGCAATTTCTGGCATCTGCGCGAATCGATTCCGCTGGCCCAAAGCCTTGAGGGTCTGAATGTCAAGCATGACATCGCCCTGCCCGTTTCCTGCGTCGCGGAATTTGTCGCCAGCACCGATACTGCCCTGGCGGCAGCATTTCCGGGTGTGCGTCTGGTCGACTTCGGCCATCTCGGCGACGGCAATCTACATTACAACGTGCAGGCTCCAGAGGGCGTCAACCCGGCTGATTTCCTTGCCGCGCATGAGGCGGCGATCAACTGCATCGTCTACGACGCAGTCGACCGTTACCGCGGCTCGATTTCGGCCGAGCATGGCATCGGTCAACTCAAGGTCGACGAACTCGCTGCGCGCAAGAGCAAGGTCGCCATCGGCCTGATGCAGACCATCAAGCGGGCCATCGACCCGCTGAATCTTTTCAACCCCGGGCGCATCCTGCGCTGACAGCGGCGAATTGCGCGACAGCGCAGCCCCACCCGATTGGCAATCCCCGGCTTTTTGCCAGGCGAGCCGCCGCCTGTTCCCCCTCGAACTTCGATCCAGTACAGGCCGCTGCATTGAGTGAAAACAACGCCCAACCGCGTCTTTTCCTCTTCATCGGCTGAAAACGTTAATAGGTCACGACCTCATCTCGACACCCCGTCCAAAGCATCGCCAAGCCCATTAATCTTCGGCCACACCGCAGCGAAAGAAGCGAGGGAACAGGCAGCTGAGCTCGCCTCGCCGCCAAAGTTTTGAGCATCGTTCGAGCGTCACCACGCCAGGCCGAGGCTGAGATGACAAATTTCACCCCAACAGGAGTATCGATTCGTGACCCCTTCCAAAAATACTGATTACAAAATTCAGCGCGAATGCTCGCGCCAATGGCGCAGCGTACTCGCAGCGATGGCACAGGAGTTGTCCGGCACCAACCGGCACAGCAATGGGCATGATTTCGGTCACCGCATCGGCCAGCGCTATGCAACCCAATCGGCCTTGCCGGTCTGCAGCAATCTGGAAGAACTGCAGATCGCCATCTCGACCCGCTGGCAGAGCATGGACTGGGGCTGGATCGACCTCGACGACTCCGGCGGCAAGTTGCGCATCGTTCACCATGGCGCGGGCAACGGTGACCTGCTGGCTTCGGCATTGGGCGATGACACCAAAGTCTGGACGCCTTCATTCCTCAGCGGCGTCTACCAGCAATGGCTGGCCAGCCTCGGCGCGAGCGACGAGCTGCGGGTCCGGCAGGTCAGCCCGGTCGACGAATTCGGCACGCTCGAGCTCGAGCTCAGCCTGTAGGCCTTGGCGCGTCCAAGCCGGCAATCAAATCCATCGGAAGCTATCAAATGAAAATGGCAAAAGACATCCAGAGCCTGAGCTCCATCGTTGGTGACGACTTTGGTGATTACCGCGAAATCGTTCGCGACGAACTGGCAAGCAAATGCCAGGCTCGCTGGCCATTGCTGGCCCAGGGCCTGAGCGCAGAACCTGCGACAACGGCGGTGCGGCGCGGCAGGCGCCGCCAGCGCCCATGGACCAGCGTCGATTTGCCGGCCGATGTGCCTGCCGCAGCGCAGCTCAGTCGCGCCACGCCTGCTGCATCAATGCCGATTCGCAGTCCTGCGCCTGACAAGGCATCCATGCCGGTGTTGTCTGCCGTGGTCAAAGCTGCGGCCCGGCCAGCACGGCCGGCATCGCTCCAGCAGCCAGCCACATCAAGCAGTGAGCTCAACCAGCTTTTCAAGCGAATCGAGTCATCCCAACGCGGTGAAGCCGGCCAAGCGGCCGACTTCAAGCTGAAACTCTTCAAGAAAGCGGCCTGAGCATGAAAATCATTGCCATCGTTTCGGCCAAGGGTGGCGTCGGCAAGACCACCTTCAGCGCCAATCTCAGCATGGCCATGGCGCGCGCCGGCGTGCCGACATTGAGCGTCGACCTGGATCCTCAAGACGCTTTGCACCTGCATTTCGGCCTCAGCATGCCTTGTGGTGATGGCTTGGTCGAAGCCGCACTGACCGGCATGGACTGGCGCCATGCCTTGTTGCAAACAGATTTCGGTTGTGACTTGATGCCTTACGGCCAGGTCGAGGAAGAAGACCGCGAGGCATTCGAACATCTGCTCAGGGAGCAGCCGCTGCTTCTGCGGCAAAGGCTCGAGAGCTTGAATCTGCCAGAAGATGCGGTGGTCATCCTGGACACCCCACCAGGGCCATCGGTCTATCTGACCCAGGCTTTGTCTGCGGCCAATATGGCCTTGATTGTGGTGCTGTCCGACGCGGCTTCTTACGCCACCCTGCCCTCGATGGTCGGTCTGATCCAACGCTATTGCCTGAACCGCAATGACTTCAGCGAGTATGCCTATCTGGTCAACCAGGTCGACCATTCGCGCCAACTCAATAGTGATGTCGCCTATGTCATGCGCACCCAGTTCGGCAAGAGGGCCCTGGGACTGGTGCATCAGGACCAGGCCATTCCTGAAGCCTTGGCCTGCAACCAGTTCGTCTGCGATTACGACCAGCACAGCCGCGGTGCAGCGGACTTGAAGCTGATTTGCGAGCAGTTGCTGGCTCGTCTGGCGCTGAGCACCCAGGCGGCCGCGTGAAAAACACCGCCCCCGCCCAGCCTGCCGAGTGGCTGTCAGGCACAAAGGTCAAGACTCGCTGGCAGGCCCATCCGCTGCTGGGCAAGGCCTTGCTGCTGGCCGCCGCAGTCATGACCGTCCTGGTGATTGCGGTGCCGCTCAACGTCTATCAGCAATTCGCCTTCGGCAGCGTCACCGTGATGGCGGCGCTTTGGATCAGGCGTTCGGTGTCGGGCCAGATCGGGGTGATGTTGCTGGTCATGCTGTCGGTGACCGCATCACTGCGCTATATGTTCTGGCGCTTGAGCAATACGCTTGATTTCGATCATCTGCTCGACGGCATCCTGGGCTGGGGCTTGGTACTGGCCGAGCTCTATGCCTTGATCATCCTGCTGCTCGGCTATGTGCAGACCACCATGCCCCTGAAGCGCAAGCCGCAGCCCTTGCCCGCTGACATCAGCACCTGGCCGACGATCGATGTCTTCATTCCGACCTATAACGAGCCCTTGAGCGTGGTCCGTGCCACGGTGCTGGCTGCGCAGTCGATGGACTGGCCAACCGACCGCTTGCGCGTCCACCTGCTCGATGATGGCCGCCGCGAGGAATTCAAAGTCTTCAGCCAGGCCGCCGGAGTGATCTACCTGACCCGTCCCGACAACGCCCATGCCAAGGCCGGCAACCTCAACGCGGCCCTGGCGCGCAGCCACGGCGAGTTCGTCGTGATCTTCGATTGCGACCATGTGCCGACAAGGTCGTTTCTGCAACTCACCCTGGGCGCTTTCCTGCAGGACAAGAAGCTGGCCATGTTGCAAACGCCCCATGTCTTCTATTCACCCGATCCATTCGAACGCAACCTCAACACCTTCCGCGTTGTCCCCAACGAAGGCGAATTGTTCTATGGCCTGGTGCAAGACGGCAACGATCTCTGGAATGCCGCTTTCTTCTGCGGCTCCTGTGCCGTGCTGCGACGCAAGGCCTTGGTGGAGGTCGGCGGCATTGCCGTAGAAACGGTCACTGAAGACGCGCATACCTCGCTGAAGATGAGCCGCAAGGGCTACAACATGGCTTATCTGGCGATCCCGCAGGCCGCCGGACTGGCCACCGAAAGTCTGTCAGCCCATATCGGACAGCGCATCCGCTGGGCGCGCGGCATGGCCCAGATCTTCCGCATCGACAACCCGTTTCTGGGTCGCGGCCTGACCTGGGGCCAAAGGCTCTGCTACGCCAACGCGATGCTGCATTTTTTCTACGGGTTGCCACGCCTGGTATTCCTGACCGCGCCCTTGGCTTATCTTTTTTTCGGCGCGCAGATCTTCCAGGCTTCGGGGGTGATGGTGCTGTCGTTTGCCTTGCCGCACATCCTGCTGAGCATCGCGACCAACTCGAGACTGCAGGGCCAGTTCAGGCACAGCTTCTGGAACGAGGTCTATGAGACCGTCCTGGCCTGGTACATCAGCTGGCCGGTGCTGCTGGCCCTGGTCAGCCCCAAGCTGGGCAAATTCAATGTCACGGCCAAGGGCGGCATCGTCAAGGAAAACTATTACGACTGGCGCATGGGCTCGCCTTATCTGGTGCTGCTGCTGCTGAATCTGGCCGGGATAGCAGCCGGTGCCTGGCGCCTGCTGTCCGGCGATGGCAGCGCGTCGACCGTGGTGATCAACCTGGTCTGGGGGCTCTACAACATCACCATCACCAGCGCGGCCGTCTTCGTTGCCAACGAAGCCAGCCAAGTGCGCTCGACACCACGGGTCAACGCCGTGCTGCCCGCGACCATCCACCTGCCCAACGGCCGCACCCTGGTCTGCGAAACGCGTGATCTGTCGACCGATGGGGTCAGTCTGACCCTGCCCGCCGAAACCAGAATCAAGCTGGGCGAGAAGATCAAGATTGCGCTGAGCAGCAGCAGCTTCGAGACGGTTCTGCCCGGCACCGTGGTCAGCGAAGGGGCTATCGTCGGCATCGAGTTCGCTGCTTTGACCGTCACCCAGCAACGCGAGTTGGCGCAGGTCACCTTCTCGCGAGCCGATGCCTGGCTGGGCGAATGGGGTCGCTCGACGATCGATGCGCCCTTGACCTCGCTGCGCAATGTTTTGAGCTTTGGCGGTGCCAACCTGTTGCGCCTGTCTCTGGGCAGAGGCTTTGGCATGCCTGTCAAGTTGCGCCGCGGCGCCAGCCGTCCCAATTAACCCATGAACCAAGCGATGTCATCGATGTCAAGATTTCCGACCCCTGCGCATCCGGCCGCCAGCAAATTTGTGCGGCTGATGACGGTAGCAATGCTGAGCTGTTGCGCCACCCTGGGCGCCCAGCCTGCCAGCAAGCCCGACAACCCTTCCACCACGGCTGCGGCTGAGGGCCTCCCTTACCGCCTGAGCTTCAAGCAGCTCGGCGTCAAGCATCCCTTCAATCTGCGCGGTGTCGATGGCCGTTATGCGATCCCGTTCAACGTCCGGTCCGATGAAGTGATCACCAAGGCGACGCTCAAACTCAGCTACGCCTATTCACCCGAATTGCTCAGCGACCTGTCGAAAATCAATGTATTGATCAACGGTGAGGTGGCCGCCAGCCTGACCTTGCCCAAGGAAGGGGCTGGTGCCCAGGTGACCCAGGTCGTCAACCTGCCGCCGCATCTGGTGACCGAATACAACCAGCTGACCCTGCAGCTGATCGGGCATTACACGACCGGTTGCGAAGACCCCCAGCACAGCAGCTTGTGGGCCAATATCAGCAACCAGAGCGAGCTCGAGCTGAGCACCGCCGCCAACCCCTTGCCGAACGAACTCGCCGCCTTGCCCGAGCCATTTTTCGATGTCAGAGACGGCCGTAGCTTGCGCTTGCCGGTGGTGTTTCAGGGCCAGCCTGACAACAATATGCTGGAAGCCGCAGGCACGATGGTCTCCTGGTTCGGAGCCCGTGCCAACGGCAGGCTTCTGCATTTCCCGGCCGCCATCGACCTGATTCCGGCCAAGGGCAATGCGATCGTCTTCCTCAGCGGACAGGCGAGCATCAGCGGGATAAAAATGCCCACCGCAGCGGGGCCGGCGCTGGCGGTGCTTGCCAATCCGAATGACCCGACCGGCAAGTTGTTGCTGGTGATGGGGCGCGATAGCCAGGACCTCAAACTGGCAGCCAGGGCGCTGGCCAATGGATCGAAGGCCTTGACTGGACCGCTGGCTTCGATCACCGAAGCCCCCGAGCTTCGTCCGCGCCGACCCTACGACGCACCGAACTGGCTGCGCGCCGACCGGCCTGTCAAACTGAGTGAATTGAGCAGTTCGCAAGCGCTTGATGTCACCGGCTATGACCCGGGCGCGATCGCCATCAAACTGCGTCTGCCCCCTGACCTTTTCGCCTGGCAGGACAAAGGCGTACCGCTGAATCTGAAATACCGCTACACGCCACAACCGACCTCGGCCAATTCATCGCTGACGGTCGACGTCAATGGCAAATTCGTGAAATCAGTGCCTCTGCTGCCGATCGAAAAACTCGGCACCGGGCCGATGCTGGCCAAACTGCAGTCTGACGAAACGCTGCCGATGCAGGCGCTGGCGCGAATTCCACTGGCGATGCTGCAGCCGCGGTCGCAGATCGACCTGCGCTACCAATACGACTACATCAAGCAAGGCGAATGCCGCGATGTCATCATTGACAACGTACGCGGTGCCATCGACCCGGAGTCGACCATCGACATCTCGGGCTATGGTCATTTTTTGGCCATGCCTGATCTAGCCGCGTTTGGTCGCATTGGCTTTCCTTTCACCCGTCTGGCTGATCTGTCGCAGACGGCCGTCGTGCTGCCGGATCAGCCCAAGGTCCAGGAACTCTCGGTCTATCTGGACCTGCTCGGCCGCCTTGGCGAGTCGACCGGCTATCCAGGCACCGGCATCGAGGTGGTGCGCAGCGAACAGGTCGACAGCGTTGCATCCAAGGACCTGCTGCTGATCGCTTCGGGCGACAACCAGCCCTTGCTGAAGTCTTGGGCCGGCGCTATGCCGGCAGGCCTCGACGACGGCCAGCGTGCAGGTCTGACCGGAATCTTCGATCAGGCGCTTGCATGGTTGAGCGGGTTCCTGCCCGAATCTCTAAGAGCTGCGCCGGCAAGCGAATTCAGCAGCAAGGGCATGAACGCCTTCGCGGCCGGATTCGAATCACCACTGCGCAGCGGCCGCTCGGTGGTGCTGCTCTGGGGTGCCGAGCCCGAAGGACTGCAAGCCAGCATCGGCGCGCTGCTCGGCGAAGATCTGCTGACGTCGAAGATTTCCGGCAGCCTGGCTGTGCTGCGCGGCCAGCAGGTCGAGATGCTGAAATCGAAGCCGACTTATCAGATCGGTGACCTCGATTGGTTTACCCGGGCGCGACTGGCCCTGTCGGAAAATTTTGCTCTGCTGCTGCTGATCGGCGCCATCGGCGCCTTGTTGCTGGCCTTGCCGGCAATGGCAATCTTGCGCACCCAGGCAAAAAGGCGCTCAGCGCCATGAGCAATTTAGGCAAAGGGCTGTCTGCTGTCGGCTTGGCCTTGAGCGTAGCCGTCTCAGGCGTCTACGCCACGGAATGCAGTTCCCAGGATTGGCCCCATTGGCGGGCCTTCAAACAGCATTTCATCGGGCCGGACGGACGCGTGCTGGCTGCCAACAGCGCGATGCGCGACAGCTTCTCCGAAGCCCAGTCCTATGCCATGTTCTTCGCCCTGACAGCCAATGATCAAGCCGCCTTCGAGCAGCTCTGGCGCTGGTCGGTGCAGAACCTGCTGGGCGCTGATGCGACCGCCGGCAGGTTGCCGGCCTGGCATTGGGGCCGCGCCGACGACGGCAGCTGGCGCGTGCTCGACGCCAACGCGGCCTCCGATGCCGACCTGTGGTTCGCCTACGCGCTGCTTGAGGCCGGTCGGCTATGGCAACGCCCCGACTACCAGCGCGACGGTCGTCTGTTGCTCAAGGCCATCGTCGAGCAGGAGGTCGTCGCGCTGCCGGGTCTGGGTGCAATGCTGCTGCCGGGACCTTATGGCTTCGTCCAGCCCGATGGCAGCTGGCGGCTCAATCCCAGCTATCTCGCCCTGCCGCAATTGCGCCGCTTCGCGCAAGAAGATCCGCAAGGCCCCTGGAACGACATCGCCAAAAACTCCGTTTCACTGATTGCGATGGCCAGCCCCAAGGGACTGGTGGCGGACTGGATCGGCTATCGGGCCAGCGCCGATCGCCGGCCACAGGTCACCGTCGACCCGGTGCTCGGCGCACGCGGCAGCTATGACGCGATCCGCGTCTACCTCTGGGCCGGCATGACTGCGGCTGAGGATCCTTTGGCAGCGCCGCTGCTGAAATCCTTGAGCGGCATGAACCGGAGCAATCCGCAAAGCGCCTGGCCACCTGAATCAGTCGATACGCAGACCGGTCTGGCCAGCGGTACCGGGCCTTTCGGATTTTCAGCAGCAATCGCACCCTATCTGCATCAAGTCGGTGCCAGCGGGCCGATGTTGCAGCAGATCGAGCGGGCGCGCTCGATGCGCGCCGCCTCGCTGCTGCCCGAGCAGATCGCCAAGGGCATGCCGCTCTATTACGACCATGTGCTGAGTCTGTTCGGACTCGGCTGGATTGAACAGCGCTTCAGCTTCGCGCGCAATGGACAGATACAACTCAAATGGCAAAACTCATGTTCCCCAGCAAACTAGCCCTAGGGCTGATCGTCGGCGCGAGCTGCCAGGCCGGTAACGTCTATGCAGCTGCCAACAAGGCATTGCTTGATCAAGGGCTGTTCTGGCAAGCGCAGGGCAATCCAGCCCGCGCCGCCGAGGCTTGGAAGAAGCTGCTGCGGCTGCAACCCGACGAGCCGCGTGCGCTCTACGGCTTGGCGCAGGGCGAGCTGGCCCAGAAGCGCAGCGCAAGCGCGAGCGAGATCCTGCACCGCCTGCGCGCGCTGGATGCCAACGGCCGCTGGGCAACCCAACTGGCACAGGACATCACCCTGGCCAGCGGCGATGCGCCCAAGGCGCTGGACCAGGCGCGGCTATTGCACGAGTCGGGCGACATCGAGAAGTCGGTCGAGCAGTACCAGCGTGCGCTAGGCGGCAGCGAGCCGGTGGGCGATGTCGGGCTCGAGTACTTTCGCGTCGTCAGCAAACTGCCGAACGGCTGGAAGACCGCGCGCGCCGGCTTCGAGCGACTGGCCAAGGACAGCCCAGGCGAGGCGCAGATCGAGCTGCACCTGGCATTCCACCTGGCCCGCGGCGAGGAGCCGAACTGGGACACCCGTATCGAGGGCATCCAGCGCCTGGGCCGGGTCTCGCTGGTGCCCAGCGTCAGTGGCTTCGCCATCGAGTGCTGGAAGATGGCCCTGAGCTGGCCGAGCACCAAACCCGAGATACTGGCGCTGTTCGACACCTTCCTGAAACTGCACCCGGGCGACAGCGAAGTGGCCGAGATGCGCGCCGCCGCGGTCAAGAAGCTGGCCAAGTCCGCCGCGCCGGGCCAAGCGCAGCCGCAGATCGCCGCCGGGCTGAAGGCGCTCGGCCAGGGTGATCTGGCGCAGGCCGAGGCCCAGTACCTGGCCCGGCTCAAAACCAGCCCCAAGGACGCAGATGCGCTCGGCGGCCTCGGCTTGGTGCGCATGCAGCAGAGTCGTTGGGAGGAATCGGCGGCACTGCTGACCCAGGCCACCCAGCAGAGAAACGGTCACAACTGGGCCAAGGTGCAGTTGTCGGCTCGCTACGGGATGCTGATCGAGCAGGGTACGGCCGCGCAACGCGAGGGCGACTTGGCGCAGGCGCACAGCCTTCTGCACCAGGCGGTCAAGCTCGACCCCAAGCTGGACGGCGCGGTGCTCGCATTGGCGGCGCTGCAGGTCCAGACGGGAGAGGTGGCTGCAGCAGAGCTTGGCTACCGCCAAGTGCTGGCTCGTAGCGCTGACGACCCGGCGGCGCTACGCGGTCTGGCTGGTCTGCTGGTCGCGGGCGACAAACCCGACGAGGCGCGCCGCCTGATCGACGGCTTGAAGCCAGCCCAGGTCGGTGGTGTCGACGAACTGAACCGCCTGCGCGCCACGCTGGCCAGCGTTCAAGCCAAGGCGGCGCTGCGGCGCGGCGATTCCGCGCTGGCCCAAGACACGCTCGAAAGGGCGATGGCCCAGGACCGCAACAACCCCTGGATTCGTTGGGAACTGGCCGAGCTCTATACCGTGCAGGGCCGACACAGCGAGGCCCGCGGCCTGGTCGACGGTTTGCTCGCCAGCCAGCCCGACAACCCGGTCGCACTGCATGCCAGTGCCAGTTTCGCCGCCGGCCGCGGCCAATGGCGCTCGGCGCTTGCCACGCTGGACCGCATTCCGGCCAAGGACCGCAGCGCCGACATCGCCTCGTTGCAGCGACGCAGTTGGTTGCAGCACCAGGCGGCATTGGCGGCCAGCCTGGCACGTCAGGGCCGCAAGCCTGAGGCGCTGGCGCTGCTCGACCAAGCCGAGCCCCTGACTGCTGGCAACCGCGACCTGCTGGGCCTGCTGGCCGAGACCTATGTCGATGCCGGCGCGCCCGACCGTGGCTTGGCCCTGCTGCGCGACCTGTTGACACGCAGCAGCCAGCCGAGCGCGGCCGATTCGCTGCAGTACGCCAGCCTGCTGCTCAAGACCCGGCAGGATGTCGAATTCGCCGGCGTGCTGAAGGACCTGGCTGCCCGCCCGCTAAGCGAGGCCGATCGTAAGCGGCTGGACGACCTGATGTATTACCACGGACTGCGCCAGGTCGACCTGCTGCGCGAGCGCGGCGACCTCGCCGGTGGCCGGGCCCTGCTCGAACCGCTGCTGCTGCAACGAACCAACGACCCACTGGCCGATGCCGTGCTGGCACGGCTGGCGATCACCACCGGTGATAAGCGTATCGGGCTGGAGACCGCACGCAGGCTGGCCGCCAAGCACCCCGACAACGTCGAGATCCAGCTGAGCACGGCGCAGCTGGCTGCCCGGTTCAAGGACAGCGAGTTGGCCGCTGCGTCGATCAAGACCGCGCTTGCTCTGGCCCCCGATGACGCCGAAGTGCTGGCCCGCGCGGCCCGGCTGTACCGCGACCAGGGCCAGTCGGTTCTGGCCGCAACCCTGTTCGAACGCGCCATCGCAATGCAGAACGCCCCGGCACCAGGCCACCAGGCGGTGCTGGCGGCGGGTGGCTCAGCCGGCGACTTGGCCGAGCCCTTGGACGAGCGCAGCGGGCGCACCGAGTTGCAGACTGCGGCGCTGCGCCTGCCGCTTACCGCACCGTTGGACTACTGGCGCGGCCCGCCAGCCAAGACCAGCCCGGCACTGCAGCAGGCCGCAACTGTTCCGCGTGTGGTCGCCGGCGGCAAGTCGGCCAGAATATTGACCGCGACGAGCGCCGCAGCGACCGAAGGCACCACCCCTGACCAGCCCGCAGGTCCGAACCTGCGCAACGAGCTCGACCAGATCCACCAGGCTCGCAGCCCCGAAGCATGGGCCGGCCTGCACGGCCGCCAGCGCCGCGGCGTGGCCGGCACCAGCGCGTTGCGCCAGACCGAATTGCCGGTCGAGTTACGGCTGCCCTTGGGCGAGGGCAAGGTCAAGTTGCAGCTGACCCAGGTGTCACTGGACGCCGGATCGTCTGCCAATGGGGCAACGATCACCCAGAAGGCCTCGGGCGTCGCTGTTGCGGTGGCTTATGCCGCGCCCGGCATCGTGGTCGACATCGGCCAGACGCCGCGAGGCTTTCAGCACAGCAACACCGTCGGCGGCGTCAAGCTCGACGGCGCGCTGGCTGACGACAGTTCGCTGCGCTACCGGGTCAATCTATCGCGGCGCTCGGTCACCGACAGCTTGCTGTCGTTTGCCGGCGCTCGCGACAGCGTCAGCGGCAAGTCCTGGGGCGGGGTGATCGCCAGCGGTGCCCGCCTTGACCTGTCCAAGGACCTGGGAGGCCACGGCTTTTACGGCAGCGTGGCCCGGCACGATCTGCGTGGCCACGAGGTGGCATCGAATGGTCGCAGTGAATTCGGGCTGGGCAGCTACTTCAGCCTGCGCAGCCGCGCCGACAGCCAGCTGAGCTTGGGCCTGGACCTCAACAGCCTGTCCTACCAAAAGAACCTCGGTGACTTCGTTTTCGGCCAGGGCGGCTATTTCAGCCCGCAGCGCTACAACGCGCTGACGGTGCCGCTGAACTGGGCGCAACGCAGCGGGCCGCTCAGCTACCTGTTGCAGGGTGCGCTGGGCTACCAGAAATTCAGTCAGGACATGGCCGCGGCGGGCGGAGGCGCGGCGTTCGAGTCGGTGTCGTCTTCGGGCGTCGCTTACAAGCTGGCCGCCAGCGCGCAGTACCAGTTCAACTCAAACTGGCTGCTCGAAGCCAGCTTGCAGAACGACAACAACGCCCGTGGCAGCTACCACCAATGGTCGGCCGGGTTGACGCTGCGCTACAGCTTCCACCCGATCAGCGCGCCGCTGTCGCTGCCCATCAGCAGCCAAGCCTCGC
>JBIKPD010000133.1:0-10139 GCA_044357665.1 Roseateles sp. | reverse complement strand
TCATGTTCGACCGCGATTGCCTTTCCGACCAGCGGGTCGGCGTCGACCAGCGCCTTGCCTGTGCGGGCTTGATAGATCGCCCGCAACGAGGCCTGGCTGGCGCTGAGCTTCCACTTTCCCGAGCTATTTTCCAAGCGCAAATCGATGATGCCGAGATGGTCGCCCCAGCGGCCCGGCATCACGGTCGCCACACCGTGGATGCTGCCGCGGGCGATGTCGACTGCCGGGTAACCGGCAAAGCTGGCGCTGGGAAATTCCGCATGGGCATGGCCCAGCAGCAGCGCGTCGACGCCGGGCAAGCGGGCCAGTTGCGCAGCAACGTTTTCGGCAAAGCGCGGCTGGTTTTCGGTCTTTTCGAAACCACTGTGGGCAATCACCACCACCAGATCAGCGCCTTTGGCGCGCATCTCGGGCAGATAGTGCTGTGCCGTCTCGATGATGTCGAGCGCCTTGACCCGGCCTTCGAGGTTTTGCCGGTCCCACACCATGATCTGCGGCGGCACGAAGCCGATCACGCCGATCGTCAGCGGCTGCTTTTGCCCGGATTCATCGGTGAAACTGCGCTGCAGCAGCACATAGGGCTTGAATACCGGTTGGCCGGTGTTCGCATCGACCACATTCGCATTCAGGTAAGGAAACTGGGCGCCCTGGATGGCGCGCTGAAGAAAGGGCAGGCCATAGTTGAATTCATGGTTACCGAGATTGGCAGCGTCAACGCCGATCTGGTTCAGCACCTTGTAGGCCGGATGCAAGTCGCCGGCGGCCAGCGGCTTGACCTGGGCCACATAGTCGCCCAGTGGATTGCCCTGCAGCAGATCGCCGTTGTCGAACAGCAGGCTGTTGCTTGCTTCAGCGCGGGCGGCCTTGATCAAGCTGATCGTCTTGGCCAGGCCATATTCATCGGTCAAACGGTCCTGGTAATAGTCATAGTTCAGCAAATTCATGTGCAGATCGGTGGTCTGCATGATGCGAAGCTTCAACTCCACCGCCCCGGCCGCTGTGCACAGCAGGCTGGTGCCGAGCATCAGGGCGGCAAGAAAATGGCAGTGGCGAATTCGCATCTTGGTTCCTATCGGGGGCACAAAAAAGCCCGCCAAAGTTGCTGGCGGGCTTTTCCTTGACGGTCAGATCAGACCGTTACGCCCTTGGCTGTATCGGCATATTCCTTGATCTGGTCGAAGTTCATGTAACGGTAGATCTCGGCGGCATCCTTCTTGATGACACTGATGTCGCTCAGGTATTCGGCCAGCGTCGGAATGCGGCCGATCTTGGACGCGATCGCGGCGAGCTCGGCCGAGGCCAGATAGACATAGGTGTTCTTGCCGAGGCGATTCGGGAAGTTACGCGTGCTGGTCGAGACCACCGTCGCGCCTTCCTTGACCTGCGCCTGGTTGCCCATGCACAGGCTGCAGCCAGGCATTTCCAGTCGCGCGCCGGCAGTACCGAAGTTGGCGTAATGACCTTCCTTGCTCAACTCGGCCGCATCCATCTTGGTCGGCGGGGCGATCCACAGCTTGACCGGAATGTCGCGGCGACCTTCGAGCAGCTTGGATGCCGCGCGGAAATGACCGATATTGGTCATGCAGGAACCGATGAAGACCTCGTCGATCTTGGTGCCGGCGACATCGCTGAGGAACTTGGCATCGTCAGGATCGTTCGGGCAGCACAGGATGGGCTCCTTGATCTCGTTCATGTCGATCTCGATCACATGCGCGTATTCCGCATCGGCATCAGCTTGCAACAACTGTGGATTGGCCAGCCAGCCTTCGACGGCCTGGATGCGGCGCTCCAGCGAGCGCTTGTCCTTGTAGCCATCGGCGATCATGTTCTTCATCAACACGATATTGCTGGTCAGATATTCCTGCACCGGCTCGGCATTCAGGTGCACGGTGCAACCGGCGGAGCTGCGCTCGGCCGATGCGTCCGACAGCTCGAAAGCCTGTTCGACGCGCAGGTCCGGCAAGCCTTCGATTTCCAGAATCCGACCCGAGAATTCATTGATCTTGCCGGCCTTGGCGACGGTCAGCAGGCCGGCCTTGATGCCGTACAGCGGAATCGCGTGGACCAGATCGCGCAGCGTGATGCCGGGCTGCATTTCGCCCTTGAAGCGCACCAGTACCGATTCGGGCATGTCCAGCGGCATCACGCCGGTGGCTGCGCCGAATGCAACCAGGCCTGAGCCGGCCGGGAATGAGATGCCGATCGGGAAGCGGGTGTGGCTGTCGCCGCCGGTGCCGACGGTGTCGGGCAGCAGCAATCGGTTCAACCAGCTGTGGATGATGCCGTCGCCCGGACGCAAGGCGACACCGCCACGGTCGGAGATGAAGGCCGGCAACTCGCGGTGCGTCTTCACATCGACCTGCTTGGGGTAAGCCGCGGTGTGGCAAAAGCTCTGCATCACCATGTCGGCCGAAAAGCCCAGGCAAGCCAGGTCCTTCAACTCGTCGCGGGTCATCGGGCCGGTGGTGTCCTGTGAGCCGACCGTCGTCATCCTCGGCTCGCAGTAAGTGCCCGGACGAACGCCCTGGCCTTCAGGCAAGCCAACGGCGCGACCGACCATTTTTTGCGCCAGCGTGAAGCCGGCCTTGGTCACGATCTGCGCGCTGGGCAGGCGGAAGGTGGTTGACGCGGGCAGGCCGAGGAATTCCCGGGCCTTGGCGGTCAGTGAACGGCCGATGATCAGGTTGATGCGGCCGCCGGCGCGCACTTCATCGAACATCACATCGCTCTTCAGGGTGAAGGTGGCGGCGACTGAGCCGTCTTTCTCGATCTTGCCGTCATAGGGGTAGATGTCGATCACATCGCCCATATTGAACGAGGAAACATCGACTTCGATCGGCAGCGCGCCCGAATCTTCCTGGGTGTTGAAATAGATCGGCGCGATCTTGCCGCCCAAGGTGACGCCGCCAAAACGCTTGTTCGGCACGAAGGGAATGTCCTGGCCCGTGGCCCAGACGACGCTGTTGGTGGCCGACTTGCGCGAGCTGCCGGTGCCGACGACATCGCCGACATAAGCGATCAGATGGCCCTTGCTCTTCAGTTCATCGATGAACTTCATCGGCCCGCGCTTGCCGTCTTCTTCCGGGGTAATGCCGGGACGGGCGTTCTTCAACATCGCCAGGTAATGCAGCGGAATGTCCGGGCGGCTCCAGGCGTCAGGGGCAGGTGACAGGTCATCGGTATTGGTTTCGCCGCTGACCTTGAAGACCGTGACGGTGATTTTGCGATCGACTTCCGGGCGCGAGGTGAACCATTCGGCGTTGGCCCAGCTCTGCATGACTTCCGCGGCGAAGGCGTTGCCGGCCTTGGCCTTTTCTGCCACATCATGGAAAAAGTCGAACATCAACAGCGTCTTCTTCAAGGCTGCGGCAGCGGTAGGTGCCACTTCGGCGTCGTCGAGCAAATCGATCAGCGACTTGACGTTGTAGCCACCCACCATCGTGCCGAGCAACTCGGCAGCCTTGGACTTGCTGATCAATGCCAGGGTCAAGTCGCCATGGGCGACGGCGGCCAGGAAGCTGGCCTTGACCTTGGCCGCATCATCGACGCCGGGCGGGACGCGATGCGTCAGCAATTCCATCAGGAATTCGGCCTCGCCGGCCGGCGGCGCCTTGATCAACTCGATCAGCGCAGCGGTCTGTTCAGCGCTCAGCGGCAGTGGCGGAATGCCGATCGCGGCGCGTTCGGCAACATGGTTTCGGTAGGCTTGCAACATCATTTTCTCCAGAGATCAAGTAATGGTAGGGGTCAGGCCAGAGTCGGTGTGATCACCTTCAGGCCCTTGAAATAGTCGCGAAAAAACCCCGCATCGCGGGTGATCAAGGCGTCGCACTGCAACATGGCATGTGCGCCGACCAAGAAATCGGCCATCGTTCGCGCTACTGCCGGGTTGGCGGCGGGTAATGTCGCCGAGCGCAGGCGCTGGTTGTATTTTCTCTGCATCTCGCCGGCGCGGATCGCTGCGCGCTGGTCGAGCGAGACGAAACGCAGACCCATGTCTTCAAGCGCGTCCATCACGTCGGAGCCGCGACCGAGACCGGCCGTGACTTCGCTGAGCACGACATCGCAGAGCACCACCGGCCCGGCAGTCAAGGCCAGACGCAAGCTGGCTTCTGCGGCATCGGCGCGCGGGTCGTCGCCGAGCAGATCGATCAGGACTGAGCTGTCAACGGCGATCATCTGAGGCTGAGTCTATTCGGCAATCGGATCGCCTGGCGCACGGCCGCGCAACTCGCGCATGACGTCGTCAGTGCTGGTGCCGGCAGGGAGCTTGAAGCGCCCGCGAGCGCGCGAAATCGCGTCGTCGACGTTCTTGCGCAGAATGATGCGGCTGCCGTCGAGCTCGACCTTCAGCGTGCTGCCCTTGCTCAGCCCCAGGGCGTCGCGCACGGCTTTGGGCAAGGTGATCTGTCCGCGTTCGGCAACTGTCGCTTCCATTGCTGGGCTTCCCTAAAGTAGGTCTGAATTATACGTACTTTTTTAGGCCTACTGCAATCGAGACAGGCAGGGCCGAAGTTCAGCGAACGGGGGTGATGCCGATGCCGCCCTCGCTGCTGGGCGACTTGGCCGCAGCGTTGACCGTGGCCACCTGCGTTGGATGCATGCAGGCGTCCGCCATGCGCTGGCCCAGGCGGCTGTTCATCAGCATTGACTTGGTGGGGATCTGCAGCCAGACGACGCCAGCCTTTTTGTCTTCCAACCTGACCGCCCCGGTAGTCGTGGGCTCGGGCACCATCGTGTAATTCATCTTGCCGAATTGCAGACTGAAACGGCCCGGCTTCTCCGGGTGGGGCGTCAACTGCACTTTCTGGTTGAATTCGCATTGCACATCGCCGTGATGGACATGGGTCGCCACCAGCAATTGGGCTTCGTCCAATGCCAGTTCTTCCTCGGGCGCTGGTGCGACCACCTTGGCCGGCTTCAATTTTGTCGCCAGGCGACCGCGTGGGGTGTCATTTTCAACTGCCGCTGACCAGGCATTGCCGCCCAGCAGGATCAGCGTCCAGAGCAGCGGCTTGTACAGGGATCGGCAAGTAGGCATGGCAGCGAAATCCGGTGAGCTCAATGCCAGGATTGTGCCCGCATTGCAAGCACCTATCCTTCGTTCGGCTGGAAATAGGCTTGCAGCACCTGCTCGGGCAAAGGCTGGCCGGTGCGGTGCGCGCGTTCGAGCAATTGCCAGAAGTAGCGGTAGCTGGCGCGGTCATGCAGGGTGTGGCGATGCTGGATCGGGGCCCAATGGGCGGCCTGCGCCGCATCGATGATCTCGATCGCCTCCTCGATTTCGTCCAGACCCGGAGCAAAGGCATCGAGGATCGGCTGAATCTGCCCGGGGTGAATGCTCCACATCCTGGTGCAGCCGAATTCGCGTGAAGCGCGCCTGGCTGCTGCCTTGATCGCTTGGGCATCCTTGAACTCGGTGACCACGCAATGCGAAGGCGTCTTCGCATGGGCATGGGCGGCGGCGGAAATTTCCAGCTTCGCTCGGACCACCAGCGGGTGCGAGAACTGGCCTTCGACGCTCATCGCCTGGCGCGGAATTGCACCGCGGTGCGCCGAGATGAAATCCATCAGACCGAAAGACAGCGACTCGATGCGCGGATGGGCGGCAATCGCCTGCACATCGCGCAGCGCACCATGGGTTTCGATCAGCACATGGACGGGCAGGGTTGTCTTGATCCGATGATGTTTGAGGCTGGCATCGATGAAATCGCAGGCCTGTTGCACATCCGCCAGATGGCGTGGCTTGGGCACCATCAGATAAGCCAGTCGGTCACCAGCGGCCGAGATCAGACCCTCGACATCGGCTTCGAAGCAAGCATGACCCAGCGGGTGAACTCTGGCGCCGACCCGGCCATGTCGGTTGTCCTGGCCATTCAGCAGCGAGGCCAGCAGCAGCACATGATCAGCTTCGCCGCCGATCGGTGCACCGTCCTCGCAGTCGAGCGTGATATCGAACAAGGGCCCCATCTGCGCTTGCAGCGCCAGACTCTTGACCATGCGCGCCTCGACGCCGCAGTAATGGTCGACAACCGGCAGCAGCGTTGGAATTTCGCTTGATTCGAACAGCGCCTGACTGGGGTGGAGTGAATTGTTCAATGGATGCTCGCTTGAAAAAAAGGCCGGCATGATGATATGCCGGCCTTCGTGATCGATGCCTGCCAGAAGGCAGCAGCGTCGGGATCAGAGCAAATGCTTGACGCCGTCTTGCTCGCCTTGCAGTTCGGCCAGGGTCTTGTTGATGCATTCCTGCGAGAACGCATCGATGTCCAGGCCGGCGATGATCTTGTATTCGCCGTTTTCCGTCGTGACCGGATAGCCGAAGATGATGTCTTTCGGGATGCCATATTCGCCGTTCGAGGCGATGCCCATCGTCACCCATTTGCCATGGGTGCCCAGCGCCCAATCATGCATATGGTCGATCGCTGCATTGGCTGCCGAGGCTGCTGATGAGACGCCGCGCGCGGCGATGATGGCAGCGCCGCGCTTGCCGACGGTTGGCAAAAAGTTGTCGCGGTTCCAGGCTTCGTCGTTGATCATCGTCTTCACCGAAACGCCGTCGATCGTGGCAAAGCGGTAATCGGCGTACATCGTCGGTGAATGGTTGCCCCAGACAGCCAGCTTCTCGATCGCGGCGACCGGCTTGCCGGTCTTGGCAGCGATCTGCGACAGCGCGCGGTTGTGGTCAAGGCGCAGCATTGCGGTGAAGTTCTTGGCCGGCAGATCCGGCGCCGACTTCATCGCGATATAGGCATTGGTATTGGCCGGGTTGCCAACCACCAGCACCTTGACATTGCGCGAAGCGACAGCGTTCAGCGCCTTGCCCTGGGCTGTGAAAATCTGCGCATTGGCGGCCAGCAGGTCGGCGCGCTCCATGCCCGGGCCGCGCGGCCTGGCGCCAACCAGCAGGGCGTAGTCGGTGTCCTTGAAGGCCTGCAGCGGGTCGCTATGCGCTTCGATGCCGGCGAGCAAGGGGAAGGCGCAGTCTTCCAATTCCATGATCACGCCCTTCAAGGCCTCCTGGACCCTGTCAACCGGCACTTCAAGCAGTTGCAGGATGACCGGTTGGTCCTTGCCCAGCATTTCGCCTGAGGCAATGCGGAACAGCAGGGCGTAGCCGATCTGGCCTGCGGCGCCGGTGACGGCAACGCGAACGGGTTTTTTGCTCATGGGAAGTCTCCGGGAGGGATGAAAAAAATCGGGGTGCTGACGGCGCTGCAGTTCTGCCTCGAGGGCCTTGTGGTTTCCAGCTCAGGTGCCGCTCCAGTGTAGGTCAATACAAGGGCAATCCCCTATGGAAAGTGAGCAAATCAGCTTGTTTTTGGCGTCAATCTGCCCGGTATTGGTAAAAACCCGACAGTCTTATGTCTTATAGAAGATGGCAAATAGACTGAAGGCTTAGGCTGTGCTGAAATCCCCCCATGCCAGTCGTCCCGCTCTCCAGCATGCCCCCCAGACAGGAAGCCGTCGCTTCCGGCGGACCCTTGTTCAGTCCCCTGTACCTCCAGATCAAGCGGCTGATCATCACCAGCTTGCAGGCCGGCGAGTGGAAGGCGGGCGACGCGATCCCCAGCGAGCAGGAACTGGCAGGGCGCTTCGGCGTCAGCCAGGGCACAGTGCGCAAGGCCATCGACGAGCTGGCTGCCGAGAACCTGCTGGTGCGGCGTCAGGGCAAAGGCACTTATGTGGCGACCCATGCCGAGCAGAAGGTCCAGTACCGCTTCCTGCGTTTGATGGCCGACGAAGGTCCGGTGGCGCTGGAGCGGCAACTGCTCGACTGCAAGCGCCAGCGCGCGCCGGCGGCGATTGCGCGCCGGCTGCAGATGCGCGCCGGCGAGCCAATGGTCGAAGTGCGTCGCTTGCTGCACAGCAAGGGGCAGCCGGTGGTGCTCGACGACATCTGGCTGCCGGGCGATCTGTTCAAGGGCCTGACCACCGAGCTGTTGAACCAGCACAAGGGGCCGTTTTACGAACTGTTCGAGACTGAATTCGGCGTCCACATGATCCGGGCCGAGGAGAAAATCCGGGCAGTCGCGGCTGACGCCGAAAGCGCAGCTTTGCTGCAGTTGCCGCTTGGCGCGCCGCTGCTGAGTGTCGAAAGGCTCTCGTTTACCTATGGCGACAAGCCGGTGGAGTTGCGCCGCGGCCTCTACAGCACGGATTCGCATTTCTACCGCAATGTCCTTAATTGACCTTGCATTGACCGAACCAGGGCAGCTGCCGGGACCGGTTCTGCTGCATTGCAATAAACTCTACAAGTTACGAACTGATTACAGAGGGTGGGTATGACAGACAACAGCAAGGCCAGGCCGGTTTTCCGCAACATCCATGTGACCCAGTTGGCGGCCTATCGCTTGCCGCCGGCGGGCATCGTCTCCATCCTGCATCGCATCAGCGGGTTGCTGCTGTTCTTGCTGTTGCCTTTCATCATCTGGATGTTCGACAACAGCGTCAGCACAGAAATCTCATTCGACACCTTCACCAATGCCTTCGTGGCCGGTATCGGCGGGTTGCCGGGCTGGTTCATCAAGCTGGTCGCACTCGGGCTGATCTGGGGCTATCTGCACCATTTCATCGCCGGCGTGCGCCACCTCTGGATGGACGCCACACATAGCGTCAGCCTGGAACAAGGCCACAACTCGGCCTTGATCACGCTGGTCAGCAGCATCGGCTTGACCCTGTTGCTGGGCGCCAAGCTGTTCGGTATTTATTGAAATCGAGAGACTGACAATGACTACTTTTGGATCCAAACGCACCGTCGTCGGTGCCCATTACGGTCTGCGCGACTGGTTGGCGCAGCGCGTCACTGCCGTTCTGATGGCCTTGTTTACCGTGGCCCTGCTGGTGCAGGTGCTGCTGCCAGGGCCGCTTGATTACGACCGCTGGGCGGGCATCTTTTCGCAGCAGTGGATGAAGGCCCTGACCTTCGTCGTGATTCTGTCCCTGGCGTATCACGCCTGGGTCGGCATGCGCGACATCTGGATGGATTATGTGCAGCCGCTGGGCATCCGCCTGAGCCTGCATGTGTTCACGATTGTTTGGTTGCTTGCTTGCGCCGGTTGGGCGATCCAAGTGCTCTGGAGACTGTAATGACGGTGACTGACTTGAAAACTATTCCCTCGCGCAAATTTGATGTCGTCATCGTCGGTGCCGGCGGTTCGGGCATGCGCGCTGCCTTGCAGCTGTCGCTGGCCGGGCTGAATGTGGCGGTATTGAGCAAGGTCTTCCCGACCCGCTCGCACACGGTGGCTGCCCAGGGCGGTATCGGTGCATCGCTTGGCAATATGTCCGAGGACAACTGGCATTTCCACTTTTTCGACACCGTCAAGGGCTCGGACTGGCTGGGCGACCAGGACGCAATCGAATTCATGTGCCGTGAAGCGCCTAAGGTGGTTTACGAGCTCGAGCATTTCGGCATGCCGTTCGACCGCAATGCCGACGGCACGATCTACCAGCGTCCGTTCGGCGGCCATACGGCCAACTACGGCGAGAAGCCGGTGCAGCGCGCCTGTGCTGCAGCCGACCGTACCGGTCATGCGATGCTGCACACGCTCTATCAACAGAACGTCAAAGCGCATACCCAGTTCTTCGTTGAATGGATGGCGCAGGATCTGATCCGTGATGAGTCCGGCGATGTCGTCGGTGTCACGGCGCTGGAAATGGAAACCGGCGAACTACACATCATGCAGGCCAAGACGGTGATGCTGGCGACCGGTGGCGCCGGCCGTATCTTTGCTGCATCGACCAATGCCTTCATCAACACCGGTGACGGCCTGGGCATGGCGGCGCGCGCCGGCATACCGCTTGAAGACATGGAGTTCTGGCAGTTCCACCCGACCGGCGTGGCCGGCGCTGGCGTGCTGCTGACCGAAGGCTGCCGCGGCGAGGGCGCGATCCTGCGCAACAGCGATGGCGAGCGCTTCATGGAACGCTATGCACCGCAGTACAAGGATCTGGCACCGCGCGATTTCGTCTCGCGCTGCATGGACCAGGAAATCAAGGAAGGGCGCGGCTGCGGTCCGAACAAGGACTACATCGCCCTCGACATGACCCATCTGGGTGCCGATACGATCATGAAGCGCCTGCCCAGCGTGCTCGAGATCGGCCACAACTTTGCCAATGTCGACATCACCAAGGAA
>JBIKPD010000416.1:0-3493 GCA_044357665.1 Roseateles sp. | reverse complement strand
ATCGATCCCGGTCGTGCCGACGATCCATTACCAGATGGGCGGCATCCCGACCAATATCCATGGCCAGGTGGTGATTCCCAAGGACGGCGACCCGAATGCGGTCGTCAACGGGCTTTATGCCGTGGGCGAATGCTCTTGCGTCAGCGTGCACGGCGCCAACCGTCTGGGTACCAATTCGCTGCTCGACCTGCTGGTCTTCGGCCGTGCGGCCGGCAACCATATCGTCGAATCGGGTCTGAAGGGCAAGAACCACAAGGCCTTGCCTGCCGACGCCGGGGCCCAATCGGTGGCGCGGCTTGCCCGGCTCGACGGCAGCACCGATGGCGAATATGCCCAGGATGTGGCCAACGACTTGCGCAATGCGATGCAGTTGCATGCCGGCGTGTTCCGCACCCAGGCTTCTCTCGATGCGGGCGTGCTGAAGATCGCCGAGATTGCCGAGCGGGTGAAGAACATCACCTTGAAGGACAAATCCAAGGTCTTCAACACCGCGCGCATCGAGGCGCTTGAGGTCGACAATCTGATCGAGGCCGCTTTGGCGACCATTGTTTCTGCCGCCGCACGCCGCGAGAGCCGCGGAGCCCATACGGTGGACGACTATGCCGACAGCGCCGAGTTTCCGAATGGCCGCAATGACGTCGAATGGCTCAAGCACACGCTCTGGTATGCCGAAGGCAATCGCCTCGATTACAAGCCGGTCAAGCTGCAGCCGCTGACGGCCGAGTCGATCCCTCCCAAGGTGCGCACGTTCTAAGCAACGTCCGCCAACGAACCGAACCCAGTCAAGGATTTCACAATGAGCAAGCGTACCTTCCAGATTTACCGCTACGACCCGGATCAGGATGCCAAGCCCTATATGCAGACGATCGAGGTTGAACTCGACGGTACCGAGCGCATGCTGCTCGATGCGCTGGGCAAGCTCAAGGCGGTTGACCCGACCTTGTCATTCCGGCGCAGCTGCCGCGAGGGCGTTTGCGGCTCGGACGCGATGAACATCAACGGCAAGAATGGGCTGGCCTGCCTGACGAATATGCGTACGCTGCCAGGCGTGATCGTGCTCAAGCCGCTACCTGGCCTGCCGGTGATTCGCGATCTGATCGTCGACATGACGCAGTTCTTCAAGCAATACAACTCGATCAAGCCTTACCTGGTCAACAGCACGCCGCTGCCTGACAAGGAGCGCCTGCAGTTCCCCGAGGAGCGTGAAGAGCTGAACGGCCTCTACGAGTGCATCCTGTGCGCGAGCTGCTCGACCGCCTGCCCGAGCTTCTGGTGGAATCCGGACAAGTTCGTCGGCCCGGCCGGGCTGTTGCAGGCCTACCGCTTCATCGCCGATAGCCGCGACGAGGCCACCGCCGAGCGGCTCGACAATCTTGAAGATCCCTATCGCCTGTTCCGCTGCCACACCATCATGAACTGCGTCGATGTCTGCCCGAAGGGTTTGAACCCGACCAAGGCGATTGGCAAGATCAAGGAAATGATGGTTCGGCGAGCCATTTGATCGCTCAAGATCGCTCAAAGCGGAAAATGCCAGATGAATGCTGAAACCTTGATCGACGAGAGAGCCCTGTCCAAGCTGCGCTGGCGTTGCCGGCGCGGGCTGCTGGAGAACGATATTTTCATCGACCGTTTTTTCACGCGTTTTGCTGATTCACTGACCGAAATCCAGGCCGAGGGCCTGCGGGTGCTGATGGACTTGTCAGATAACGATCTGCTCGACCTGTTGCTGCGCCGCAAGGAACCCGAGGGTGAACTGGATCGCCCCGATGTTCTGGAAACCCTGGGCATGCTCAGGATCATTCAATAAATATCCACCCAAGCCACCTTAGGAAATCTCATGACACCGTCCGACGTCAAAGCCACCCTGTCGTTCTCTGATGGCAGTGCCAGCATGGATCTGCCGATCTACAAAGGTACGGTAGGGCCCGATGTGATCGACATCCGCAAGCTCTATGCGCAGACCGGCAAGTTCACTTACGACCCGGGCTTCCTGTCGACCGCGTCCTGCAATTCGAACATCACTTATATCGACGGTGACAAGGGCGAGTTGCTGTACCGTGGCTACCCGATCGAGCAATTGGCGACCAACTGCGATTTCCTCGAAACCTGCCATCTATTGCTCTATGGCGAGCTGCCAAATCTGGCCAAGAAGACGGCCTTCGTCAAGCTTGTGACCAACCACACAATGGTCAACGAGCAGATGCAGTTCTTCCTGCGCGGATTCCGCCGCGATGCCCATCCGATGGCGGTGATGACCGGACTGGTCGGCGGTCTGTCGGCTTTCTATCACGACAGCACCGACATCAATAATCCGCAGCACCGCGAAATCGCCGCGATCCGCCTGATTGCGAAGATGCCGACGCTGGTGGCGATGTCCTACAAGTATTCGATCGGCCAGCCCTTCATCTATCCGCGTAACGACCTCGGTTATACCGCGAACTTCATGCACATGATGTTCGCCACGCCTTGCGAGACTTACGAAACCAACGATGTGCTGGTGCGTGCGATGGACCGCATCTTCATCCTGCATGCCGACCATGAGCAGAACGCCTCGACTTCGACCGTGCGCTTGTGCGGCAGCTCGGGCACCAACCCGTTTGCGGCGATTGCCGCCGGCGTTGCCTGCCTCTGGGGTCCGGCTCACGGGGGTGCCAACGAAGCGGCGCTGAATATGCTGGAAGACATCCAGCGCAACGGTGGCATCGAGAAGATCGGCGAGTTCATCAAGAACGTGAAAGACAAGAACTCCACCGTCAAGCTGATGGGCTTCGGTCACCGTGTCTACAAGAACTACGACCCGCGCGCCAAGCTGATGCGTGAAACCTGTTATGAAGTGCTGAACGCGCTGGGCCTGCAGGACGATCCCTTGTTCAAGCTGGCGATGGCGCTGGAAAAGATCGCGCTGGAAGACGAATATTTTGTCTCCCGCAAGCTCTATCCGAATGTCGACTTCTATTCGGGCATCGTGCAGCGCGCAATCGGCATCCCGGTCAGCCTGTTTACCGCGATTTTTGCGCTGGCCCGCACGGTGGGCTGGATCGCACAGTTGAACGAAATGATCGGCGACCCCGAGTACAAGATCGGCCGTCCGCGCCAGTTGTTCGTCGGCTCGACCTCGCGCGACGTGCTGCCCATCGGCCAGCGCTGATCCGCATTCGATTGATCGCCCCTGCAGTGATGCTCGCTGCAGGGGCCTTTTTTTGCCTGTCAGGGATGCCAACGCCGGTCGGCTATGCTGCAGTCTGCAGACATTGTTGCCGCGGATGGAAGTTGGCGCGGCAGCGTCCGTAACAAACTGACGAGCGTGATGACAGAGCAAAAGAGCAATAGGCAGGCCGTCGGAATTCCGGACGCTGAGCGATCAACCGCGGCGATCGCGGTCAACCGAAGCCAGGTCATCTTTGATACCGACCCCGGCGTTGACGATGCCATGGCGCTTTATCTGCTGGCGCGTCATCCCTTGATCGATCTGCTCGCGGTCACGACCGTCTAC
>JBIKPD010000381.1:0-3966 GCA_044357665.1 Roseateles sp. | reverse complement strand
GGCGACCGAGATCGCGATCCTGTCGGCCAACTATGTCGCCGCGCGCCTGGCTGATGCTTATGAAATCCATTTCAACAGCCAGATCGCCGGCATCAAGGGCGGCGGCGTGGCGCATGAATGCATTCTTGATCTGCGCCCGCTGAAGGAGTCGAGTGGCATCGGCGCCGAAGATGTGGCCAAGCGCCTGATCGATTACGGTTTCCACGCGCCGACGCTGTCATTCCCGGTGGCAGGCACCTTGATGGTCGAGCCGACCGAGAGCGAATCCAGGGCCGAGCTCGACCGCTTCTGCGATGCGATGCTGGCCATCCGCGCTGAGATCACCAAGGTCGAGCAAGGCATTTGGCCGCTGGACGACAACCCGTTGGTCAAGGCGCCGCATACGGCAGAAAGCCTGCTCGGCGCCGACTGGCCGCATCGCTACAGTCGCGAAGAAGCGGCCTACCCCTTGCCGGGTCTGCGCCGGCAGAAATACTGGGTGCCGGTGGGCCGCGTCGACAATGTCTGGGGTGACCGCAACCTGTCCTGCAGTTGCCCGCCGATCAGCGACTACGCCTAGCCGCTTCGGTTCAGGCCAGGGCCTTTTTGGCCACAGCCATACGGGCCGCGATGCGCAGCGCTTGTTCCAGCGCGCCGGTGTCGGCCTTGCCCTGACCGACGATATCAAAAGCCGTGCCATGCGCCGGCGTCGTGAAAATGGCGCTGAGCCCGGCGGTCACGGTGACGCCCTTGTTGAAGCCGAGCAGCTTGGTGGCGATCTGGCCCTGGTCGTGGTACATCATCACCACGCCGTCGTATTCGCCCTTCAAGGCCTTCAAAAAGATCGCGTCGGACGAGACCGGGCCGCTGCAGTTGATGCCTTGAGCCTGCAGTTTTTCAACCGCAGGCCTGATGATGGTGATTTCCTCGTCGCCGAACAGACCGCCTTCGCCGCAATGGGGGTTGAGCGCTGCCACCGCGATGCGGGGATTTTCAACTCCGTTGGCGCGCAAGGTGTTGTGAGCCAGGCCAACGGCCAACGCGATACGCTCGGGCGAAATCAGGTCGATGGCCTGGCGCAGCGAGATATGCGAGGTAACGCGGAAGGTGGCGAATTCCTTGATCACATTCATTTCGCCAAAAAAACCTTTTTGCCCGGTCAAGGCCGCGAACATCTGGTGCTCGTCATGGTATTTCCAGCCACCCAGATGCAAGGCGGCTTTGTTCAGCGAAGCAAAACAGATCGCGTCGAGTTCGCCTGCGCCGGCCAGATCGATCATGTGCTTGAGGGTGTCGCCGGTCAGGCGGCCGGACAAGGCCGACATCTCGCCACGCGGGATCAGTTCGGGGTCGATATTGCCCAGGTCGACGACGGCGATCGCCGGATCGGACCAGTCGATGTCGGCCAACTGCTGATAGCTGCGCCAGACCGGCTTGACCCCGGCGTCCTTGCAGCCGAGCTCGAACACCCTGGCGTCGCCGACCACCGCGATCCGGGTTACATCGTTCAAGACCTTCGAATCCAGCAATCGGGCGCAGATTTCGGGCCCGATGCCGGTCATGTCACCGAGCATCAACCCGACCAGCGGCAGTTCATTCGATGCGGCCGGCTTCATGCTGCTGGCCTTGTCAAGGCGGCCATCAAACCGTTGATTGACGGCAGATGTTCGAAGTCACGCACCATCTCGACCACCGCCTTGGCCTGGCTGGTCGGGAACTTGGCATAGTCGGCGTTCTCGAGGAACTTGTTGGCAACTTCCTCATAACTCATCGGGTCGGCCGGGCTGCCCTTGCCGAAATCGGAACGGCCGGAGAGCTTGGTTCCATCTGCCAGTTCGATGTCGATCAGCGTCGTCATCTTGTGATAACCGGCCGCTTCAGCGTCGGCATCGACGACAAAATCGACTTTTTCGATCATTGCCCTGACGTCCGGTCGCAGCACCACTTCATCGGTGAATTCACCCAACCCTGCGCGACCCTCGAGCAGCAGGATAGCCATGCAGAATTCCATCGAGAACTTGGCCTGCAACTCATTGCTCGGCCGATGGTGGATCAGCGCATTGGGCATGTTGTGGTTGGTGCCGACGCGGACCCGGACCACATCGCTGGCCTGGATCTTGTGGGCGCGGATCAGCCGCAGCATTTCGGTCATGCCCGGATGGGTCAATGAGCCCGACGGATGGGGTTTGATCGAGACACCGGGCGAAGCGATCGTCCAGGGCGCGCCGAGCTTGCCGGCAATCGAGGCGGCGTCATAGCCCCCTCCTGCGGCGCTGAAAAAGCCGCGCGGCGCTTCGAGGATCTGGTCGGTTGCGGTCCAGCCATAGGAGGCGAACTGGGCGGCGGTGACGCCGCTTTCGGACGACCTGCCGGCATGAAAAGGCTTGGTCATGGTGCCAAAGTTTTCACGCAGTCCGGCCGATTGGCTGCCGGCAATCGACAGCGCTCGGGCGATGGTGGCAGCGTCGAGCCCGAGCAGTTTTGCGCTGGCTGCGGCAGCCGCAAACGTGCCGCAGGATCCGGTGGTGTGGAAACCAGTCTGGTAATGGCGGGGGTTGATCGCCTCGGCGATCTTGCACTCGATCTCGACTCCCAGGTGGTAGGCCAGCATCACTGCTGCGCCGCTCGCCTGCATTTGTTCGCCCATCGCCAAGGCGGCCGGCAAGGCGGGTGCGGTCGGATGGGTCAGCAGACCGTAGACCCGGTCGGTAGCCACCGCCAACTGGGTATCGTCGTAGTCGTCGGCATGGATCGCGACCCCGTTGGCAAAAGCGGCGAAGCGCGGAGCGACCTTCAGCCGGGTTCCGATCACCGTCGCGGCGCCCTGCCCCAGGTTGAGTTCGGACAGGTGCAGATGCACCAGTTCGCCGCATTGGGTAGCACCGCCGGAAAGCGCCAGGCCGAGGCCGTCGAGAATCGACTTCTTGCCCAGTGCAGTGACCTCGGCCGACAAATCGGCGGGCCTGGCGTCCTGGATGAATTCGGCAAGATAACGGGTCAGATGCGCTGTTGCGGTGGTTTCGGACATGGTCTTCCTCGAATCGAGCCGTTTGGGCTGCAGGGTTGATCGGTTAAAACGGATTTCAGCGGGCCAGCGCGCGGCAATGCTCGGGCGGGAAATGCAGCCAGACGCTGCTGCCCGCTTCGAATATGGCATTGATCGGGGTGATGACACGAACCGTCTCGCCGCCGGCCAGGTTGACCAGATAGTCGCGATGCGGCCCCAAATAGACCTGTCGCGCGACCAGGCCGGCGATCCAATTCGGCGCGCCAGGGTCGGGTGGACTCAGCGCGATGCGGATGTCGTGATGGCGGATCGATACGGCGCTGTCGCCCTCTGGCGCAAAGTCTCCCGAGCCGCAGCGCAAAACCAGACCGTTGCCGCAGTCGACGCTATGCCCACCATCCCAGCGACCCTTGAAAACATTGGCCGAGCCAATGAATCGGGCTACGAATTCGGTCAACGGACGTTGGTAAATTTCCTCTGGCGAACCCGCCTGTTCGATCAAGCCCTGGTTCATCACCACGATGATGTCGGAGGTGGTCATGGCCTCGGACTGGTCATGGGTCACATAGACGGTGGTGTAGCGGTATTTGTCATGCAGTCTGCGGATCTCGTAACGCATCTCTTCGCGCAGATTGGCATCGAGATTGGACAAGGGTTCGTCGAGCAGCAGGATTTCAGGCTCGATCACCAGCGCGCGGGCCAGCGACACCCGTTGTTGCTGGCCGCCCGACAGGTTGCCGGGGTAACGCTGCGCCAGCTGATCAAGTTTGGTCGCCGCCAGGATGGTATCGGCCCGCTGCTGAATTTCGGCTTTTGGCAGGCCGCGCAAACGCAGCCCATAGGCGACGTTTTCGAACACTGTCATATGCGGCCAGAGCGCATAGCTCTGGAAGATCATCGACATGTTTCGTTTCTCGGGCGGCAGGCTGCGCTGCGGCGTCGAAATGCTGCGTCCCCCGACCTTGATCTCGCCGCCATCG
>JBIKPD010000380.1:0-3975 GCA_044357665.1 Roseateles sp. | reverse complement strand
CGCCCCGACGTGCTGCTGACCATGACACCGGGCAACGACACTGTTCGGCTGTTGACGCAAATGCGCGATGCCGGCCTTATCAGTCCTCGCCTCACCCTCGCGGGCGCAGCCGGGGCTGTCGGTCGGGGCAATCTCGATGCACTGCAAGGAGCGGCAGAAAACTTTCTGACCGCTGCCAGTTTCTCGCCCGACCTGGATTTGCCGCAGAGTCGCAAGTTCGTCGCTGCGTTTACAGCGACCTACAAGGTCCAACCCGACCTGTTTGCCGCCGACTCATACAGCTTGTTCTTTCTGCTGAAGGCGGCGGGCGAAAAGGCCGCGAGCTTTGAAACCGATCGCATGCGTGCGGCCATGCGCGGGATGACCTGGGATACGCCATCCGGCCGCAGAACCATGCGCGCCGAGGACCACCAGGCTTCGCTGGACATGGTGGTGATCCGGGTCAAGGGGCAAGACTTCACCGTGGTCGACCGCGTGCCTGCTGCAGCCGTGGCCTTTCCAGACGAGTGCACCCGCTTCTGACCCAGGCACTGAAAAATGCAGAGCATGGCATCGCTCTGGGACTATCTCCTCGCTGTCCTGATTCCACAGGCCCTTGATGGGATGATCATCGCGTCCGCGTTGATCCTTGTGGAGGTGGGCCTGACCATGATTTTCGGGCTGCTGCATGTCATCAATCTGGCGCACGGCGAGTTGTACATGTTGGGCGCATACGGCGCCTATGCAATGACAACTGCCGGCGTGCCGTTTTGGGCGGCGCTGATCATGTCGCCGCTCTTGGTCGGCACTCTCGGCGTATTCATCGAACGTTTTGGCATTCGACCGCTGCTGGGACGCAAGGACCATGGCGTGCTGACCTTGTTGCTCACCTTCGGGCTCGGACTGATGCTGCGCGATATGGCGCAATTTGCATGGGGCGCCGAGACGCGCTCAGTCCGGGCTCCTGTGACAGGTGCCCTGGTATGGGGTGACATCGCCGTGTCGAACTACCGCTTGATGATCTTTTTTGTGGCCCTGATGGTGATTGGATTGGTCTGGTGGGTCGTCCACCGCACCATGGCCGGCGCTGTGCTTCGCGCGGCCGCGCACGACGGCGAAATGGTGGCGGCGCTCGGCGTACCAGTGGCGCGCGTACGGACGATTACGTTCTTTGCCTGCAGCGCGCTCGCGGCCCTGTCGGGCGTCCTGCTGGCGCCGATTTATTCGGTATTTCCAGGCATGGGGCACGATTTCATTTTGCTGGCATTCACCGTGGTCATCGTCGGCGGCATGGGTAGCGTGCTGGGTGCGGTGCTGGCTGGCGTACTGCTGGCCCAGGTGCACAGCCTTGGCAGCCTGATCATGCGGCCGGTCTGGGCCGAAACGCTGGTGTTCGCCGTGATGATCGGCGTGCTGGTGTTCCGGCCCCACGGCATGTTCGGTCGTCCAGAGCACGACTGATGGGCCTATCAGCAAACCCCGAAGCCAGTACGGATCCGCAGATCCTGCTTTCTGGCGCGGCGCGCAAAGTGGCGCGCGCGCTGACCCTGTGCTTCTTTGGCGTTGCTGCGCTGCTGCCACTGGCCGGGAGTGAGTTTCATGTACGGCTGGCCATCGAGGCTGCAATGCTCGGGATGTTGGCGCTCTCGGTGGACGTTCTACTTGGACGGGTCGGACTTCTGTCGCTGGGTCAGGCCGCGTTCTTTGGCCTGGGCGCCTATACGGCAGCGTTGACCTACCAGCACCTGTCGCACTCACTGTGGGCGGTGTTGGCCTGCGTATTGGCCGTCACCACGGTCTTTGCACTGGCCGTGGGTGCGGTGGCAATCCGATCATCGGGCGTGTACTTTGCGCTGATCACATTCGGCGTTGGGGAAATCCTGACCAAGAGCGCCAACAACACGGCGGCAGTCGGCGGTTCCGATGGCTTGCTGGGAATCCCCGCGCCCATCCTCGATCTTCCTGGCATGAGCCTGTCGCTCGCCCACAACGCGACCTTCCTGTATCTGACGCTGATCATGCTTCTCGGCAGCTACATTGCCGTCAAGCGGTTGCTTGACACGCCCTTCGGCACCGTTCTTGACGCCTTGCGCGACAACGCTGCACGAGTACCCTACCTCGGCTATCAGCCTTTCGGCTACAAGCTGGCAGCCTTTGTCGTGGCCGCGAACATTGCTGCGCTTGGCGGCATGCTTTATCCCTTCCTGCGCGGCTTTGTGTCCCCTGTACTATTCGGCTTCGAATACTCCACCAGAGCCGTGGTGATGGCGCTGATCGGCGGCCTGGGCTCCTTGATCGGGCCCCTGCTTGGAGCAGGGATCATCACCTTTGCAGAAGACGCGTTGTCGAATATGACCAAGCATCATCTATTCGCACTTGGGGCCCTGTTCGTCATCTGCGTGCTCTACGCGCCGGCTGGCATCGCTGGCGGCTTGCAGCGATGGTTGTCACGCAAGTCCTCGACTTCCGACCATGCTTGAAGTCGAAGGCCTGAGCAAAAGTTTTGGCGGGTTGCGAGCGGTGGCAGACCTCGGCTTTTCAGCCCGCGCGGGGCAGATCACCTCATTGATCGGACCCAACGGCGCCGGCAAGAGCACGGCCTTCAACCTGGTCAGTGGTGGCATAGCACCCGACCGCGGAAGGGTGCGTCTGTCGGGTACCGACGTGACCGGGTGGTCACCGCCACGGCTGCAACGCCTGGGCCTTTGCAGATCGTTCCAGATTACCAACCTGTTCTTTGATCTGTCGGTATTTGAAAACGTGCGCTTCGCGGCACAGGCGCGTGCACCGCGCAAGCGATTGTTTTCTCGCCTTGCCAGCCTCGGCGCACCATCGCAGGAAGCGCATGCTTTGCTGGATCAGTTCGGCCTTGCACACCTGGGACCGGCGCCGGCGAAGAGCCTCTCTCACGGTGATCAGCGCCGCTTGGAGATCGCGATGTGCATGGCCGGCAGCCCCCAGCTGCTGTTGCTTGACGAGCCCACCCAGGGCATGTCGCCCACCGAGACAGAACTGACCAAGGAACACATCCTGAAACTGGCGGCACAGGGTGTCACGATCTTGCTGGTGGAGCACGACATCGAGCTGGTGATGTCGGTGTCAAACCATATCATCGTGATGCAGCAGGGCAGCAAGATTGCAGAAGGCCCGCCGCAACAGGTGCGCGATGATCGGCGGGTCCAGGAGGCCTACTTGGGCGTCGTCGCAGACAGCGAGTCATCCGATGCTTGAGATGGCCGCAATTCACGCGCACTATGGCCGCGGTCAGGTGCTCTGCGGCATTGACCTGAGAGTCGGTGCCGGCGAGGTCGTAGCCCTGCTCGGCCGCAACGGTGCCGGCAAGAGCACGACCCTGAAAACCGTGATGGGTTTGGTGCACAGGGTGGCCGGTGAAACACGCTTCCAGGGCGAACGGATCGATGGGCGTCCGCCTGAAGCGGTCAGCAAGCTGGGCATTGGCTACATCCCGGAAGACCGGCGCATCTTTCCAGGACTCACGGTAGAAGAAAATTTGCGCATGGGCTTTTTCCAGCGCGACCGCATGTCGGCCGCCGACCGGCGCGACCGGATTGACGAACTCTTCGCCTGGTTCCCGCTTCTGAAAGAGCGCCGAACACAGGATGGCAAGACCCTGTCCGGCGGCGAACAGCAGATGCTCGCCATCGCTCGTGCCCTGGCGGGCCAGCCGCAACTGCTGCTGATCGACGAACCGTCCGAGGGACTCGCGCCGATGATCGTGGACGTCGTTTTCAACGCGATCCAGCGCATGAAGGAAAGCGGAATTGCTGTACTCCTGGTGGAGCAGAACGTGCGCCGCGCGCTGCTGGTCAGCGACCGCGCTTACCTGATCGAAAAGGGACAGACTGTGCTCACGGGAACAGCTAGTCAATGGTTGGTGGACGACGACCTTCGCCGAAGGCTCGCCGTCTGACCCCGAAACGCGAAGGAAGCCGCAATGTCAGTCAATGAGCTCAACAAATTCGAGACCGGCTTGGA
>JBIKPD010000482.1:0-2885 GCA_044357665.1 Roseateles sp. | reverse complement strand
TGTCCTGGCTGCACCCGGCGGCTGGGCGCGCTGCCCGCCAGGCTGGTGCCGGCGATCTGCAAGCGGGTGTCTGCGGTGGCGCTGAGGTCACAGGCGCGCAGCGCGTAGCCGTCCATTGCCGAGTTATCCGCTGCCGGCACCTGCAGCGTCGAGATGATGTCCAGCGCCAGAACCCGGCCCAGACTTGCCCGCAGCTCGACTTTCTCCTGAATTTTCGGACCTGGCAGCAGCTTGGCGATGAAGTCCTGCGCCAAAGCCACATGCAAGGCTTGCGGGTCATAGCCGGCCAGTCGAGAGGCAATTTCGGACAAAGTGTCTTGCTTGTTCATGCCGGGCATTGTCAACGCAAGCGCCACCCGATCCAAGGCCGGGCTGCAAATCTCTCGGGCGGCAGGATAGTGGCTCGCGAAGCTGCCACCCCGCAAAGCGGTGCTCGCCAAGCCGCAGCCTGGCCTGAAAGGCTGATCTGGATCATTTTCAGCGTGAGCTGTGTCGGCACCATCGGAGCACGCCGAATTGGCGGCTGATACTTACCTTTGCTGCCCATGCCTTCTGCCAACGCCAATGCCAGGCCCATCACCGAATGCCCTTACTGCGCCCATCTGAGCCCGCCGAAGTCCAAGTTCTGCAACGATTGCGGGGCGGCATTGAATCTTCTGCCTTGCCCTCATTGCGGTGCGATCAACGACATCACGCTGCAGTCAGACTGCTCGCGCTGCCAGGGTGCTTTGCTGGCCGATGGGCTGGTAGCGCTGATCGCTGAAGTCGGTGGCCCAATTCCGGCCGAGCCTGACCCGGTCTTTCCGCCTTCGATGTTCGAGCCGGCCGCTTTGGCTGCCCCGCCGCCGGAAGCTGCCGAACAGGAGCAGCCACCGATCCTGTTGCCACCGCAGGCGCCAAGAGCCAGTCGAAAGAAATATCTGGCGCTGGCGATCGGCTTGGGCGCGATCATTATTTTCAGCGCCTATTGGCAACTGAACACGCAGGCAGGATCTGCAGGCGGCGCAGTTGCGGCACTGAATCGGGCGGGCCAACCGGCGCCCGGGCCGGCAGAAGTCAAACCGGTCGCGGCGTTGCGCGAGCCCGAGGCATTGCGCAATTTCGGGCCAGGCGCCTTGTTCGATAACGGCATCGCCTTGCCGCGTGAAGCTGCCGCCTTGCCTGCCCGCGATGACGCAGTCGTCGGCCTGGCGGCAAAGGCTGCGAGGGAGCCAGCCAGCAAAGCGCCGCGCGATCGCGCGCTGGTATTGCCTGACGAGGTGCCGGCGAATCTTCGGATCGAAGCAGTCAAGGGCGCTGGCATGCAGGTTCCGGACGGCGAGGCCTGCAATGGCGCGATGGCGTCGCTGGGCTTGTGCGCGCGCGCCGGCGTGGTTCGTGCCGCTGCCCCGGCAGCAGCAGCACCAGCAGCAATGGTCACCGACAGTGCGCGCGCATTGCTCGAGGCGAACGAGGCTTTCACAAGGCAATCACAGAATTCGAGCAGCGGTGCCTGCCAGTCGAAGGTCGACGCGCTCGGACTCTGCCCATCCAAACCAACCGGGAACCCATGACATGGCTTCGAAAATTTTCTATCCAATCGCCTGCGCCGCCTTGGCAGCATTCTCTGGCGCCGTGTCGGCAGCAGCTGAGTACAAAATCGTCACCGCCTCGGACAAGGGTACTTATTTCGCCATCGGCCGGGATCTGGCCAGGCTTGTAGCGCCGGATGCCGACATCCAGCTGGAGGTTCTGCCAACATCGGGTTCCGCAGCCAATCTCAGACTGTTGCGCAACGAGCCAGGCGTGAAGCTGGCCATTGTCCAAGCCGATGTCTACCAGGGGATTGTCGACCGGGCGATCACCGGTAATCCCGATGCAGCAGCATTGATCCGGCCGCTGCGGGTGGTGCTGCCGCTCTACAACACCGAGATCAACTACATCGTCCGTGCCGACTCGCCGCTGAATTACCTGCATGAGTTGCGCGACGCCAAGATCAATGGCGGCTTGGTTGGTAGTGGCGCGGCGGTGATCACGCATTCCCTCTACCGCATGATGTTCAATCTGCCGATGCCTGAGGCAAATGCAAGCTTTTTGTCCAACGAAGAGGCCTTGGTCAAGCTGATCTCGGATAAATCGATCGACGTGGTCGTTGTCGCCGCAGGCCAGCCGGCGCCGCTGATTGCGAACATGAAGCCTGAAGCGCAGAAATTCATCAAGCTGCTCAAGTTCGACCCTAACCATGCATCGAGCAAACCGGTATTGAAGGTTTACTCCGCGTCAAATGTGCTCGCTGCCAACTACCCGAATCTGCTGACCGAGGATTTCACCACCGTTGCGGTCGGCGCCTTTCTGGTGACCTATGACTACACGCTGAAGGGAACCGTCGATAACTTCAGCCGCTTTGGCAAGGCGCTGTGCCAGAACTTTGCCAAGCTGCAGGCCGAGGGCCATCCGAAATGGCGCGAGGTCAGCCTGACCTTGCCCAATCTCGGCGCCGGATGGAGCTACTACGGCCCGACGGCACGCGAAATCCGTTCCTGCCAGACCAGGAAGCCGATCGCTATCGTGCCGGCCAAGCCAGCCATGAATTGCTCCGCCGAGGAGCGTTTGCTGGGTCTGTGTGTCTAGGGAGATGAACGATGTCAATCAGCGAAGAACTGGCCAGGTTGCACGAGCTTCACCATCGCGGTGCGCTGACCGATACCGAGTTTTCACGGCTAGGCATTTCAACCGTATGAGGCCAGGTATCGCCCCCTGGAATTGCCCTCAACCCATGTAGCAACCCTGGCCAGCACGCCAAAGTAGCGATGCCGGTGCGTAGGCGGCGGTGGCACCAGGGCGGCAATACGGTCGATCAGCTCCAGCGGTGTGATCAAGCAAGGATTGGCTCCCTGAACCCCTGA
>JBIKPD010000379.1:0-4014 GCA_044357665.1 Roseateles sp. | reverse complement strand
GCGAAAAGTTCGAACGCGTCGAGGTCAGTTTCATCGGCGCTGGCGACACTTTGTCAGCCGCGCTGGCGGCGCTGCTGTCGGTGGGGGCCGACATCCAATCCGCTGTCGGCGAGGCCTTGTCCTTCCTGGATCAGGCCTTGGAAGCGGGCTTCAGGCCCGGCATGGGCAATATGCTGCCCGACCGCTTTTTCTGGGCGCTGCCGCCCACCGATGAAGACGGCGTTGAACTCGACGCTGAAGCCGATGGCCCCGCTGCGCCCCCCGATGGCAGCTCACGCACGCCGCGGCGCATGCATTGATTGATTGATCGCTGACCATGCCCAAGAATCAAGCCTTGTTCGAACGCGCCCAGCAGGTGATCCCGGGCGGCGTCAATTCGCCGGTGCGGGCTTTCCGCGCGGTAGGCGGCACACCGCGTTTCATCGAACGCGGTGCAGGCGCTTATATCTTTGATGCCGAAGGCCGCCGCTACATCGACTACATCGGCTCCTGGGGTCCGATGATCCTGGGCCATGGCCATCCGGCCGTGCTAGAAGCAGTGCACAGCGCGGTTGACGAAGGCCTGTCATTCGGTGCGCCGACATTGCGCGAAATCGAACTGGCCGAAGAAATCATCAAGCTGGTGCCGAGCATCGAGCAGATCCGTCTGGTCAGTTCGGGCACCGAGGCGACGATGAGCGCGATCCGGCTGGCGCGCGGCGCTACCGGCCGCTCAAGCTTCATCAAGTTCGAGGGCTGTTACCACGGCCATGCCGACGCTTTGCTGGTCAAGGCCGGCTCGGGTCTGGCGACCTTCGGCCACCCGACCAGCGCCGGTGTGCCCGCCGAAGTGGTACAGCACACGCTGGTGCTCGAGTACAACAACCTCGCGCAACTGGAGGAAGCCTTCAGCTTGCACGGGCCTGAACTGGCCTGCGTGATCATCGAGCCGATCGCCGGCAACATGAATTTCGTCCGCGCCAGCCTGCCCTTCATGACGCGCTTGCGCGAACTCTGCAGCCAGCATGGCGCGCTGCTGGTATTCGACGAGGTGATGACCGGTTTTCGTGTCGGCCTGCACAGCGCACAAGGCCTTTACGCCGGCCTGATCCCGGGTTTCAAACCCGACATCAGCGTTTTCGGCAAGGTCATCGGTGGTGGCATGCCGCTGGCCGCTTTCGGCGCCAGCCGCGCCATCATGGCCAATCTGGCGCCACTCGGCGGCGTTTACCAGGCCGGCACCTTGAGCGGCAACCCGGTCGCCACCGCCTGTGGCCTGGCCACCTTGCGTGAACTGCAAAAACCCGGTTTCTTCGAGGCCCTGGCGGCTCGCACAAAAACGCTGGTCGAAGGCCTGGAAGCCATCGCCGCCGAGAACGGCGTGCCCTTCAGCGCCGACTCGCAGGGCGGCATGTTCGGCTTCTTCCTGCTGCCGGAACTGCCGCAGAACTATGGCCGGGTGATGACGACCGACCAGCCCCGCTTCAACCGCTTCTTCCACGCGATGCTCGACGCTGGCGTCTACCTGGCGCCAGCCCTGTACGAAGCCGGCTTCGTCAGCGCCGCGCACAGCCAGGCTGATATTGACGCGACGCTGGACGCAGCCCGCCAAGCGCTGCGCTGAAGCAGGCCCGCTGCAGCCCTTTTATTGCTCTTTACCGTCCGCGCCTGGCGCGGCCTGCCGGAAAATTCATGCATATTCACATCCTCGGCATCTGCGGAACTTTCATGGGCGGCCTGGCTGCGCTGGCGCGCGAGTCCGGACATCAGGTCACCGGCTGCGATGCCAATGTCTACCCACCGATGAGCGACCAGTTGCAAGCCCTGGGCATCGAGCTGGTGCAGGGTTGGGGGCCGGAACAATTGGCGCTGAAGCCCGATCTGTTCGTGATCGGCAATGTCGTATCAAGAGGAAATCCCTTGATCGAAGCGATCCTCGACGCCGGCCTGCCCTATGTCAGCGGGCCGCAATGGCTGGCTGACCATGTGCTGCAGGGCCGTCATGTGCTGGCAGTGGCCGGCACCCACGGCAAGACCGGCACCAGCGCGATGCTGGCCTGGATCCTCGAACATGCGGGCCTGCAGCCGGGCTTTCTGGTCGGCGGGGTGCCGCAGAATTTCGATGTCTCGGCGCGACTCGGCAAACAAAACTGCTTCGTCATCGAAGCCGACGAATACGACACCGCGTTCTTCGACAAGCGCAGCAAATTTGTCCATTACCGCCCGCGCACCGTCATCCTCAACAACCTTGAGTTCGACCATGCCGACATCTTTGCCGACCTGGCCGCGATCGAAACCCAGTTCCACCATCTGGTGCGGACGATTCCTGCCAGCGGCCGCATCATCGTCAACGCCCGTGAAGAAGCCCTGCAGCGGGTCCTGAAGCGCGGTTGCTGGAGCGAATTGCAGCGTTTCGGTCCGCGCAAGGAAGAGTCCGGCGCATTGCGCGCAAGAGGCGAACCCCAGGCTTTCGATGTGCTGCGCGGCAGCCTCAAAGTCGCCAGGGTTGAATGGGCCTTGATCGGCGAGCACAACCAGCTGAATGCCTTGGCGGCGATCGCAGCGGCCGAACATGTCGGCGTCAGCCCGGAGCAATCGGCTGAAGCTCTGGCCCTGTTCAAGAATGTGCGCCGCCGCATGGAGTTGCGCGGCGAAGTCGCCGGTATCAAGGTCTATGACGATTTCGCCCATCACCCGACAGCGATCCGCACGACCGTCAACGGTCTGCGCCGCCGCGTTGCCAGGGCCGATCGCATCCTCGCGATCTTCGAGCCGCGTTCCAACACGATGAAGCTCGGCGCGATGACCTCCTTGCTGCCCTGGGCGCTGGAGGAAGCCGACCTGAGTTTTTGCAATCAGCAGGGTTTGAGCTGGAGCGCGACTGAAGCGCTGGCCCCGCTGGGCAAGCAAGCCTGGGTCGGCGCCGATGTCGATGCGCTGGTCGCGGCCGTCTGCAAGCAAGCCAAGCCGGGCGACCACCTGCTGTGCATGAGCAACGGCGGCTTCGGCGGCATTCACGACAAGTTGCTGAAAGCGCTGGCCGCGCGCGGCTGAGCAGCGAGAATTTCACTCATTTCAAGCGAGTTCCATCACCGATGTACGCCTACACCGACCTGCACCAACGCCATCAGCGCCTGCACCGCCTGTCCCATCTGCAATCGATCGCGCAGTGGGACCAGTCGGCGAATATGCCGACCAAGGGCAACGAGGCGCGCTCGCTGGCGCTGGCCGAGATGGGCGGCTTGCTGCATCAACTCGCCACCGAGCCGGCGCTGCACGGTTTGCTTGAGCAGGCCGAGGGCGAGACGCTCGACGACGACCAGCGTGCCAATCTGCGCGAGATGCGCCGCGTCTGGCGTGCTTCGAACGCCTTGCCACAAGCGCTGGTCGAAGCCAAATCGCTGGCCACCTCGCGCTGCGAACATGACTGGCGCAGCCAGCGCCCGGCCAATGACTGGGCCGGCTACCTGGGCAACCTGCGCGAAGTCGTCCGACTGGCGCGCGAGGAAGCCCGTTACCTGGCCGACAGCAGCGGGCTCGGCCTCTATGACGCCTTGATGGACCAATATGAGCCCGGCATGCGCAGCAGCGAGGTCGACCGGGTTTTCGGCGACCTGCGCCAATGGCTGCCCGACTTGATCACCGCCGTGCAAGCCAGGCAAGCACAGCAGCAGACCTTGCAGCCGCAGGGTCAGTTCCCCAAAGCCGGTCAGCGCGCCCTGGGGCTGGATGCAATGCGCTTGATGGGTTTCGATTTCGAAGCCGGCCGACTCGACGAGAGCGCCCATCCGTTTTGCGGCGGCGTGCCCGAGGATGTGCGCATGACCACGCGCTACCGCGAAGACAGCTTTCTGCCCAGCCTGATGGGCGTCATCCATGAAACCGGCCATGGTCGTTACGAGCAAGGCCTGCCGCGCGAATGGCTGGGCCAGCCGCTGGCATCGGCCAGGTCGATGGCCTTGCATGAAAGCCAGAGCCTGTCGTTCGAGATGCAACTCGGCAGCCACCCGGCTTTTGCCGCGCTGCTGAAACCGC
>JBIKPD010000040.1:0-18241 GCA_044357665.1 Roseateles sp. | reverse complement strand
GCTTCGCGCTCGAGACCTCGATAATCAGGCCATGCATCTGATGATTCCCCATGCCAGCGCCGTCGGCCCGGCCAGCGCCCATACCCTGGGCGAGCTGTCGCTGCCGCATTTGAGCCAGTTGCTGGGCAGCTTGAAACCTAGTGGCCAACGCCTGGGCAGTGATGAAGACAGTTTGAATACGCCCTGCGAGCTGGCCCTGGCGGCATTGCGCGGCGCGGCGACAGCGCCTGTGCCTACGGCGGCCTGGCTGGCGCAATCCCATGGCCTCGATGCAAGCCTGAGCTGGGCATTGCTGACGCCGCTGCATCTATCGGTTGGCGGCGACCAGATCAGCGCCATGCCGCCCGAAGCGCTGGCCCTGGACGACCTCGCTTCGCAGGCTTTCTTTGCAGCGCTGGGTTTGCTCTGGCCACAGGCCGAGGGCTGGGATTCGCATTGGGTCTCGCCCTATCAATGGTTGATCGCACATCCCGACCTGGCCGGGATCGAGCTTGCCAGCCTCGACCGGGTGGTATCGCGCAATGTCGTGCCCTGGATGCCGGAAAATCGCTTGCTGCGCCGGCTACAAAACGAAGTGCAGATGCTGTTGCACCAGCACCCATTGCAGGAAGCTCGCGAAGCCACCGGCGAGTTGCTGCTCAATTCGGTCTGGATCAGCGGCTGCGGCTCTATGCTGGGCCATGACTCACTGCCCGAGGGCTTGACGATCGACGCGAGCCTGCGCGCGCCGCTGCTGGCCGGCGACTGGCCGGCTTGGGCCATGGCTTGGGCGCAACTGGATGCCGGCCTGGTGGCGCAAGCGCTCAAAAGCGCGCAAGCCGGCGAAGCCGTGCAGTTGACGCTCTGCGGCGAACGCTTTGCCCAGACCTATTCGATGCCGCAGCGCAGCGCTTGGCAGCGTCTGTGGCAAAAACTGTCAACACCCAACGCCGATGCCGGCAAACCTCTGGGGGCCCTGTGAGCAACCCACAACTCGTGCCCCGCGACGCCCCGCCGCGCGCGACTTGGGCGCTGGAGCAAGCCGGTGTCACGCCGCTGCTGGCCAGGTTGTTTGCAGCCCGCGGCATCCGCTCGATCGACGAGCTCGATGATGGCTTGGCAAGGCTGCTGCCGCCCCAGGGCCTGAAAGGCATCCAGGCGGCGGCGACTTTGCTGGCCGACGCGATCGAGGCCGACGCCAGGATCTGCATCGTCGCCGACTACGACTGCGACGGCGCCACGGCCTGCACGGTGGCGCTGCGCGGCTTGGCCATGCTCGGCGCCAAAGCCGCCAACCTCGGCTATGTGGTGCCTGACCGCGTGGTTCATGGTTATGGCCTGACGCCAGCGATCGTCGAGCTGGCAATGCCGCAGCGCCCCGATCTACTGATGACGGTGGACAACGGCATCGCCAGCCTGGAAGGCGTCGCCCATGCCAAAGCCCTGGGCCTGAAGGTACTGGTGACCGACCACCATCTGCCGGCCTTGATCGACGGGGTCATCAAACTGCCGGAGGCCGACGCGATCGTCAACCCGAACCAGCCGGGCTGCGATTTCGAGAGCAAGAACCTGGCCGGTGTCGGCGTGGCTTTTTACGTCCTGCTGGCCCTGCGCAGCGAGTTGCGCGAGCGCGGTCGTTTCGATGCGGCAAATCAGCCCAAACTCGATCTGCTGCTCGACCTGGTCGCACTCGGCACGGTCGCCGATGTGGTCAAACTCGACGCCAACAACCGCAGGCTGGTCGCACAAGGTCTCAAGCGTATGCGCGCCGGTCGCGGTCAGGCCGGTGTGGCGGCCTTGTTCAGCGCCGCCGGGCGCGATGCCGGCAAGGCCAATGCCTTCGATCTGGGCTTTGCACTGGGCCCGCGCATCAATGCGGCCGGGCGGCTGTCGGACATGACCTTGGGCATCGAATGCCTGCGGACCGACGACCGGACGCGCGCGCTGGAACTGGCGGGCCAACTCGACGCCATCAACCGCCAGCGCCGCGTGATCGAAGCCGATATGCGCGATCAGGCCGAGTCCCAGCTCGAAAGGCTGCTGCAGAACCCCGGCCTGCTCGGCGAGCCGCCGCCGGCCTTGGCAATTTTTGAAGCCGATTTCCACGAAGGCGTGGTCGGCATCATCGCGTCACGGCTGAAAGACATGGTGCACCGCCCGACCTTTGTTTTCGCCCGTGGCGCCGATGGTCAATTGAAAGGCTCGGGGCGTTCGATCCCGGGCTTCCACCTGCGCGATGCGCTCGACCTGGTCGCCAAACGCCATCCGCAAGTGCTGAAGAAATTCGGCGGTCATTCGATGGCGGCCGGCTGCACGCTGGCCGAGGACTGCTTCGAAGCCTTTGACCAAGCGCTCCAGCAAGTAGCGCTCGAATGGCTCGACGCTGCCGCGCTGACGCGGATTTTGCGCACCGACGGCCCCTTGGCACCCGAACAGTTCACAGCGGCGACGGTGAAGGTGCTTGAAGAGCAGGTCTGGGGTCAGGCCTTCGAAGCGCCGCTGTTCTGCGACCAGGTACAGATCGTCTCGCAGCGCATCGTCGGCGAGCGGCATATGAAGCTCAGCCTGCGTCTTGGCGGCATCCTGCGCGATGCGATCTGGTTCGGTCGCAGCGAGCCGGTACCGCTGAGCGGTCGCATGGCCTACCGGATCAACCTGAATGAATACCAGGGCCAGCAACGGGTTCAAATGGTCGTCGAAGCGATGCTGGACAGCAGCCCGGACTAAAATGCGTGGGTGCCCAACCCTAATTTGACTCATCTCAGCAATGCCGATCTGCATTGCCACTCCCTTGTGTCTGACGGCACTTTGCCCCCGGCTGTGCTGGCAGCAAGAGCCAAAGCCAATGGGGTCGAGCTCTGGGCCCTGACCGACCATGACGAAATCGGCGGCCAGGCCCAAGCGCTGGAAGCTGCGCAGGCCCTGGGCCTGCCTTATCTGACCGGAGTGGAAGTCTCGGTCACTTTTGCCGGCCGCGTCGTCCATATCATCGGCCTCGGCTTTGACCACCAGGACAAGGCGCTCGACGCAGGCCTGCGCGCCACCCGCGGCGGCCGCGAACCGCGCGCCCGCGAGATGGCTGCCGGTCTGGCGGCTGTCGGCATCCATGGCGCTTATGAAGGCGCTTTGAAATTCGTCGGCAACCCCGAGCTGATTTCACGCACCCATTTCGGACGCTTCCTGGTCGAGGCCGGCCATTGCAGCGACATCGGCGAAGTCTTTCGGCGCTATCTGACCGAGGGCAAGCCGGGTTATGTCGAACACCGCTGGGCCCAGCTCGGCGATGCCGTGCGCTGGATCGTCCAGGCCGGCGGCACCGCAGTGATCGCCCACCCGGCGCGCTATGGCTTCAGCCCGACCGTCGAATACGCGCTGTTCACCGAATTCATTGCCCATGGCGGGCGCGGCGTCGAAGTCGTCACCGGCAGCCATACGGCGGCAGATGCGGTCCGCTACACCGAGACCGCGATCGAGTTCGACCTGCTCGCATCACGCGGCTCGGATTTCCATTCACCCGAAGAAAGCCGCACCGATCTGGGCAGCCTGGCCGCCCTGCCCGGCCGGCTCAAACCGGTCTGGCAAGCGCTGGAACAACGTATCCATTGGCCGGCGTGAGGACGCCGCGTCCAGCGCTCGGCATTGCCCTGATCATCGGCAGTTGCAGCTGCTTTGCTTCGATGGATAGCGTGGTGCGCTATCTCGGTGGATTCCTCCCGGTGCTGCTGATCCTGTGGGCGCGCTACAGCTTCCAGGCCGTGGCAATGGCGCTATGGCTGGGCTGGCAATGGGCCACGCAGCCGGGGGCCAAGCCGTTTCACGCGGCGCATCCGAAATTCCAGGCCATGCGCGGCATGCTGCTGCTGGCCACCAGCGCAATATGTTTTTACGGTGTCCAGCAAATGCCGGTGGCCGAATTCACCGCCATCAATATGCTCTCGCCGGTGTTGATCACGCTACTCGCCGGCCTGGTACTGAGGGAGCATGTCTCGGCCTTGCGCTGGGCCCTGGTGATCGGCGGCTTTGCCGGCGCTTTGATCGTGATCCGGCCCGGCAGCGGTCTGTTCGGCTGGGTCGTGCTGTACCCGCTGACTTGCGCGATTTTCTTTGCCTGTTTCCAGATTCTGACCAGCAAACTCACGCTGCTGGAAAGCCCGTACACCACGCATTTTTATACCGGCCTGACCGGCATGCTGCTGTTGAGCTTGCTGATTGCCGGCGGCGATTTCAAGTTCCTCGCGGCAGTCCAGTCCGCCGCACCCTGGCAACTGGGTCTGCTGGCGCTGATCGGCCTGCTCGGCACCTTCGGGCATTTATTGCTGATCCTGGCCTTGGGACTGGCCCCGACCGGCACCTTGATGCCCTTTGTCTATCTGCAGATCGCGGTGGCGGCAGCGATCGGTTGGCTGGCCTTCGACCATGCGCCGGACGGCTATGCCTGGCTCGGCATCAGCGTGTTGTCGGCCAGCGGCGCCGCCGCCGCCTGGCTCAATCTGCGGCAGGCGGCGGCCGGGCAACTGCCCGATTCGATCGTGTTGCGCGACACCACCGCAGATTGACCCAAGCCTGAAAGCCGGTGACTGACCCGGGCGACAATCGCTGATGGCCCAGCTATTTGAAGTTCACCCTGAGAACCCGCAGCAGCGTTTCCTGAAACAGGCCGCGCAGATTCTGCAGGCTGGCGGCATCGCTGCAATCCCGACCGACTCCAGCTATGCGCTGGTCTGCCGGCTCGACGACAAGGCGGCGGCGGAGAACCTGCGCCGACTGCGTGGTGTCGATGACAAGCATCATCTGACCCTGCTGTGCCGCGACCTCAGCGAACTGTCCAGCTATGCCCGCGTCGACAACCGCCAATACCGCTTGCTCAAATCAGCCACACCCGGACCGTTCACCTTCATTCTGGAAGCGAGCAAGGAAGTGCCGCGGCGGCTCTCACACCCCTCCAGGCGAACGATCGGACTGCGCGTGCCGGACCACAAGGTGACACAGGATTTGCTGGCGCTGTTCGGCCAGGCCTTGCTGGCCACCACGCTGATTCCGCCGGGCGAAGCCGAGCCGCTCAACGATGCCCAGGAAATCGTCGATCGCTATGACAAGTTGGTGCAGGTCATCGTCGACGCCGGCGCCTGCCCAATGCAGCCGACAACGATCGTTGACCTGAGCGGTGATCAGGCCGAAGTCTTGCGCATCGGACGCGGCGACCCGGCCATGCTGGGGCTCTGAAACCGGATCAAGCGGCGGTCAGGCCAAAGCGACCGAACTCACTGCGCCGCAGTGACGACGATCTCGATCTTCCACTCGGGCCTGGCCAGTTTGGCTTCGACCGTGGCGCGTGGCGGCGTATGGCCGGGCACGACCCAGGCTTCCCAGACTGCATTCATCGCAGCGAATTCAGCCAGATCGGCAATGAAGATTTGTGCGCGCAGGATCCGGGACTTGTCGCTGCCGGCACGGGCCAGCAAGGCGTCGATGGCGGCCAGCACCTGCGCGGTCTGGCCGGCGATGTCCTGGCTACCGTCGTCGGCAATCTGGCCCGCCAGATAAACCACACCGCCGTGCACGGCCATTTCGGACATACGAGCGCCAACGTCAAATCTCTCGATCTTCATTTTTTTACTGCCTTTTTGGAATGATGATGTGAATGGCCAGGGGCATGAGGGCCCAGACCATGGGGATGTTTTTTACTGCTGTCGGCTGGCGCTGCCTGAGCCTTTTGGCCCAGGCGGCTCTCGGTGCCACGCAGCAGTTTTCTGAGGTTGGCCTCATGGCGCCAGACCAGCAGCAGCCCCATCAGCACCAGCACGCCGACCACCGGGCCACCGCCCCAGACCAGCACTTGTAGCACCGGCGCAAAGGTGGCTGCGACCATCGATGCCAGTGAAACATAGCGCGAAAAATAAACCACGACCAGCCAGGCCAGCAGCGTCGCAGCGCCAAGCCAAGGGTTCAGCCCGAGGATCACACCGGCAGCCGTCGCCACGCCCTTGCCGCCCTTGAAGCGGAAAAACAGCGGCCACAGATGGCCGAGGAAGGCGCCCAACCCGATCAGCGCGGCCGCGCCTTCGCCGAGCTGGTAGCGCTCGCCGTAAATCTGCACCAGCAGCACCGGTAGATAGCCCTTCAGCAGGTCCAGCGCCAGGGTCAGAATGGCCGCAAGCTTGCTGCCCGAGCGCAGCACATTGGTCGCACCTGGATTGCCGGATCCGTAGCTGCGCGGGTCAGACAAACCGAACAAGCGGCTGATCAGCACGGCAAAGGAAATCGAACCGATGAGGTAGCCGCCCAAACCGGCCAGCAATGGAAAGAGTAGTTCTTGCATAGGTCGCTATTCTGCACCGGCGCAGCTGACCGGCTTGGCATTCAGCAGTTCGAGCAATACAGCCGGCTTGATCCCGACCAGGTAGCCGCGCCTGCCGCCGTTGATGCACAGGCTCGGCAGATCCAGAATCGCCGCCTCGACATAGACCGGCATCACCTTGCGGGTGCCGAATGGCGAGGTGCCGCCAACCTGGTAACCACTGTGGCGCGAGGCCACATCAGGGCGGCACATTTCGACCTTCTTGCAGGGAATCTGCCGCGCCAACTCCTTCAAGCTGACTTGCTTGTCACCCGGCATCAGCATGATCAAGGGCTGGGCGCGCTCGTCCTGCAGCAACAACGTCTTCACCACCTGCTGCTCGGGCAGTCCGAGTTGGCGCGCCGATTCGGCCGTGCCGCCATGCTCGACATAGTCATAGACATGCTCGCTGAAGGAGACGCCATGCTGACGCAGCAACTGCGTCGCCGGCGTCTCGCTGATATGGGTGGTTTTCTTGGCCATCCTGGATTTTCGCCGATTGGCCGGCCCGGCCCGCGGATAGGAAAAAGACTAGGGATTGCAGCCAGGATCAAGCGTCCTACCCTTCGCAACCTTGCCTTCCCGAATTGTCGGCAAGGAGTGGCTGCTGTTGAATTGCCTTGACGACCTGCTTGGCAGGCCAGAGGCGATGAAAGGGCAGATGGAGACGCGGGCCCAGCCTTGCGCCTCGACCCGGTCGCCGAAAAGGGTTCATAGAGTAGGCATGCAGCGGGCTGGCGTCTTCAAGCCAACCCTTCAGGAGTTCAACATGGAAGAGCATCTGGATCTACGTAAAGAGTTCATCGCCCCTTGCCTGAACGACGAGGCCATCAAGTTCAAAAGCCGTAAAGCCTCGGTCAGGCTGAATCAGGGCCTGGCCGAGAAATTGGCGAGTCAGGCGACCGCGATGATCGAAGTCGATGGCCGCCAATATCCGCGCGGTTGCGAGGCCGTCGAAGTCGCTGCCCTCGGGAAGGTCAAGGCTGATAAGGCGATCGATGGCGGCACCGAGGGTTTCATCCCCGACCATGCCGATGTCGAATACATCGCCCGACTCGAGCCGCAAAGCCTGCGCCGCCCGAAATTCATCGAGCGCAGTGACTTCATGAAACTCGAAGAAGGGGCCAAGACCATCTTCGGCAGCGATGACCGCCGGGTCTTTTACAGCAACGCCTACCCTTGGCGCTGCAATGGCCGGGTCGAAAGCTCGCTGGGCTCCGGCAGCGGCGTGATGGTGGGGCCGCGCCATTTGCTGACCGCATCGCACATGATCGACTGGCGGCCCGGTAACACCACCGGCTGGCTCAAGTTCACGCCGATGTATTACAACGGCAGCGCACCGTTCGGCAGTGCTTTTGGCGTCAGGACCTATTTCAAGGTCAAGGTGACGCCGCCGACGATCGACAGCAATGAGATCAAGTACGACTATGTGGTCGTGGTGCTGGATCGACCGGCTGGCAACGCCACCGGCTGGCTGGGCACCAAGTCCTATAGCGATAGCTGGGACGGCGGCGCCTATTGGACCCATGTCGGCTACCCGGGCGACTTGACCGGCACGCAGCGGCCGATCTGGCAAAGCGGTATCGCGCTTGACGGCGACTTCTGGAGCCCGGATTCGCATGAAAGCATGCGCCACAAGGCCGATGTCTGGCCCGGCCAGAGCGGCGGACCCTTCTGGGGCTACTGGAATGGCCAGCCCTATGCCGTTGGGGTGCAGAGCGCGCATAACCCGTCGAACAACTTCGCCAGCGGCGGTTCGGACATGGTCGATCTGGTGATCAGGGCGCGCGCCGATCTGCCCTGAGCCTGGGCGCGTTCAGCCAGTCATCGACTGAGCCGCGCCGTTTGCATCAATTCCGGCGGCCCGATCGGGCTGCCGGCCCAAATTCACTGCGCCGGGTCGCGAATTTCCCAGCGAATCTGGTCGATCTCGGCCAGCAACTCCGGCGACAAGCTGGCACCAAAGGCTGCCAGGTCTTCATCCAGCTGAGCGATCGAGGTCACGCCGATGATGGTGCTGGCCGTCTGCCAGCGACTCGCACACCAGGACAGGGCCAGACTGATCGGGCTCAGGCCATGATCGCGCGCCAGCTGGTTGTAGCGCTTGGCCGCACGCAGCGAATCGGGCCTGGCCCAGCGCTGCTTTTTCATGCTCTCGAAAATCGCCAACCTTCCTGGCTTGACCGGATCCGCCAGCCCCAGCAGGTCGTACTTGCCGGTCAGGCTGCCGAAGGCCAGCGGCGAGTAGGCCAGCATCGAGACCTGGTGGCGGTACAAGGCTTCATCGAGGCCGTTTTCAGGGATGCGATTGAGCAAGCTGTAGCCGTTCTGCACCGAAACAATCCGCGGCAGACCATGCTGCTCGGCCAGGCGGATGAATTCACAAACGCCATAAGGTGTTTCGTTCGACAAGCCGATATGGCGAACTTTGCCCGCCCTGACCAGCTCCGCCAGCGCTTCAAGTTGGGCCTGGATGCCGGTCGTCGCGGTCTCCTTGGCCGGGTCGAAATAGACACCGCCGAACATCGGCACATTGCGGTTCGGCCAATGCAGCTGGTACAGGTCGATCACCTCGGTCTGCAAGCGACGCAAGCTCGCTTCACAGGCTTCGATGATGTCAGCGCCGCTCAGATCCGCGCCACCGCCGCGGATCCAGGGCATGCCGCGCGAAGGACCGGTGACTTTGGTGGCGAGGATGATCCGCTGCCGCGCCTGCGGGTTTTTGGCCAGCCAGCTGCCGATCAATTTTTCGGTCACGTTATAGGTTTCGGCGCGCGCCGGCACCGCATACATCTCGGCGGTGTCGATGAAGTTGATACCGCTGGCCAGGGCGCGGTCCAGGATGGCATGGGTGCCGGCTTCGTCGACTTGCTGGCCAAACGTCATCGTGCCCAGGCAGATGCGGCTGACCTTCAGGTCAGAGCGACCCAGCGTGGTGAATTCCATCGATTTCCTCGGCTACCTTGAACAAGGCGTGGAGTGTGCCGCATTCGCCCGCAGCCTGCTTTGGGCCCGGCTACTTTCAGCCGCCGAAACGGCTCACCGCATAAGGCGCCAGATCGATCGGACTGCGACCCGACTGCATCAACTGCGCCATCGCACGGGCGGTCACTGCCGCCAGGGTCAGCCCCAGATGCTGGTGACCAAAGGCAAAGAACACGTTTGCGTGGTGGGTGGCGGCACCCAGCACAGGCAGATGGTCGGGCAAGGACGGTCGGAAGCCCATCCATTGGCTGCAATGCCTGCTGTCAATACCCGGCAGCATGGCCTGCAACTGCCGTTGCAGCAAGTCGAAACGCCGCGGATCGGCTGGCAAGTGCAGGCCGCCCAGTTCCACCGTCCCGGTCATGCGCAGCCCCATCGACATCGAGCTCATGATGACCTTGCGCTCATTCGACGCAACCGGCAACGGCAGCCTCGGCGGCATCACGCCATCAGCTTGCTTTCCAACGGTGATGTGATAACCGCGTTCGACCTCCAGCGGCACGCGATAACCCAGACTGGCGATCAACGGCTTGGACCAGGCGCCGGCGCAGACCAGCAACTGCTGCGCCTGCAAACGGCTGCCGTCTTCCAGCAGCACATTGGCATAGCCCTGTTCGGCATGGAGTTGCACAACCTTGCCTTGCCTGATGCGCCCACCAATGCGCTGCAGCGCAAGGTGCAAGCCACTGCAGACCGCCCAGGGGTCCTCGACATGGCCGCTGCCCGGGTAGTGAACCGCCCCTTGCACAGACTGCCCGAGCTCAGGCAACTGCGAGCGCAAATCAGCCAATGACCAAGGTTCCGTCTTGATGCCGTATTCACCCAAGCGCTGCGCCTGAGCGACCGCGGCAGCCTCACCGACTGGGGTCTCCCAAACCTCCAGATGGCCTCGCTGGTGCAGCAAAGACGCCAGATCTGCATCTGCCAGCAAATCCGTCATATCGGCCAGGGCGCTTTGCTGTAGCGACAGCAGCGCGGCCACACCGCGCTTGAAAGAAGAGCCTCTTGCCGCCCAGACAAAACGGGCCAGCCAGGGCAGCAGCGCCAATAGATAAGCGGGCCGCAGACGCAGGGGACTGTCGGCGTCCAGCAGATAGCGCCAACTGTTGCGGATCACCTCGGCGCTGGCCAGCGGAAACAACTGTTCGGTGGCGATATGGCCGGCATTGCCAAAACTGGCCGCGCGCTCGGGTGCACCGTGTTGCAGCAGCAGCACATCGCGCCCGGCCTGCGCCAACCTGAAAGCGCAGGCCGAGCCGATCACCCCGCCGCCGATCACAATGACCTGCGCGTCGTAGCGGTGGATCAAGCTGGCCATGAATCGACTCAGGCGGTGGGCAAAACCGGCCTGCTGGCCAACGCCTCCGCGATCACCGCTTCGGCCTGCGCCAACTCGTCGCCCGCCAAAACCAGGCGCGGTGCCCGCACCGCCTGACTGCCCATTGCCACCCGCGACTGAGCCAGCTTGATCAGCTGCACAAACTTTGGCACCACGTCCATCCGCAACAAAGGCAAGAACCAGTGGTAGAGCGGCTGCAGCTCTTCCCAGCGGCCGGCCCGGGCCAGCTTGAACAAGCTCATCGTTTCTGCCGGAAAGGCGTTGACCAGCCCTGCGACCCAGCCGGTGGCGCCGGCGGCAATGCCTTCCACGATCAGGTCATCCACCCCGACCAGGATTTCCAGGCGCGACCCCAGGGCCGATCTGATCGCCGCGATCCGGCGCACATCCGTACTGGACTCCTTGACCGCCGCCAGATTGGGATGGATTGCGGCCAGTTCCTGCATCTGCAGCGCAGTGAAGTCGGTCCGGTAAGCCACCGGATTGTTGTAGAGCATGCAGGGCAAGTTGGTGCTGGCAATCACTGCACTGACATGGGCTTTCATCTCGCGCCAGTCGGTCGAATAGACATAGGGCGGCAGCACCATCAGCCCCTGGCAATTTTCAGCTTCAGCCATCTGCGCCAGGCGCACCGCGTCTGCAGTGGCCAGCGCCGCCACGCCAGAAACGACTGCCCCGCGCCCGGCCACCGCCCGCACCACCGTGCGCAGCACAGCGCGCTTCTCATCAAAACTCAAGGTCGCCGTTTCGCCCAGCGAGCCCAGCGGCACGATACCGGTGCAGCCGGCCTCCATCATCAAGTTGACATGGTGGGCCAGGAAGCCATGATCGACTTCGCCCTTATCCAGGAAAGGGGTCGTGATGGCGGGCAACACGCCTTGCCAGAAATTGCTCATGGTGAATCCTCTTCTTGGGTTGGACCGGTTTCAAGCCTGCTCGGCCAGACCCCAGCAAAACGGGTCAGCGTTGTCCAGCAACAGCGAGGTTTGTGCCGACAGATGAGCCTGGCCGCGAATGCTGGGTATCAGCTGACCGTCCAGCCATCGGTAGCTGGCTTCGAACAGACTGCCAATGACGCTTTCCTGTCGCCACAACTCACCCTCGGCCAGCTTGCCATCGCCCGCCAGACAAGCCAGCTTGGCACTGGTGCCGGTGCCGCAGGGCGAACGGTCGTAAGCGCCACCCGGGCAGAGAACAAAGTTGCGGCCGCTATTGCCCGCCTGATGGGCCGGCCCCATCAGTTCGATATGGTCGATTTCAGCCCCGCCAGCGCCGGTAATCCCGCGGTCACGCAAGGCCTGGCGGATTGCCAGCGAGAAACCTGTCAAGGCCTGCACCCCGGAATACCGCAAGGACAAGCCCGCCGCATCGGTCAGAAAAAACCAGTTGCCGCCCCAGGCCACATCGCCGACCACCCGGCCATAGCCGGGCACATCCAGCGCCACAGCGGCGAGATACCGGTAGGCCGCCACGTTCTCGACCGAGACCCGGCCCTGGCCGTAAAGCCGTGCTTGCACCGTACCGACCGGCGTGTCGATGGCGTAGCTGCCCGGTGTTGCACGACCCAGATGTTCCAGGGTTGCCATCAGCCCGATGGTGCCGTGGCCGCACATGCCCAGATAGCCCACATTGTTGAAAAAGATCACCGAAGCCAGAGACTCGGTATTCACTGGCGGCAGCAGCAAGGCGCCGACCATCACATCATTGCCGCGCGGCTCGCACACCGTTGCCCGGCGGTAATGGTCATGCTGGTCGCGCAGCCGCGCCAAGGCCAGCGGCAGCGGCAAACCGGCAAGGTCAGGAAAGCCCGACAGCACCACCCGCGTCGGCTCGCCCCCGCTGTGGGAGTCTATGCATTCGATCGTTTGCATGAAATTTTTTCTGCTGCTGACGCCGGGATAGAAAAGCCGGCTCATCATGCCAGCTATCACGGCCTGGTCTGGCGCGTAAAAACCCGCAGCCTTCGAAGGGGCGCTGGTGGCCGTCGATGTCTTGTTATCCTCGAGAACCTGCCATGAGGCGCGACCTCACGATTGGAAAATCCTGCATCAACATTTTCCTGAACCGCCAATCAGCGCCAGCCAGCGCGCCCTGCTTTTGGGCTTGCTGGCTTTGGCGCATCTGGGTCTGTGGATCTGGATTGACGGCCGGATGCAACCGGGCACATATCTGCCAACCCATGCCAAGCGCAGCGATTTGCAGCTGATTGAATTGCGGCTGCCGCCGCCGCCCCCGAGAATCGCGCCACCTGCGGCGCTGCGGGTCAGTTCAACCATGACAGCGCTGCCTATCCCCAGGCCATCCGCCTTGCCAGAAACAAGGCCGGTGATCGTCGAGCCGCCGGTTGTCGCGCCAGTGCCGGTCGCGCCAGCTCCGGGCAGCTTGCTCGACAGCGAAGCGACCCGACAGGCTATCCGCCAAGCTGCGCGGGCACCCTTGCTTTCCGAGCGCGCAGCCTCGGCGATGGGCGATAGCGCACCGCTGCGCCCCGAAGACAAGCTGGGCGGGCAGATCATGCAGTCAGCCAGCGGCGATTGCCTGAAAGGCGAATTTGGTGGCGCCGGCATGGGTTTGCTGAGCCTGCCCTTCTGGGCGCTGGCCGAGGCCCGGGGCAAATGCCGGCGCTGAGTCCGCCGCGACATCAACCGGGGCTGGTCACGCCAGTCTGTGCTCGCTGTTCTTCCTGCAGGCGCAGGATGCGTCGCTGCAACTTGCCGGTCGTCGTCATCGGCAAGGCCTCGATGAATTCGATCTCCTTCGGATATTCATAGGGCGCCAACCGCTGTTTCACATGGGTCTGCAATGCCCGCACCAGGGCCGGCGAAGCAGTGAAGCCCGGCGCCAGCACCACATAAGCCTTGACCAGCGCACCGCGCTCGGCATCGGGCTTGGGCACCACGGCGGCATTGGCGACCGCTTCATGCTTGACCAGGCAGTTCTCGATTTCACTCGGGCCGATGCGATAGCCGGCCGACTTGAACATATCGTCGCTGCGCCCCTGGTACCAAAGGTAGCCGTCGGCATCCATCAGCGCCATGTCGCCGGTGCGGCACCAGCTGTCGTCCGGATCGCCGGTGAACTTGGCCCGCGTTGCCTCCGGCTGGCGCCAATAGCCGAGGAAAAACACCGGATCGAGATCGCCATGTACATCGCGCCGATGCACGGCGACGTCACCGGCCACGCCGGTCGGACAGACCGCACCGGCAGCATCGATAACGGCCACCCGGTGCCCCGGATAGGCTCGGCCCATGCTGCCCGGCCGGGCGGTCCAGAGCATGCAGTTGCCGACCACATAGTTGATTTCAGTCTGGCCGAACATCTCGTTGACGGTGACGCCGAGCTGATCCTGGCAATAGCCGAATACCGCGTCACCAACCGCTTCGCCGGCGCTCATGATCGCCTGCAGCTTCAGCGCATAGCGCAAGCGCGGCTCGGGCACCGCTTTCATCATCGCCTTCAGCGCGGTCGGGAACAAGAAGCTATGGGTCACGCCATGGCGCTGCATCAACTCGAAAGCGCGTTCGGGCGCAAAGCGGCCCTGGAAGCCGAGGATGGTCCGGCCGAAATAGAGCGTCGGCAGCAAAGCGTCCATCAAGCCGCCGGTCCAGGCCCAGTCGGCCGGCGACCAGAAGATCGTCGACTCTTGCAAAGGCGACGCTTCGGGCCAGACCGGCTGCGCGCCGGCCGGGAACGGCTCGAAACCAAACCAGTTCTGGCTGGCGATGAAGCCGCTGAGGTTGCCAAGCAGAGCGCGCTGCGGGATCAAGGCACCCTTGGGCGGGCCGGTCGTGCCGCTGGTGTAGACGAGAATCGCTGCGTCGTCAGCGCGGGTCTTGACGGCACAAAAGCGCGCATCCTCGGCCTGCAGGGCGGCCATCCATTCGATTTCGTTCTCTGCCGCTGTGCCGCTGACGACGATCAAGCTGCGCAGATCGGGCAACTGCTGGCGCAAATCACGCAATGCCGGAACCGTCCCGCCCTCAGCAATCGCCAGCACCGCGCCGCTGTCGCGCAGCCGGTATTCCAGCGCCTCAGGGCCGAACAGCATTGACAGCGGCATCGCCACGGCGCCGAGTTGATTGATCGCGATATGCGCGACCGCGGTCTCGAAACATTGCGGCAGCAGGATGGCAACGCGGTCGCCTCGCTGCACCCCCTGGCGCTGCAAGGCATTGGCAAGCCGGTTCGCTGCACGCTGCAATTGGCCGTAGCTGTAATGCGCCTGGAACCCGGCTTCGTTCTCGAACCTTACCGCGATCGCCGAGGGCTGCTCGCGGGCCCAGCGCCCGCAGCAGGCCTCAGCAAGATTGAAGTCTTCCGGCACCTGCCAGCGAAAATCCGCATACAGCCCGGGGTAGCGGTCCATTATTCGTTCCGACCGCCAAAGGTCGCCAGCGCCTGCCCGTCGAGCCGGCAGATGCGCCATTCGGGCATCACCCTGGCGCCCATCTTTTCGTAAAAACCGATCGCCTGCTGATTCCAGTCGAGCACGCTCCACTCGAAGCGGCCGTAGTCGCGCGACACCGCAGTCTCTGCCAGCCTTGTCAACAAGCTTCGGCCAAGGCCTTTGCCGCGATGCGCCGGCTGTACATAAAGGTCTTCCAGGTACAGACCCGGCTTGGCCAGGAAAGTGCTGAAGTTGGTGAAATAAAGCGCGAAGGCGATCACTTCATCGCCGAGCTCGCCGACCAGCGCTTCGACCACCGGCTTCGGGCCGAACAGATGCGGATGCAGCTTGTCGGCACTCAGCACGGCCAGATGGGACAGCTGCTCGAATTCGGCCAGTTCACGGATCAACCCCGTGATGGCCGGCACATCGCGCGGCTCGGCTTGACGCAAAACATATGGATTCATGACCGCGATTTTGCGCCCAACTGACCGGCGCCCTGTCACCACGCCGACAGCCACTGCAGCCTGCCTGGCCTATATTGCATGCCATGACCAATTTGAGCTACAACGTCCGCCGCGCCCACCAGAGCGAATTCATCCAGTTGCGCGGCCTGCGCCATCATCTGCTGCGCTGGGGAGACGCCAGCCTGGTCACACAGGCCAGGCCGATGCTGATGATGCTGCATGGCTGGATGGATGTCGGTGCCTCGTTCCAGTTTGTCGTCGATGCCATGCAGCAGGATCGGCAAGTGGTGGCGCTCGACTGGCGCGGCTTCGGCCTCAGCGAAGCCAGCGGCTCGGACAGCTACTGGTTCCCCGACTATCTGGGCGATCTCGATGCCCTGCTCGATGCGGTCAGTCCCCATGCCGCGGTCGACCTGCTGGGCCACAGCATGGGCGGCAATGTGGTGATGACTTATGCCGGCGTGCGGCCGCAGCGCGTGCGCCACCTGATCAACCTCGAGGGTTTCGGTCTGCCCGAATCCCAGCCCGAACAGGCACCCGACCGGTTGGCCAAATGGCTCGACGAATTGAAGCAGCCGCAGCAGTTGAAGCCCTACGCCAGCCTGGCCGCCGTGGCCGATCGCTTGATGAAAACCAACCCGCGGCTGACGCGCGCCAAGGCCGAGTGGCTGGCGCCCCATTGGTCGCGCCCGATCGATGACGCAAACGGGACTGCATGGCAGATCCTTGGCGACCCGGCGCACAAGCGCAGCAACCCCGTCCTGTACCGCACAGCCGAGATCCTGGCAGGTTGGGTCCGCATCTCAGCTCCGACCCTGTGGGTTGAAGGCGACAGCACCAATATCGGCACGATCTGGGGTCAGCGTTACCCGCGCGCCGAATTCGATGCGCGCCTGTCTGTGGTGCCTGACCTGGTTCGCGCCGTCCTGAAAGATGCCGGCCATATGCTGCACCATGACCAGGCCGAAGCGCTGGCAGCTCAGCTCGAGGCCTTTCTGGGCTGAGCGGTTTCAGAGGTCGCTGACGCGCAGAATCACCGGCGTTCTCGAACCGGCCTCGACCTTGCGGATCACCGCCGCATCGATGGCCGTGCGGTTTTGCAGATAGATCTCGTGCAGGTTGGCTGGATCGTCCGACCCGCCATGGCGAGCCCGCCAGGAGCTTTCTGAAAAATAGGCTGGCACCATGTCCGGCCCGATCTGCACCATGAAGCAAAGGCTGCGCGTCGTTGGATTGAAGTGCGGCGGCAAAATCATCTGGCCAGTCATCGGGGATTTCAACCGTTGCAAAGGCCGCAACAATGGTGCCGTTGACAGCCTCGGGCGTTGAGGCCTGTCAATCAAATTGCGCCGGCCGGGCCGATGCGCAGTGGTCGTTAATCTCATCGCCGTTGCTCCGCTGCGGGCGAATCTGCCCCGGCCGAAGCTTATAAGCAGACCGGGCAGGTGGCCGGCGCATTCCCCGCTGGCGCGTGAACAATGCACGCTTTTGAGCTTGCTGGCTCAGCTCTCTTCTGGTGCCAGGTACTGCTCATCGAGTTTGCTCATTGCGTAGGCATAAAAGGCCACGATCAGGCAAAAAATCAGCAGCGCGCCTTGCGAGGCGACCCAGAAACTGAAGGGCCAGCCGAAGAAGCTGAAGTTGAGATCGCGGGCAAAATAAGTCAGGCCGAAACTGACCAGCGCCCAGACCAGCAGCAGCCAGGCCGTCAAGCGTTTGACGCGCAGCCAATATTGCTGCAAGCGGATTGCATCGCGGGCAGCGTGGTCTGCATCGATGGTTTTCATCGGGCGCCGATCATTGGCAAAGTGCCACACCAATACGCAGGCAATAGCTGACCTTGAAGGCGGTGCTGAGCAACCAGATCAGCAGCAACGCCGCGCCTGCAGCCAGCCCCAGATGTCGCTCCAGCAAGAAACCCGGCAACATTGCGCGCGTGCCTCGCAGCAAGGGATCGGTCAGCCATTGCAGCAACCGGTAGACCGGATTGCTGCCCCTTGCCGGCCCGGCCAGCAGCGCCAGCAGGCCCCGCCCAAGCAGCAGCATCAAGGCGATTTCGGCCAGCATCTTGACGGCGGTGACGAACAGAAACATGGCCTGCAGTGTGCCCCAAATCAGCCCGGCGCTGCCGTTTCCCGAGGCCATGTGAAAATACGGGCTAACCAGGAACCAGCATGGACATCGAAAGAATCAATCTGATCGGCACAAGTCTGGCCGATCTGTCAGCGCGCACCGCCGCGCTAAGGGGGTATCTTTGACTACGACCGGAAAGCATTACGCCTGAACGAAGTCAATGCCGCGCTGGAAAATCCCAAGATCTGGGATGAGCCCAAGCGCGCACAGGAGTTGGGCCGCGAAAAGCGCACGCTGGAAAATGTCGTCTCGACCATCGACCACCTGACCAGCAACCTCTCCGACAACATCGAGTTGTACGAGATGGCCAAGGAAGAAGAAGATCTGGCCGGCCTGGAAGGCATCGAGGCCGACGCCGCCAAGCTGCAGGAAACGGTTGAACAGATGGAATTCCGTCGCATGTTCAACAAGCCCGAAGACCCGAGCAACTGCTTCATCGACATCCAGGCGGGCGCCGGCGGCACCGAAGCCTGTGACTGGGCCAGCATGCTGCTGCGCCAATACCTGAAATATTGCGAACGCAAGGGTTTCAAGGCCACGCTCGAAGACGAAACCTCCGGCGATGTTGCAGGCATCAAGAGCGCCACGATCAAGGTCGAGGGCGAATATGCCTT
>JBIKPD010000031.1:0-21066 GCA_044357665.1 Roseateles sp. | reverse complement strand
CGTGCACCGACTGGTACGCAAGAGCCCGTTTGACTCGGCCGGCGGCCGCCACACCAGCTTCGCCTCGCTGTTCGTCTACCCGGAAGTCGATGATTCGATCGAGATCGACATCAACCCCTCTGATGTTCGCGTCGACACCTTCCGCGCCAGCGGCGCCGGCGGCCAGCACATCAACAAGACCGACTCGGCCGTGCGGCTGACCCATTTGCCGACCGGCATCGTCGTGCAATGCCAGGACGGTCGCAGCCAGCATGGCAACCGCGATGTCGCCTGGAAACGGCTGCGTTCGAGACTCTATGACTTTGAAATGCGCAAGCGCATGGAAGAGCAGCAAAAGCTCGAAGACACCAAGACCGATGTCGGCTGGGGTCACCAGATTCGCAGCTATGTGCTGGACCAGAGCCGCATCAAGGATCTGCGCACCAACTACGAAACATCGGCCACGCAAAAAGTGCTCGACGGGGATCTTGATCCCTTCATCACGGCCAGCCTCAAACAAGGCGTTTGAACGCCGACCTTCCCGGAGCCTGGCTCCGGGTCTCGATCTGAACCGAACAGGATGCACCCATGCATGAAGGCCAAGCCCCGCTGATTCGCCGCGAAGACTATCTGGCACCAGCTTTCTGGATTCGCAGCGTCGAGCTGACATTCGACCTCGACCCGGCCAAGACCATCGTCGCCTCGAAGATGAAGGTCGAGCGCAACCGCGACGTGCCGCATGGCCCGCTGCGCCTGCATGGCGAAGAGCTGAACCTGTTGCGCGTGCTGATCGATGGCGAAAGCGTCTCCTTCCGCGTCGAAGGCCAGATGCTGGTGATCGAAAGCGCACCCGATGCCGACTTCCAGCTGGAAATCCGCAATACCTGCGCGCCGGAGAAAAACAGCTCGCTGACCGGCCTCTACACCTCGGGCGGCAGTTTCTTTACCCAATGCGAGGCCGAAGGCTTCCGCCGCATCACCTATTTCCTCGACCGTCCGGATGTGATGGCCGAATACACGGTGTTGCTGCGCGCCGACAAGGCCAAGTACCCGGTGCTGCTGTCGAACGGCAATCTGCTTGAGTCGGGTGATCTCGACAACGGCCGCCATTTCGCCAAATGGCATGACCCCTTCCCCAAGCCCAGCTATCTGTTCGCCCTGGTGGCGGGCGCTCTGGTGGCGCGTGAGCAGGCCGTCCGCACCCGCGCAGGCAAAGACCATCTGCTGCAGGTCTATGTGCGCAGTGGCGATTTGGGCAAGACCGAGCATGCGATGAATTCGCTGATCGCATCGATCATCTGGGACGAAGCGCGCTTCAAGCTGCCGCTCGATCTGGAGCGCTTCATGATCGTCGGCGTGTCCGACTTCAATATGGGCGCGATGGAAAACAAGGGCCTGAACGTCTTCAACACCGCGGCCCTGCTGGCCAGCCCGGCGACTGCCACCGATGCCGATTTTTCGCGCATCGAAAGCATCGTTGCGCATGAGTATTTCCACAACTGGACCGGCAACCGCGTCACCTGCCGCGACTGGTTCCAGCTCTCGCTGAAAGAGGGCCTGACGGTGTTCCGCGACCAGGAATTCAGCATGGACATGGCCGGCAGCCCCTCGGCTCGCGCAGTCTGCCGGATCCAGGATGTGCGCGGCCTGCGCGCCGGGCAGTTCACCGAAGACGCCGGCGCGATGGCACACCCGGTGCGGCCCGACAGCTATTCAGAGATCAACAACTTCTACACCTCCACCGTCTACGAAAAAGGCGCCGAAGTGGTGCGCATGATGCAGACGCTGGTCGGCCGCACCGGCTTCGAAGCCGGCATGGCCTTGTACTTCCAGCGCCATGACGGCCAGGCTGTGACCTGCGACGATTTCGCCCAGGCGATTGCCGATGCCAACCCCGGTTCGGCACTGACGATCCGGCTCGACGCCTTCAAGCGCTGGTACTCGCAAGCCGGCACGCCGCGCGTGCAAGCCCATGGCGCCTACGACGCCGCAGCGCAGACCTACACGCTCAGCCTGCAACAGCACAACCCGGCCACCGCCGGGCAGCCGGAGAAATTGCCGCAGGTGATTCCGCTGGCCATCGGCCTGCTCGGGCGCGATGGGCAGGCAATGTCTATGCAGTTGCAGGGCGAGGCTGAGGCCGGTGGCACCGAGCGGGTGCTGGTGCTGGAATCAGCCGAGCAGCAGTTCACCTTCGTCAATGTTGCCGCTGAACCGGTGCCGTCCTTGCTGCGCGGGCTCTCCGCGCCGGTGGTGCTCATCGATGCATTGAGCGATGCCGACCTGCTGGTGCAACTGCAGCATGACAGTGATGCCTTCAACCGTTGGGAAGCTGGCCAGCGCCTGGCGCTGAATCAGATCCTGACCGCCTTGCGCGCCGGCTTGCCGCTGCAACTCGATCAGGCTTATATCGAGGCCATGCGCACGCTGCTGAACCATCAGGCGCTCGACCCGGCCTTCAAGGAACTGGCGCTGACATTGCCCGGCGAGGCCTATGTCGCCGAACAGATTGCGGCGACAGGTGCGGGCATCGATCCGCAAGCGATCCACAAGGCCTTGCTGGCAGCGCAGCAGCAACTGGCCGCAGCGCTGCATGCCGACTGGGTATCAGCCTTTGATGCCAACCAGATCGTCGGCGGTTACCAGCCCGACCCGGTCTCGGCCGGCAAACGCGCGCTGGCCAACCTGGCCCTGAGCATGCTGGTGCAGGGCGCCAGCGCCGACAGCCTCTGGCCCGGTCGCGCCTATCAGCGCTTCAAGGATGCGGGCAATATGACCGACCGCTTCGGCGCGCTGTCTGCGCTGGTCAATGGGCATGCCGAACTGGCCGAACCCGCCCTGGCCCGCTTCCACGCCTTGTTCAAGGACGAAGCGCTGGTTGTCGACAAATGGTTCGCCCTGCAAGGCCGCACCCCCGAACTCGACGGCCGCAGCTTTGCACGCGTCAAACAGTTGTTGCAGCACCCGGACTTCACGCTGAAAAATCCGAACCGCGCGCGCAGCCTGATCTTTTCGCTCTGCCTGGCCAATCCGGCCGCCTTCCACCGCAGCGATGCGGCCGGCTATGTATTCTGGGCCGAACAGGTTCTCGCCATAGACGCCATCAACCCGCAGTTGGCCAGCCGACTGGCCCGCGCGATGGACCGCTGGACGGCCTTGGCCGAGCCCTATCGCAGCGCCGCCGCGGAAGCGATCCGCCGGGTTGCAGCCAAGCCCGACCTGTCGGGTGATGTGCGCGAAATCATCAGCCGCGCCTTGGCTTCCTGAACTGCTTCTCGACATTTCAACCATTTGGCCACACCATGAACAAACGCATCAGCCTGACCCAATACCTGATCGAGCAGCAGCGCGAGCATGGCAGCATTCCGCAGGAGCTGCGCCTGCTGATCGAAGTCGTTGCGCGCGCCTGCAAGCGCATTGCCATCAACGTCAACAAGGGCGCTCTCGGTGATGTGCTGGGCTCGGCGGGCAGTGCCAATGTCCAGGGTGAAGTGCAGAAAAAGCTCGACATCATTGCCAACGAGGTGCTGATCGAAGCCAATGAATGGGGTGGCCACCTCGCTGCGATGGCATCCGAAGAAATGGAAGCCATCCACCTGGTACCCAACCGCTACCCGAAGGGCGAATACCTGTTGATGTTCGATCCGCTGGACGGCTCGTCAAACATCGACGTCAATGTCAGCATCGGTACGATCTTCTCGGTGCTGAAGAAAGCCGAGGGCCACAAAGGCGTGTCAGAGGACGATTTCCTGCAGCCAGGCTGCAACCAGGTCGCCGCCGGTTATTGCGTTTACGGGCCGCAGACCACGCTGACGCTGAGCTTCGGCAACGGCGTCTCGATGTTCACGCTCGACCGCGAGCAGGGCTCCTTCGTGCTGACCGCTGAGAACGTACGGATTCCGGTCGAGACGCAGGAATTCGCGATCAATATGTCGAACCAACGGCATTGGGATGCGCCAATGCAGCGCTATATCGACGAATGCCTGGCCGGCGTCACCGGGCCACGCGCGAAGGATTTCAATATGCGATGGATCGCCTCGATGGTCGCCGATGTGCACCGCATCCTGACCCGCGGCGGCATCTTCATCTACCCCTGGGACAAGCGCGAACCGCACCGGGCCGGCAAGCTGCGCCTGCTTTACGAAGCCAACCCGCTGTCCTTCCTGGTCGAGCAAGCCGGCGGCGCCGCCACCAACGGCCGGCAACGCATCCTCGACCTCCAGCCCACTCAACTGCACGAACGGGTCGCAGTGATGCTCGGTTCCAAGCACGAAGTCGAACGCGTCACGGCCTACCATCTGCAAGCCGAATGAATATCTTGGCTATACTTCCCTGCTTGATGCCGGTGTAGCTCAGTCGGTAGAGCAGCTCATTCGTAATGAGAAGGTCGGGTGTTCGATTCATCTCTCCGGCACCATCAAAAAAGCAATTAGATCAAGCACTTAGCGCAAAAAACGCCAGGTGCTTTTTTCTTGGTCGGCTTGCTTTATGGCTCCATGTAGCCACCATGTAGCCAACGGTACATGCTTTTGTACCGTGCCGCAGCGACCAGCAAACAACACGCGCCAATATTTTTTAAGGTGAGCAAAGTCCAGCAGGTGGGGTGCCCACGGCTGCTAGCGTAATCAAAGCTCACGACGTCCAGCACCAGGGCCTGCGAAATTGGATCTTTTCCCGCAACGGATCCAGCGCAGTTGATGGAAAAGCGGCAACGCTCTTCAAAGCCACCATTGTTCCGATGAAGCGACAAACAACGGTTCGCAGTGAGGCCAAGCCAATCGATTCAGCATGGCGGACTTTTTTCCAGCGACGGTCAATTGCCGTCCGCACGAAAGCCATGGCAATTTGAATCATTCAACGCCTGCGATTGGCAAAAGTGCAACACCGCATATCGCCCGAGGCCGCGATAGCACAAGCTGTGAGGGGTTAGGCAGGGCATCCATAGCAAACCCGCCTACCTTGCGAGAACTTGAACGAATATACTGAATTGATGAACCTGTCTGAGTTTCCTGAACGCTCCTGGCTCCTCGACCGCGAAGAACTGCTTGAGATTTTTCGTGCCGATACGGATCAGCCGTTTCCGCTGGAATGTGGCATTCGGGTAATCCCAAAAGCGGCCGGTGCCGTCGGGCATCGGGACTTCGTACTCCTTGACGACGGCTTGGCAATCATCGTCAGCGATGTTCGCTACACCGAACAGGTGACGATTGAGCATCCTGACCGTGCGCTGATTAAGTTCCACTTCCGGCTAACTGGCGGAGGTGGCATCGATTTCGAAAATCACGGCGTGACCCGCGTGGCCGAGCACACCGCTGTGGCGTTGTTCATGCCGACGCCGCTGCGCAAGCGTGAGATCGCTTTCGCGGGAAAGCATGAGCAGTCTGTGACTATCGTGTGCACGCCGGAATGGATGGTGCGAGAACTCGGTACAGAACTCATCAATGTCTCACCGCAATTGGCGGCCTATGCGCAGGGCGAGTGCAAAGAGTTCTTTTATCTGCCCATCACGATGCGCTCGACGATTTCGCAGGCCGTTTCGGCGCTGCTGTCTTGCGAATTGGTCGGGTCTCTGCGCCGCATCTACTTTCTGGCCAAGGCCAACGAAATCCTGGCCTTGAGTCTGGACGTCCTTGCCAACGAGTTGGCACAGCCAGAACATATCGAACATCGGATCTCGAAGAGCGATTTCGAGCAATTGCGCGAGGCCCGCCGCATACTGCAAACCGAGTTCAATGCGGTGCTGAAGGTCGGCGAATTGGCCACACGTGTCGGCATGAATGCATCGCGGATGATGCAACTCTTCAAGCGTCTGTTCGGTGAAACCATCTTCGACTTTTCTCAGCGCGTGCGCATGGAGTTCGCCGCCAAGTTGCTCGAGGCCACCGACCGCTCCATCACCGACATCGCCTTCGAGGTCGGTTACGACTACCCAAGCAACTTCACGACGGCGTTCAAACGCCATTTCGGATTGCCTCCACGCTCCGTACGGCAGAGTGCCGGCGTTCCGCCAGCGCGCGCATAAGTCCGCCGGGGTGCTGCAAAGGCTGGACGGCGCCTGCGCCTATAGGCTAGCAACACCTGAGAAAGCTGCTTTTGGCGGCGCCGGGTGACACCTCCGAAAGGCAAGCATGGCGACATCGACATCCGACGGCCCCAGCCGCGCAGCGCTGCTGAGCTACGCATCGCCCGCCATACCGCTGGCGATGCTGATCATGCAAATCATCGTCTACATCCCACCGCTGTATGCGATCGAGGCGGGCGTCAGTATTGCTGCGGTGGGCGGGATTTTCTTCATCGCACGGGGCGTGGATGCCTTCGTCGATATTTGGGTTGGCAGCATGTCCGACAGCACGCGCACGACCTGGGGCAGGCGCAAACCCTGGATCGCGGTGGGCGTTCCGCTGCTGATGGTCATGGCCTGGGTGCTTTGCGCGCCACCTGCAGGCGCGAGTACGACCTACCTGTTAGTTTCGGCGGTGGCGTTCTACATCTGCCTGACGCTGGTGCAAATTCCGTACTTGTCCTGGGGTGCCGAGCTATCACGTGACTATGCGCAGCGAACACGCATCAACGGCATGAGGGAAGGTGCGGGCATGCTCGGGACGGTACTGGCCACGGTGCTGCCACTGGTGGTGCTGGTGCTGATCGAAGGCAAGACCAACCCCAGCTTGCGCGAGATCGCCTTCGTGTTTGTAGTCACGGTAACGGTGCTGTTCCCGATCACGACATTCCTGGCTTTGCGCAATGCACCGATGGGAGAGTTCGTCGATACCGGCAAGCAATCGTTGCTGCAGGCCCTACGTGGATTGCGTAAAAACAAGCTACTGGCTCGGTTGTTGATAGGCGTACTGCTCATCTGGCTTGGCGGCAGCATATTCAATGCGCTGGTTATCTTCATCGTACAACACACGCTCAAGTTGCAGAACAGTGCAATGCTCTATTTCGTGTTCACGCAGTACGCTGTCGGCTTGTTGTGTCTGCCTCTAATGCTCAAGCTCGCCAATCGCATCGGCAGGCATCGCGTGCTGGTGCTCGGTGCGTTGGCATTCATGTTGCCGCTGCCGCTGTTCATGCTGGTGCCGCCGGGAGCATTGCCTTACGCAATCGCGCTGTACGCACTTCTAGGTACCACGACCAGCGCCATCTGGGTGATGCCGCCGGCGTTGGTGGCCGATGCGATCGATTACGGGCGCTTGCATGGGGCCAAGGACGACGCTGCACTCTACATGGCGCTCTACCATTTCGTGCAGAAGGTGGCCATGGCAGGTGGCGTCGGGATTGGCATGGCCTTGGCCGGCGCACTGGGTTTCAATGCAGCCGGTGATAACACGGTGGACGGTGTGCGCGCATTGAACATGGTGGCTCTGGTGCTGCCCGTGTTTATCGCCTTGCCGGGCATGCTGATGCTATTCAACTACCCGCTCACCCGTGAGCGCCACGACGAAGTCCGCCGCATGCTGGACGAGCAAGCGGTCGCTGCCAAGGGGCTCGCATGAGCAGTAGGAACATCGTTGGCGCCTGCGCAATCGGGTCAGCTCTGTTGACGATTGTGGGATTGGCCGGTTGTGCCATAGCACCGCCTGCCCCGAGTCCTGACGACTTCGAGCGGCTGTTCAAGGAGCGTTACGTTGCTCCGTTTGTTCGTGGCGACGCCGATGGGTGGGCCGCTGCGTTTGCACCCAACGCCGTGGGGCTGCATGATCGACGGCCTGCCGATGTGGGTCAAGCGGCCATCGCTGAGTTTGGCAAGATGGTAGCCACGCACCTGAAGATTGACCGCTTCGACGTCACCGTCGAGGAAGTGCGGGTCAACGGCGCCTGGGCTTATACGCGCGGCAGTTACAGCACGCGCCTCCTGATGCGCAGCGACGGCAAGGACAGCGGTTTGGGCGGCGAAGGCAAGTTCTTCATCCTCTGGGAACGCCAAGGCGATGGCCGTTGGAGCATCATCGTCGACATGGGCAATCGCAAGTCCTGAGCGTCCATCCGTGAGGCCTGCAATGATGAAAACGAGAACCGCGCGCAAACTCTTGCTGGCACTGATGTCGATGGTGACACTGGCGGCTTGTGCACAGTCGGCACCGCCGAGTGCTGCCGCTTCAGCCCCCGATGCAGCGCGCGGGCGCCAAGCCTATGGGATGTGCGCCACCTGCCATGGCGCTGGCGGCGAGCGTCCACCATCGATGGACGCGCCCCCACTCGGCGGCCAGTTGCCCGCCTATGTCGAGCGACAGCTCAGGGCCTACCGTGCCGGCCTGCGCGGCATGCACCCCGACGATGTCGCAGGAAACCGAATGCGCGTGCTGGCCCGCTCGCTCCCGGACGAGGCCCTGATTGCTGATCTGGCGGCCCATATCGCCAGTCTGCCGGCGGTACGCAGCGATCGTGCTGCCAGCGGTAACGTGCAGGCGGGCCGCAAGCTGTATCAAGCACAGTGCATTGCATGTCACGGAGCAAGTGGCGAAGGCCAAGCCGCGCTGAATGCACCACGTGCGGCCGGGCTGGGTGAGCAGTACACAGTCACCCAGCTGCAGCACTTCAAGTTCGACCGGCGCGCCGCAGCGGGCAACGATCTTGGGCAGCAGATGACGGATGTGGCACGCAAGACATTGCGCGACGAACGAGCGATTCGCGACGTGGTGGCCTATCTGTCGTCGCTTGCACCCTGATCAGGACGTACTGGTTAGGCCGCGCAAGGCCTGACCTACGACTTGCTTCGATCGATCCCACACCGCCTGGCGCCAATCGGGGTCCTGCGGATAGTGCAGGCGCAGCATGCGTTGCTTAATCGCTTGCCCGACCGCAGTATTTTCATCACCATGTACCGTGAGCCAGTGGTCGTCGAGCATCGCCGGCAACGATTCCTGCGGCGGGTAGGTCCCGTATTCGAGCACGATGGCGGTGGTTTCGGCGCCCGAAAGGGCACGCAGATAGCCCTCAGTGCTGTGCCCGTGAACTCTGTATGCGTCGCCCAGCCGATCTTTTTCTCGCTGGTTGGGGGCCACGATCCATGGGCCGAACCAATGCTTGGCCCGAGCGCAGTCGGCTTCGGTGTGCATCGTCACAGCCATACCATAGGCCCAGGGGCCGAGGCCGGTGTGGTACTCGACGACACAGACCTTTCGCGCCTGCTGGCCGTACTCGGCCAGGATCGCAAGCAGAGCGCGGTGCGCCCACACCGGCTCTGTCCCGCCGAAGGCAAAGCCGTCGGTGTGCTGGTATTGCCCACCCATCAGTGCCTGGATATATCCGTCCATGCCCTTGCGCCGGACGAAGGACGCAATTTCGGCGTTCGCCGCATCACGCAGCGGACCCAGGCGCTCAGCGCAGTTCAACGCCGCATGGATTTCTTCGTAGTCGGGACGTGTCGGCAGCGGCTTGCTGAAGTCCATAAAGTTGCGGCACAGATCAACGTTTCCGTCGGTATTGCGGCGCAGATGTACCGCGCCCCAGCAGTTGATGACATGCACCATCAAGACAGCGGTATCGGCAGGAAGATCGCGTAGGCTCCCACTGGCGACCAGGCCCGTTTGGCAAGCCGAACCGGGCAGGGCTTCGACGCCGTGCACGCCAGACACCAGCACCAGCAGTCGCGAAGCTTTGCTCGGGCCGAACCACGCCACCTCGGTGGACAGCGCCACGCCGGCACCGTCGAGTTCGGGATGTGCGAAGGTTTGCACCGATGCGCCGTGGATCTGGCACGCCGCCCGGAACTTGTCACGCGCAGTGAAATAGTCTTCTGAAAAAAAGTGTTGGATCGACATCGACTCAAGCCTCCTCGCGCCCGCGCACTTGCTGTTACATGCGTCGATCGTAGTGGACACGCGTCCGCCCATTGCTTGCGATCATCCAACCCAGCATTGCGATCAAAGCGGCGTGTAGCAAGAGCGCGCGATGGCAATAGCCTGGGCTTTACCTGCATAAGCGCAAGGCCATCCACCCGTATATCCTTGAGTTCTGTCGCTCCTGCACCAACTGGATAGCAATCTCCTTGTCATGAATCTCTCTGGTCGAACCGGCATCCTTAGCGCGGACCGCCACCTGTCTCTCGAGGCCCTGGCCGTCAGCAGTCGGCGCGCAGCTTCGGGCTTCGCCAGCCTCGGTGTGCAGCAGGGTGCGCGCGTGGCGCTGCTATTGCGCAACGACTTCGCCTTCTTGCAGGCTACGCAAGGCGCGGCGTTGCTGGGTGCGTCCACCGTGCCACTGAACTGGCATCTCACACCCGAAGAGATCGCCTACATCCTGGTCGACTGTGGCGCGCGCGTGCTGGTCGTACATGCCGACATATTCCCGCCTGCCGTGCAGGCGGTGGTGGCGCGCTGCGGTGTTTCTGCCATCGTCGTGCGCACGCCGCCCGAAGTTCGGCATGCCTATGCCGCCGCCGCGGAGACGACGCAGCCCGCCGGATTCCCTGAATGGGACAGCTGGCTAGGTACGTTCGAGCCCTGGCAAGCAGGTGCCGTGCCAATCGCGGGGCCGATGTTCTACACATCGGGCACGACCGGTGTACCGAAGGGCGTGCAGCGCGCGGGCAACGTGCCGCCCGAGGTGGCCCAGGCTGCGCAGCGGCGCACGATCGCTGCTTACGGTTTGACAGCGGTCGAGGGTCAGGCGCCGCCGCACGCGGTGATGACCGGGCCGCTCTACCACTCGGCCCCCAACGCCTACGGCATGAATGTGCTGCGCAGCGGCGGACTGCTGGTGCTGCAGCCCAAGTTCGATGCGGGCGAGTTGCTGGCGCTCATCGAGTCTCATCGTATCACTCACCTGCACATGGTGCCGACAATGTTTGTACGCCTGCTGGCACTGCCGGCCGAGGTGCGAGCAAGGCACGACCTGTCGAGCCTGCGCTGTGTCATGCATGGTGCTGCGCCTTGCCCGCCCAAGGTCAAGCGCCAGATGATCGAGTGGTGGGGACCCGTCATCGGTGAGTACTACGCGATGACCGAGACCGGCATCATCACCGTGAGCGACAGCGCGCAATGGCTGGCGCATCCCGGCACGGTGGGTCGCCCCGCGCTGGGTGTGCAGATCCGCATCGACGGCGACGACGGCCGCCCCGTGCCACCCGGCCAGGCGGGCGAGATCTGCATCCGCAGCGAAACGACCGACTTCGTCTCCTACCACCATGCCGAAGCCAAGACGCAGTCGCTGCGCCGCGACGGGTTTCTCTGCACGGGCGACGTGGGCTATCTGACCGACGACGGCTCGCTGGTCATCAACGACCGCAAATCCGACATGGTGATCGTCGGCGGTGTGAACATCTACCCCGCCGAGATCGAAGCCGTGCTGCTGAATCTGCCCGGCGTGAAAGATGCCGCCGCGTTCGGCCTGCCCGACGCCGAGATGGGCGAGCGCGTGGTCGCCGCCGTGGAGCGCAGCGACGAGACGCTGACCCAAGCCGACGTCATGACTGGCCTGCGGGCCAGCTTGGCCAGCTACAAGCTGCCGCGCGAAATTCGATTCGATCTGACGCTGCCGCGCGAAGACTCCGGCAAGGTCAAGAAGCGTCTGTTGCGTGAGCAGTGGCTTGCGACTGGTGCCAGCCAGCCATGAAGCGCGCTGTGCGTGATGTGGCTATCGTTGGCGCGGCCGCGCTGCCGGTGGGACGACTGTCACCGCGGGACGGTGCGATTGCCCTGGGTTTCGAGCAGGACATCCTTGGTGCGCTGGTTCAGCGCATGCTGGCCGAGGCAGGTGTCGCAGCGGCGGAAGTCGGCTCGCTGGTGTTGACATTGCCGCCGCCATCGACGCGGCAGCTAGGATTGGCCACGATGCTCGCCGCACACCTGGGGCTGCGCTGTACCGGCCGCATTGCTGAAGTGGTGGAAATGGGTATTACTGGTGGCCTGGCGTTCGACCAGGCGGCGGCCGACATCGCGCTCGGCCATTGCGACTTCGCGCTCGCATTGGGCATCAACCTCGACGGTAATGTCAATGCTGCCGAGGCTGCCAACAACGGTATCCGGGCAGTGGGCGATGTCGATTTTCAATCGCCATTCGGCATCACACCGATCAGCTGGTATGCATTCGACGCTGCGCGCTATATGCACGAGACCGGGGCCACGCGGCGCGATCTTGCGGCCGTGGCCGTGAAAAATCGCCGCCACGCCATGGACAACCCGCTGGCACAAATGCGTGGGCGGCCACTGGACGAGGCTGAAGTTCTGGCTCAACGCCAGATCGTCGAACCTTTAGGCCTGCTGGACGTGCCGCCGCGAGGCGAAGGCGCTGTAGCTTTGCTGCTCACCCATCGGGATGCTGCGCGCAGCCTGCGCCGCCCTTTCGTCACCGTGCGTGGACGGGGATTCGCGCACGATGGTTTCCACCAAATCGGAGACCGTCCGCACGACATGACCGACTTCGTCGCCGCTCGCAAAGCCACGGCGCAGGCCCTAGCCGACGCAGGCATGAACATGGTCGACTTGAACTTGGCTGAGCTCTATGCGCCGTGCACGATCAGCGAGATCCTTGTTGCTGAGGCGCTGGGCATCAGCGCACGCGGCCGTGGCGGCGCCGATGCTGCCAGCGGCGCCACGGCCGTTGGTGGCCGCATGCCAGTCAATACTTCGGGGGGCTGCCTGTCCCGTGGGCATCCGCCATCGCTAACCGGGCTATACGGGCTTTTGGAGCTGCGCGAACAACTGCTCGGCCTGGCCGGTACGCGGCAGGTCAAGGATGCGCAGCGCGCCCTGCACTGCTGCGAATTGGGCAACTACAACGCAGCGCTGGCGCATGTGTTGGAGGTCGCAGCGTGAAGGGGTGCATCCAATGAACGAACTCGAGTTTGTTGTGGTTCACGGCTCGAGGGCACTTGCCCCACGCATAAGCCAACAATCTGAACCCTTTTGGACGCGCCTGGCCGGCGGCGTCTTCGGCGTGGCGCACTGCGAACTCTGCGGTCGTCTGACTTTTCCACCCAAGGCGAATTGCCCCGATTGCGGCGCCGTGGGCATGGGCTGGCATCCCGTCAGCGGAGATGCCACCGTCTACAGCGCCACAGTGGTACACGCAGCGCCTGCGCTGTTCAGCGCTCTAGGGCCTTACGCGCTGGTGGTACTCGATCTGGCCGAAGGCGTTCGTCTGGTTACACGCTGGGTGGGGGCTGCACCGCCACGCTGCGAGCAGCGGGCGCGCCTGGTCGTTCTGCAGCATGACGACGGCGTGCTATTCGGTGCCATGGAGCAAGGGTGAGCGAGATGGAGAACTGGGACTACATCATTGTGGGTGGCGGCTCGGCCGGATGCGTGCTGGCCAACCGGCTGTCAGCCGATCCGAGCACACGCGTGCTGCTGCTCGACGCCGGACGTTCAAGCGACACGTTGATAAGCAAGGTGCCCGCCGGCGTGCCGATCGCGCTAGGTCGCAAGGACATGAACTGGCAATATATGGCTGAGCCCGACGCTTCGCGCAAGGGCATGGTGGACATGTGGCCTGCCGGCAAGATGCTCGGTGGGGGCAGTGCGCTGAACGGCATGATGTATGTGCGCGGCCATCGTCACGATTACGACAGTTGGGCGAAGGCCGGCAACACGGGCTGGGGACTGGACGACCTGCTGCCTTACTTCCGTCGTATGGAAGACAACGAGCGAGGTGGCGATGCCTGGCGCGGTGCCGGTGGCCCACAGGCCGTCTCAGAGGGACGCAACCGCCACCCTCTCGACAAGGCCTTCGTTGCCGCCGCGCAGGAAATCGGCATCCCCTTCAACGCCGACCTGAACGGTGAGCGCGCCGAGGGTGTGGGCTATGTCCAGGCCACGCAACGCAAGGGCAGGCGGGCCAGTACAGCCAGTTCCTACATTGAGGCGATCCGCGGCCGCCGCAACCTGGTTGTGCGCCTGCACTGCCCAGTCACGAAGGTGCTGATCACCGAGGGACGCGCCACCGGCGTCGAATACCGGCGCAGCGGCGTCGCCGCTACCGCACAAGCCGCCCACGGGGTGATCATCAGCGCCGGATCGTTGGCCACGCCAAGCGTCTTGCTGCGGTCGGGCTTGGGATCGGCGGCACGACTGGCGGAACTAGGTATTGCGGCAGTGCGTGACCTGCCCGGTGTCGGTCAAAACCTGCAGGAACATGCTGCGGTGCGCGTGGGCTTCCACAGCGCCGTGCCCACAATCAACAGCGACCTGGGACCGCTGCGCAATGTCGCGCACTTATTCAACTATGTCTTCAATAAGCGAGGTCCGCTGGCGATGGTGATCGGCCACGCACAGGCCTTCGTGCGTTCTCAGGCCGACTTGCCGGCGCCCAACCTGCAGATCATCTTCTCGCCGCTGGCCTTCGAGTTCACCGAGAGCGGCCCGCGCCCGTACCCGAAGCCGGCAGCAGGATTCGCTATCGGCCTGACGGGCGCGCACAGCCGCGGCCAGATCGACATCGCGAGTGCCGACCCCGACGCACGGCCACTCATTCGCTACCCGCTGGTGGGTCACCCGACCGACCAGCAGCATCTGATTGAAGGCTGCCGCATCGCACGCCGCATCATGGCGACTGATGCCTTCAAGCCCTTCATCACTGACGAGCGCCTTCCGGGCATTCAGGTGCAGAGCGACGAACAGTGGCAGGAATTCATCCGTCAGACCGCTTTTCTCATGTACCACCCCTGCGGCACCGCGCGCATGGGCACTGACGAAATGGCCGTCGTTGACCCGCAGCTGCGCGTGCGTGGCGTGCAGGGCCTGTGGGTGGCGGATGCATCGGTCATCCCGACCATTCCTGCCGGCAATATCAACGCCACCTGCATCGTGATCGGCGAGAAAGCTTCCGACCTGGTGTTGGCCGCGCGCCGCACCGCTTGATTTGACCAAAGGTAATCATGAACACCCCATCGACCCAACTGACCACTGATCTGCCCTTTCGCGGGGACGCTTTCATCGAAGGTTCCTTTTCGGCTGCCGACGGCGATGTAAAGGTGCAGACCCACAACCCGGCCGACGGTTCAGCCGCCTTGCGCTTCACGGCCGCCGGTGCCGGCACGGTGAATGCGGCGGTGGCCTCGGCGCGCGCCGCCTTCGACGACGGCCGCTGGGCGCGCATGAGTCCGATGGGGCGGCGCGGCGTGTTGCTGAAGTTTGCCGCCGGCATCGAGGCCAACGGGCAAGCGCTGGCGCTGGCGGATTCACTCGATGTCGGCAAACCGATCTCGGGTGCGATGTTCGAATCGCGCATCGCGGCGGCCTTCATCCGCTACTACGCCGAGGTGCTGGACAAGCACTACACCGGTGCCACGGTACCCACCTGTGCGCAGTCGATGGAGGTGCAGGTCCGACGGCCGCGTGGCGTTGTGGTGGCCATCACACCGTGGAACTATCCACTGGTCAACACCTGCCTGAAGATCGCGCCGGCGCTGGCTGCGGGCAACAGCGTCATCGTCAAGCCCTCGTCGATCTCGCCCCGCTCATCCGAACTGCTGGCCACCCTGGCCATCGATGCAGGCTTGCCGGCAGGTGTGCTCAACATCGTGCAAGGTAATGGCGCCAGCGGCGACCTGTTGGTGCGCCATGCCGATGTCGACATGGTCACCTTCACCGGTTCCACTCCAACCGGTCGCGCCTTGATGTCCGCCATCGGCGGCTCGGCGATCAAGCCGCTGCTGCTGGAGTGCGGTGGCAAGAACCGCGAGTTCGTGCTGGACGACATGGCCTCGAGCGACCTTGACGGCATGGCGATGCAGATTGTGATGGGCGCTTTTGCCAACTGCGGTCAACTGTGCGTGGCGCGCTCTGCGCTCTACGTGCACAAGGATCTGTATGCACCGCTGCTGGACCGCATCATCGGCGTGGCGCGCTCGATCCGGGCCGGCCATCCACAAGACAAGGCCACGCAGTATGGCGCGATGGCCAACGCAAGGCAGCGCGACATCGCGCTCGAGTACATCGGCGCCGGCATTGCCGAGGGAGCGCAGCTCCTGGTGGACGGCCGCCAGACTCAGGACTTGCCGGCGGGGGGCTACTACCTTCAGCCCAGCGTTTTCTCCGGCCTTGGCGCAGACAGTCGCCTGAACATCGAGGAAATCTTCGGCCCGGTGCTGACCGTCAACCGTTTCGATAGCGTAGACGACGTGCTTCCCATCGCCAACAGTGGCGACTTTGGCTTGGCGGCTACGTTGTGGACGCGTGACATCAAACATGCCAACGACATCACCTCTCGCATGAAGGTGGGCAAGGTCAAGGTCATGGCCTCGCCGATGCCCACCGAAGGCTCAATGCTCAACCAATCGGCTGAGCCGGCGCGGCAATCTGGCTTTGGCATCGAAGGCGGCTTGAAGGGCATGGAGAGCTATATGCGCCAGCAGGTCGTCGAGTACTCGTTTGGCTGAGGGCCGCCACATGAGCAAGTTCGTCGCTGCCGCAGCGCAATTCGCGCCTTCCATGCTCGACACGGCCGCCGGCCTGTCGCGTGCCGTCCAGATCATCGAGCAGGCTGGCCGCGAAGGGGTGCGCGTGCTGGTCTTCCCCGAGACCTGGCTGCAGGGCTACCTCTACTGGGCCGGTGCGCCGCGCACAGCTGAATTCCGGCAGTGCTACCAACGGCTGTTCGAGCAGGCGATCACCCTCCCCGGGCCCGAGCTTGCACAGTTGGCCGAAGCCGCCGGGCGCGCACGCTGCAATGTCCAGATCGGCGTACACGAACGTGCTGGTGGCACGATCTACAACACTGCTGTCTATCTCGGCGCCAACGGCAGCGTGTTGGGCAGACACCGCAAGCTGATGCCCACCGCCAATGAGAAGCTCGTCTGGGGCCTGGGCGACGGCTCGGACTTGGACTCGTACGACACCGACGTCGGGCGCTTCGGCGGCCTGATCTGCTGGGAGCACCACATGGCCCTGGCGCGCTATGCGCTGGGCAGCACGGGCGTGCAGGTGCATGCGTCGGTGTTTCCCGGTGTGGCCATGCTTGACGGTATCGTGGATGCCGCAACGCGGCAGACTGCGTTTGAGAACGGTTGCGCCGTGATCGTCGCCCGCGAAGTCATGAGCCGCGATCGCTTGCCGGCTGATTTGGCCGCCATCGTAACGTCCGAGCCGCAGTACTGGAACGCCCATGGCGGTAGCGCCATCATCGCGCCGGGCGGCGACTACATCACCAAGCCGGTGTTCGACGAGGAACGGCTTGTCCTGGGTGAAGTCGACCTCTCGCTGATCGCGCGAGCCAAGCTCTGGTACGACCCCAACGGACATTACGCCAGGCCCGACGTCTTCAAACTGGTCTGGGACCGGCGGCCCAAGCCGGCGGTCGACCGTATCGAATGACTTCTTACTCTGAAAAGGCGACCAGCACCATGTTCAAAGCCATCGTCGTCGAGAAGGACGAATCCGGTTACCGAGCCGGCCTGAAGGAAGTGGATGAGAGCACATTACCGGCCGGCGACGTGACGGTGCGCATCGCGTACTCGACCATCAACTACAAGGACGGACTGGCCATCACGGGCAAGGGGCCGGTGGTGCGCAAATTTCCCCTCCATGCGGGCATTGATTTCGCCGGTACCGTGGAGGCGAGCGACGATGCCCGCTTCAAGCCCGGCGACAAGGTCGTGCTCAATGGCTGGGGCGTGGGCGAGTCGCACTCCGGCGGCCTGGCGCAGAAAGCGCGGGTGAAGGCCGATTGGTTGATGCCGCTGCCCGCGGGTCTGACCGAACGCCAGGCCATGGCCATCGGCACCGCCGGCTACACCGCGATGCTGTGCGTGCTGGCCTTGCAGCGGCATGGCCTTGCGCCGGCCAGCGGCGACATCCTGGTCACTGGCGCCAACGGCGGCGTGGGCAGTGTGGCGATCACCTTGCTGGCCCAACTCGGCTTTCGCGTCGTGGCCTCCACCGGACGGCCGCAGGAGGCTGACTACCTCAAGAGCCTGGGTGCTGCCGACATCATCGCGCGCGACGAACTCTCGGCCCCCGGCAAGCCGCTGGGCAAAGAGCGCTGGGCCGGCGTGGTCGATTCGGTAGGCAGCCATACGTTGGTCAACGCCTGCGCTGGCACGCGATATGGTGGCGCGGTTGCGGCCTGCGGCTTGGCGCAAGGCATGGACTTCCCGGCCACCGTAGCACCGTTCATCCTGCGCGGCATCACGCTGTACGGCGTCGACAGCGTGGTGGCGCCGCAGGCCGTGCGGCGTGCGGCCTGGGACCGGCTGGCGATCGACCTGGACCTGGCTCGACTCGAAGCGATTACCCATGAAATCGGCTTGGGTGAGGCGCTGCAGGCCGGCGCCGACATCCTGGCTGGTCGCATACGCGGTCGCGTCGTCGTCAACGTCAACCGCTGAGTTGCCGTGAAGATCTCCTCCATCAACGGCGGCCCCGCCGGCTTGTACTTCGCACTGCCAATGAACAAACTGGACTCCCATTACGACGCCATCGAGCAATCGTTTGCACATTGGGATGACATCGAGCTGCTGAAAGGCCAACGCCCATGAGCGCCACTGTGTTCGAGCGCGAGGCGCTCATCCGCTTCTCGCACTGCGACCCCGCCGGGATCGTCTTTTTCCCGCAGTACTTGGTGATGTTCAACGGGCTGGTCGAAGACTGGTTCGACCAGGGTCTTCGCCTGGGTTATGCCCACGTGGTGCGCGACTTGGGTATCGGCCTGCCGACCGTGGCCCTGGAGTGTGTATTCAGCGCACCCAGTCGCATGGGCGAACGGGTCGTGCTGGATCTGGCTGTACGCCGTTTGGGTGGCAAGTCCTTCACCTTGGATCTGAGCTGTCGCTACGGCGACGAATTGCGCGTCAAAATCACACAAGTGCTGGTCACCACCGATCTCGCTACACACAAGTCCATCGCCATACCGGCGTTTCTGCGCACGGCGATTGAGGGCTTTCAGGCGCAGAACGCCGCATGACGCTGCACTGCTTGAACCGCTCTACTGGGCGCGACCCACAGGATATGCCAATGGCCTCGCCGCTAATGGTCGAGGTCCACGCTGAAGCCGGCGTTGCAGGTCACCTGGTGAACCTGGCGGTCGTCAACACCTACGAAGGCACTCATGGCTTGCATGCGTTGACTCGGGGTTCGGACAGGAACTGGCGCCGTTCGGATGCCGTAAACGAAGCCGGCTGCATATTGGCTGGCAGAGCAAACGCTGCGCGCAGCGGTGACGATGGACCGGCGTGGTCGAGTCGTCATTTGCGGTAAGTCATGGCCTGCATGCGATCAATGCCGCCAACCTTGCACAGCGGGCCAGGACCTATGCGATTCGAGGATGGCGCCAGGCTTGCATAAGCACACCTGCCCCGTTCATCAGCGTCGAGGTGTCGGATTGCATATGCTGGTGCCTACCGTGCAAGCGCACCCAGAGGAGCGAAGAATTGGCCGACCTGTTTGACAACCCGATGGGCCTGGAGGGCTTCGAATTCGTCGAGTTTTCCTCGCCCACACCCGGCGCGCTCGAGGCCGTGTTCGAGACCCTGGGATTCAGTCGCGTGGCGCGGCATCGATCGAAGGACGTCACGCTATACCGCCAGGGTGGTATCAATTTCATCGTCAACCATGAGCCGCGCAGCCAGGCGGCGTACTTCGCTGCCGAGCATGGCCCGTCAGCCTGCGGCATGGCGTTTCGAGTCCGCGACGCACATCGGGCCTACGAGCGCGCGCTGGAACTCGGCGCCCAGCCGATCGAGATTCCCACCGGCCCGATGGAGTTGCGCCTGCCGGCCATCAAGGGCATCGGCGGCGCGCCGCTGTACCTGATCGACCGCTATGAAGACGGCAAGTCGATCTACGACATCGACTTCGAATTCGCGCCGGGTGTCGATCGCCACCCACCGGGCTGCGGCTTCAAGCTGATCGACCACCTGACGCACAACGTCTACCGCGGCCGCATGGGCTACTGGGCGGCGTTTTACGAGCGCATCTTCAATTTTCGCGAGGTCCGTTTCTTCGACATCAAGGGCGAGTACACAGGCCTGACCTCCAAGGCCATGACCGCGCCCGACGGCAAGATACGCATCCCGCTGAACGAGGAATCCTCGCGCGGCGCGGGGCAGATCGAAGAGTTCTTGATGCAGTACAACGGCGAGGGTATTCAGCACATCGCACTGGCCTGTGACGACCTGCTCGTGGCCTGGGACAAGCTCAAAGCCCGCGGCGTGCCCTTCATGACCGCGCCGCCGACCACCTACTACGAGATGCTCGAAGAGCGCCTGCCCGGGCATGGCGAGCCGGTGGGCGAACTGAAGATGCGCGGCATCCTGCTCGACGGTTCGACACAGCAAGGCGATGCACGGCTGCTGCTGCAGATCTTCTCGAAGACGATGATCGGCCCGGTCTTCTTCGAGTTCATCCAGCGCAAGCGCGACGACGGTTTCGGCGAAGGCAACTTCAAGGCGTTGTTCGAATCGATCGAGCGCGACCAGGTGCGCCGCGGCGTGATCGGCGTCACGGCGTCGTGACTCTGCCCGCAAGCTACAAGGGCGGCGAGTCGACTCTGTACCAATGAAGCTGTTCGTATAAGCCACGCCCCGCCGCTCCAGGGCTGGCGGGATCAGATCGTCACGCTGCCGATGCTCGCTCCGCCGCACACATAGAGCACCTGCCCCGTGATGAAACCATTGCCGGGGTCGACAAAGAAGTCCACCGCGCGGGCCACGTCTTCTGGTGTACCCAGGCGCTTGACAGGGATGGCTTCGGCGAGCTTTTGCTCGCGTTCGCTTGCGGCGGGTACCACCGCGTGGAACATCTCGGTGCCGCGGATCGGGCCTGGTGCGACGACGTTGACGGTGATGCCCGCTGGCGCCAACTCAAGCGCCCAGGTGCGTGCCATACCGATCATGCCGGCCTTGGTGGCCGAGTAAACGCTGCGGGTGGCCAGACCCAGCGCGCCGCGCGAAGACAGCAGCACGATGCGGCCGAAACCCAGCGCGCGCATCGCCGGCAGCACCGACTGCGCAAGCGTGATGGCGCTGCCCAGGTGCAACTCGGTCAATGCATCGAGGTCTTCGAGCTTGACCTCGCCCAGCAAGGCGGGGCGGATGATGCCGGCGTTGTGCACAAAGGTGGTGATGGCGAATCGTCTCGCCACTTCGGCCGCAGCTTGCGCGGTGGCGGCGCGGTCGGTCAGATCGACGCTCACACTGTGCAGGCGCGG
>JBIKPD010000072.1:0-13887 GCA_044357665.1 Roseateles sp. | reverse complement strand
ATGCCGCCAACACGGGTCAATACATCGCGCAGCATATGGTCGAGCAGACCTTCCATCGGCGCCAGCAGGATCATGGCTTTGCCTCGGCGGCGCGCAGATCCTGCTGCGTCAGATAGAGCCGCAGGTCGAACTCGAGCTGGCCATAAGCCGGCTCCATATGGCTGCATAGCTGGTAGAAGGCCTTGTTGTGGTCCGGCTCCTTCAGATGCGCGAGTTCATGCACGACGATCATCTTCAGGAACTCGGCCGGCGCTTCCCTGAACAGACTGGCGACGCGGATTTCGCGCTTGGACTTCAGCTTGGCGCCCTGCACCCGCGAGCTGCGCGTATGCGTGCCCAGCGCATGCTGGATGATTTTCAGCTTGGCGTCGAAGCAGACCTTGGACAGCGGCTCGGCATTGCGCAGATAGCGGTTCTTCAATGCCAGCGTGTAATCGAACAAGGCCTTGTCGCTGCGCACTTCATGGCCCAGCGGATAGCGCTTGGCCAGGGTCTCGCCCAGGCGTCCGCTGGCGATCAGCTCGCGCACTTGCGCCAGCAGTTCGGGCGGGTAGCCGGTCAGGTATTTCAGCTCGATCACGCAGGCAGACTCATCAGCAGGCAAAAAGTCGCCAAGCATAGCGGCATGATGTCGCATGTTGCCAACCGACCCGACTCAGCGTTTCCAGATCACCGTCGAGGGCCAGCCGGGATTCTTCCGGGCAGGCGCCGATCAGACCTTGCTGCAGGCCGCCCTGCAGGCCGGCGCCGGCTTGAGCAGTTCATGCCGCAATGGCAGCTGCCGCGCCTGCATTTGCAAGCTGCTGGCAGGCCGGATTGATTACCTGATCGAGTGGCCAGGCTTGAGCCGCGAGGAGAAGCAGGAAGGCTGGATCCTGCCCTGCGTGGCGCTGCCGCGCAGCGACATCATGCTGCAGCGGCCGCAACAGGCCGGATAATCGCCGCAACTCGCAGCTCTGGCCTTCCATGCATCGAACCATCTTCACCACGCCGATTGTCAATACCGCACTGCGCGCCTTGTCGCTGGCCGTCCTGAAGCTCGCCGGGTGGAAGGTCGAAGGCAGCCTGCCGGCCGAGCAGAGCAAATGCGTGCTGATCGCAGCCCCGCATACCAGCAACTGGGATCTGCCTTACACCTTGATGGTGGCTTTCGCGCTGCAACTGAACATCTACTGGATGGGCAAGAGCCAGATTTTTCGCTGGCCTTTTGGCGGCCTGATGCGCTGGCTCGGCGGCATTTCGGTCGACCGCGCACAGGCGAGCAATCTGGTGGCAGCATCGGCCGCAGCCCTGTCAGCAGCCGATGGGCCGGTGCAACTGGTCGTGCCACCCGAAGGCACGCGCAGCAAGACCCGCTACTGGAAAACCGGTTTTTACTGGATCGCGCACACGGCCCAGGTGCCGATCGTGATGGCTTATATGGACTATCCGCGCAAGCTCAGCGGTCTGGGCCCGGTGTTCATGCCGACCGGTGATGTCGATGCCGACATGGCGGCAATCAAGGCCTACTACTCGCAGTACAAAGGCAAGAACTGGCAACAGTTCGACCATCAATGAGCGACCCCCTGCATGGCCTGACGCTGGAGGCGATCGTGACTGCACTGGCCGACTATTTCGGCTGGGAAGAACTGGGGCAGCGGATCGAAATCCGCTGCTTCCAGAGCGACCCGAGCGTCGCTTCGAGCCTGAAGTTCCTGCGCAAGACCCCCTGGGCCAGAGCCAAGGTCGAGGGCCTTTACCTGTTCATGCTGCGCGAACAGGCCCGCCAGCAGCGCTGATCAGCGCCTGAATTCAGGCAGTTCGATCTTGACCTCGAGCACTTCGAGGTTGTCCTGCCGCTCGATATGGACTTTCAGGTCTTCAGGGTTGATCGACACATATTTCGAAATCACCGCCAGCAACTCGCGCTGCAGTTGCGGCAGATAGTCGGGGCTGGGGCTGCGGCCATTGCGCTCATGCGCGAGGATCAGTTGCAGGCGCTCCTTGGCGACATTGGCCGAGCTTTTCTTCTGGCCCAGGAAAAAGTCAAGAAATCCCATCTCGTTCCCCTCACCTGCCGCCGAAGAGGCGCTTGAAAAGGCTGGGCTTGACCGCTTCGATGAAGCGCATCGGCCGCTCTTCGCCGAGGAAACGAAGCACCACGTCCTTGTAGGCTTCCGAGACATCACTGCCCTGCATATGGATCGCCGGATTGCCCTGGTTGGACGCCTGCAGCACCACTTCGGATTCGGGAATCACACCGATCAGCGGCGTGCGCAAAATCTCGTTGATGTCGTCGAGCGACAGCATCTGCCCGCCCTCGACCCGGTTCGGGTTGTAACGGGTGATCAGCAGATGTTCCTTGATCGGCTCCTTGCCTTCGATCGCACGCTTCGTCTTGCTGTTGAGCATGCCGAGAATGCGGTCCGAATCGCGCACCGAAGAGACTTCCGGATTGGTCACGACCAGCGCTTCGTCGGCAAAATGCATCGCCATCAAGGCGCCGGTCTCGATGCCGGCGGGCGAATCGCAGATGATGAACTCGAAGTCCATCGCCTTGAGTTCCTCGAGCACGCGCTCGACGCCAGCATGGGTCAGCGCATCCTTGTCGCGGGTTTGCGAGGCGGCGAGGATATAAAGCTTGTCGAGTTGCTTGTCACGGATCAGGGCCTGGCTCAGCTTGATCTCCTCGTTGATCACATTGATCAGGTCGTAGACCACACGGCGTTCGCAACCCATGATCAGGTCCAGATTGCGCAGACCGACGTCGAAGTCGATCACACAGGTCTTGTGGCCCAGCAAGGCCAGGCCGGTTGCAAAGCTGGCGCTGGTGGTCGTCTTGCCGACGCCTCCCTTGCCCGATGTCACCACAACGATTTTCGTCATCGAATCAAATCCTTCATTTCAATCGAACAGCGGATGGCCGGCCGGCGGCCAGCCCTGGGGGGTTTCACTTCAAAGCTTCAGGGCTTCAATCAACAGCTTTTCGCCGTCGAGCCTGACCTGGGCCGACTTGCCGAAGATCTGCGCAGGCAGCGGCGTCTCGGCAGTGCGGTAGATGCCGGCGATGGCGACCAGTTCGGCCTCCATGCTCGAGGCAAAAATACGCGCCTCGACATTGCCACGCGCGCCGGCAATGGCCTTTCCACGCAGCGGTGCATAGACATGGATATTGCCATCGGCGATCACCTCGGCGCCGTGGTTGACCAGCGCCAACACAATCAGATCGGCGTCCTTGGCATAGACCTGCTGGCCTGATCGCAAGGGTTTGTCGATGATCATCGTCCGGGCGACTGCCGGCGCTTCCACGCTGGCCTGAGCCAGCGGCGGGTTGCGCGGTGCCTCAGGTCGGAAAGGCGCATCGGACTGCGGCGCCGCAGCCAGACCCAGGGCGATCGCTTGCTCCAGTTCGGCTGGGTTGGCACCGCGCACCGCGACCGGCTGCATCCGGTAGGCGCGCAACAGCAAGATGACCGCGGCCAGGTCGACATCGGCGACCCACTCAACCAGACTCAGTTGCCCCGACTCGATGCTGACCGGCAACGCCGCTGCCGGCCTCGCCATTTGCGTCAGATCGATCAACACCGGGTCATGGTTGAAGACCTCGGGCGTATCGCCCAGCTTGCGGCTCAATTGGCCGGCCAGCTCGGCCAGATCGGCAGATTTCAAGATCACGGCCAGCAAACTCAGAGAACTGTCTTTCAACTCGAAACCATCGTCGGACTTCTGCGTTGAACGCCCTGTTTGTGCCTGAGTCATTGCTGCTGTCATTGTGCAAAAGTCGGCCATCTTAGCCGCCCGTCGCATCAGCCGGATTTGCCAATGAATCGCGAGCGCCATCATGCCGGCCAATTCACCGGTCACCGACGAATTACTGGCTGCGCCGAGTCCCGACGGCTGAATCGGGCCTGAAACAGGTCTTTCTGACGTTGACTTATCCCCCTTTTCGATTGCCGTCAAGTACCTGGGGAAAAAACAATTCGAGGCTTCGGAACTATTTCGCGCAGAAGGCTAAGTCCTTGATTCATATGAAGCCCTACGACCTGCCTCGAAATGAGGCAGATTAAGCTGGAGCGCCAATCTGCAAGGCTTTGGCGCGGGCACCAAGCCCTTGTCCACAAAGTTATCCACAGTTGCGGTGGATAGCTTTTGATTTTATTAAAATCAACGACTTAGCCGTCTTTTTTCATGTTTTTTTCAGCTTTGATCGCTAAATGAGGCTTGTCAAATCCGGCTCCAGATCGATCGCCCGAACCTCCACAGTCGGCAGCGGTTACAGTAAACCCAATTTCGCGCACCGCGAATACCTTGCAGGAGCACGGCTTTGGCTACACCCAACTACTCATATGAAAAGCGCCAACGTGAATTGGCCAAGAAGCGCAAAACCGAAGAAAAGCGTCAGCGCAAGGTCAACAAGCCCGATGGCGAAGCGGAAGGCGTTGAAGGCGCCGAGCCTGCCGAGGATCAAGCTCCTGTCGAAGGCACAACGCCTCCCACCGCCGCCTGAAGCCAGCTGCTGTCCTGAGGCAAAGGCATTCGTCGGCGTCGCTGCGATCAGGCTGATTCGGCTGCACCGTCCATCAGCCGGCCTGAGATAATGCCCATCCCGGCGCAATGCCGAGGCCGCAAAGACCACATGACCCGCAAGCTTTTCGTCACCACCGCTCTACCCTACGCCAACGCCAATTTCCATATTGGCCACATCATGGAGTACACCCAGGCTGACATCTGGGTGCGCTTTCAGCGCATGCTCGGGCAGCAGGTGCATTTCGTCTGCGCCGACGATGCCCATGGCGCGCCGATCATGATTGCCGCTGAAAAAGTCGGCAAGACGCCGCAACAGTTCGTTGCCGGCATTGCTTCCGGGCGCAAAGCCTATCTCGACGGTTTCCATATCGCTTTCGACAACTGGCATTCGACCGACGGGGTCGAAAACCACCAGTTGTCGCAGGACATCTATCGGGCGTTGCGGCGCAATGAGCTGATCGAAATCAAGTCGGTTGAACAGTTCTTCGACCCTGAAAAGCAGATGTTTCTGCCTGACCGCTTCATCAAGGGCGAATGCCCGAAATGTGGCGCCAAGGATCAATATGGCGACTCCTGCGAAGCCTGCGGTGCGGTCTACACGCCGACCGAACTGAAACAGCCCTACTCGGTGCTGACCGGCGCGGCGCCGGTGCTGAAGAGTTCAGAGCATTACTTCTTCCGCCTCAGCGATACCCGCTGCATCACCTTCCTGGAAGAATGGACGCAAACACCGGGCCGCTTGCAGCCCGAGGTGTTCAACAAGATCAAGGAATGGTTTGCCAAGGACGAAGACGGCAAGGGCGGACTGGGCGACTGGGACATCAGCCGCGATGCACCCTATTTCGGCATTGAAATTCCCGATGCGCCGGGCAAGTATTTCTATGTCTGGCTGGATGCGCCGATCGGCTATCTGGCTTCGCTGAAGAACTATTTTGACAAGGGCGGGGCAGCGGCCAATGGCGAGCCGCGGAGCTTTGAAGAATTCCTGGCTGACGACAGCGTCGAGCAGATTCACTTCATCGGTAAGGACATCACCTATTTCCACACGCTGTTCTGGCCGGCGATGCTGCATTTCAGCGGCCGCAAGACGCCCAACCATGTCTTCGTCCATGGCTTCGTGACCGTCAACAACGGCGAGAAGATGAGCAAGAGCCGCGGCAACGGCCTGGATCCGCTCAAGTACCTGGGCCTGGGCTTGAATGCCGAATGGCTGCGCTATTACCTGGCTGCCAAGTTGAACGGCAAGGTCGAAGACATCGAGTTCAATGCCGACGATTTCACCGCCAGGGTGAACAGCGATCTGGTTGGCAAATACATCAATATCGCAGCGCGCGCCGCAGGCTTTTTGAGCAAGCGTTTCGACGGCCGTTTGTCGGGCGATCTCGGCGTCGAAGGCAGGCAATTGCTGGACGCCATGCGGGCCCAGGCACCGCAGATTGTCGAGTTGTACGAGGAGCGTGAATTCGGCAAGGCCTTGCGCGAGACGATGGCGCTGGCCGACCGGGTGAACGCCTATGTTGATCAGCACAAGCCTTGGGAGCTGGCCAAGCAGGAGGGTGCGGAGGCGGTGCTGCACGATGTCTGCAGCGTCTGCATCGAGGCGTTTCGCCTGCTGACGATCTACCTGAAACCGGTACTGCCGGCATTGGCAGGCAAGGTCGAGAGTTTTCTGCGGATCGAGCCGCTGCAGTTCGCTGACGCCATGCGTGCGCTCGGGGCCCACCAGATCGGCGCCTATGAGCATCTGATGCAGCGCGTCGACGCCAAACTGCTCGATCAGTTGTTCGAGCCGCCAGCAGTGGAAAAAATCAGCCCTGGCGGAGAAGACCTGGCCGCCGAAATCAAGATCGACGATTTCACCAAGGTCGACCTGCGGATTGCGAAAATTGTCGCCGCCGAAGCGGTTGAAGGTTCTGACAAGCTGCTGCGACTGACGCTCGATGCCGGCGAAGGTCGGCTGCGCAATGTCTTCAGCGGCATCAAGAGCGCTTATGCGCCGGCCGATCTGGTCGGTCGGCTAACCCTGCTGGTGGCCAACCTGGCGCCACGCAAGATGAAGTTCGGCATCAGCGAAGGCATGGTGCTGGCCGCCAGCCATGGAGATGAAAAGGCCAATCCTGGCATCTACCTGCTCGAGCCCTTCCCGGGTGCCCAGCCGGGCATGAGGGTGCGCTAAACTGCACATTTTTGAAACGCCCATATGCCATTGTTCTGGAAAGCCTACAAATCCGACACCAGCGATTTGATCGATTCGCTGAAAGCCAGCAAACCGACGCTGGAACAGGAGCAGCGTGCCGGAATGGCCCTGCTGTGGAACAAGCAAGTTGATCGTGACGCCCAAGCCAGTTTCAAGACCGCCAAGGTGAAACAGCAGGCTTACGTCTACCAGTCGGGCTCCAAGTGAACCCAGCGGGGTGAACGAAGGGGCTGCCAGCGTGACTGCCCTGCCTGCCTTGCATCCAGGGGCCGGCGCTGTGCCAGGCCTGCCCGAAACGGTCGACTCGGTCGCCGTTGCAAGGCTTTATGGCGAGCCGCTGTTCCAGATGCCGCTCGACCTGTACATCCCGCCCGATGCGCTGGAGATTTTTCTCGAGGCATTCCAGGGGCCGCTCGATCTGCTGCTCTACCTGATCCGGCGCCAGAACTTCAATATCCTCGACATACCGCTGGCCGATGTGACGCGCCAGTACCTCAGCTATGTCGAGCAGATCCGGCGCCACAACCTTGAATTGGCGAGCGAATATCTGCTGATGGCGGCGATGTTGATCGAGATCAAGTCGCGCATGTTGCTGCCGCCAAAGAAGAGCGCCGAGGGCATCGAGCCCGAGGATCCGCGCGCCGAACTGGTGCGCCGCCTGCTCGAATATGAACAGATCAAGCTCGCAGCAGCCCGCCTTGACGCCCAGCCTCTGCTGGGCCGGGATTTTCTCGGCGCTCAGGTGCATGTCGAGCAGTCGCTGCAGCTGAGCTACCCGGACGTCGAGCCACATGAACTGCGCGATGCCTGGATGGACATCCTGCAGCGCGCCAAGCTGGTCCAGCACCACCGGATCAGCCGTGAACACCTATCGGTGCGCGAACATATGAGCATCGTGCTGCGGCGCCTGCAAGGGCAGCGCTTCGTCATGTTCGAGCAGTTGTTCGACCCCAGCCGCGGCCAGCAGGTGTTGGTCGTGACCTTCATCGCGATGCTGGAACTGGCGCGCGAGCGCCTGCTGGAGGTCACCCAGGCCGAGGCCTTTGCGCCCATCTATGTGCGCCTGGGCTATCAGCCCAGCTGAAGCCGGATCAAGGTGCGGCTGACTTGCCTTGCACCAGTTGCCCGACTGCCAGCACCGCCTGGGTGCGTGAGCTGACGCCCAACAACTTCAGCACGGCAGCGACATGATCCTTGACGGTATCCACGGCAATATCGAGCTCGCGCGCAATGATCTTGTTCGGCTTGCCTTGCAGCAGCAGCGCCAGCACCGCGTTTTGCCTGGGCGTCAGGCCTGGCAGACCTGGCTTGACCGGTTCGGCCATGGCCTGCTGCGGCAGGCAGCCCAGCGGCGGCACATAGATGCCTCCCGCCAGCACCAGTTGCAAAGCCTCGGTCAACAAGTCGGTGCCACTGCGCTTGGGCACAAACCCCATCGCGCCATGGTCGATCGCCCGCATCACATCTTCGGCCTGCTCCGAAGCTGAAATCACCACGATCGGCAAGGCCGGGTAATCGGCGCAGAATTCGTCCAGCAGGTCGAAGCCGCTGATCTCACCCAGGTGCAAATCGAGCAGCACCAGGTCGAGATCGGTCTGGCTTTTCAAGGCCACCCGGGCTGCATCGGCATGGTCGACTGCAATCACCGAGACCTCTTTGCCGAGCGCCTCGATCACATGGCTCAAGGCCGCCAGGATCAGCGGATGATCATCGATCAGCAATACTTTCATGGCCGAGCCTCCCGGCGCCAGAAAGCGCCCAGCCGATGATGCCGTCAACGGTATTGGCGCGTCATTGACTCGGCCACGCAGACCGGCTTGCTTTTGCCCTCAAGTTCGACCATGACCTCGATGCAAAGCTGCACGCCGCCTTCAATCGCGTCGAAGCTCAGGAGCTTGAAGCGGCCGCGCAGCCGGCTGTTGACCGGCACCGGCGCCGGAAAGCGCACCTTGTTGAGCCCGTAGTTGAGCCCCATTCGAGTCTCGGCGACCTTGAAGCCGGTTTCGAAGAAAACCGGCAACAGGCTCAGCGTCAAAAAACCATGTGCGATCGTGCCGCCGAAGGGCCCGGCTGCGGCCCGCTCGGGCGAGGTATGGATCCATTGCTGATCATCGGTTGCATCGGCAAAACGCTGGATCCTCGCCTGATCGACCAGCAGCCAGTCGCTCAGGCCGATCTCTTGTCCCACCAGGTCAGCCAATTCGGTCAACCGTTCGAATTCACGCATTTGAGTTCCAGTTCTGCAGTCTTGAGAATGAGGCATTCTGGCCGCTTTTGCCAAAGCAATCGGTGCAGCGCGGCCTTTCTTCGCCCAGCAAAGCGTAGGGTAAACCGGACTTCTTGCCGCCGCGCCGAGGCGTCATACTCAGCCGGTAGAAAAGCCTTTTTTCTGTTCTCAAGCAGATGTCAGCATGAATGGCACAACTTGTGCTTGCATCATCGGCACAAAAAGGTAATTCTTCATTCCCACCACCATTCAGGAGAAGCTTCATGCGAGGAAATTTGCCCCATCATCCGGCCATCTGCCGCTGGGCGATGTCAGTTGCAGTCACTGCAGCCATCGGAATAGCCCCCGCTGCGTTCGCCCGCGACCTGGTGGTCGCTCTCAAGACCGAACCGACTTCGATGGACCCGCAGTACCACTCGCTCACGCCCAATATCCAGTTGTCGCAGACCTTGTTCGAAGGCCTCGTCTGCGCCGGTGCAGAACTCAGCATCAAACCCTGCCTGGCCGAATCCTGGTCTTCGAAGGGCAAGGTCTGGACCTTCAATCTGCGCCCTGGCGTGAAGTTTTCTGACGGCTCGCCGATGACGGCCGCCGATGTGGTCTTCACCTTCGACCGGGTGTCCAAGGTACCGAACAGCCCATCGTCATTCAAGATCTACCTCCAGCAAGTTGACAAAGTCGAGGCGGTCGACCCGCTGACGGTGCGCATCACCACGGCAGTCCCTTACCCGCTGCTGGCCGTCAATATGGTGGGTCTGCCCATCATGTCGGCCAAGGCCATGGCCGGCCCCCTGCCCGAAGGCAAGTCCACCACCGAACTCAATGGCGGCCTCGGCCTGGTCGGCGCAGGCCCCTACCGGTTTGTTTCCTGGAAACGTGGCGTCGAGGTCATCTTCGAGCGCAACCCACATTACTGGGGCCGTACACCGGACTGGGACAAGGTCATTTACCGTCCCATTAGCAACCCTGCCGCGCGCGTCGCGGCCCTGCTCTCCGGGGATGTTGATCTGGTGGAGGATCCGCCCACAGATGTGCTCGAACGCCTGCAAAAAGACCCCAAGCTCACGGTGGTGACCAAGGCGTCGAGCCGCATCATCTATGTCGCGCTGGACCAGTTTGGCGAACAGACGCCCGGCATCGAGGGCACCAAGGGCAAGAACCCGCTGCTCGACAAACGAGTGCGTGAGGCCCTGTCGCTGGGTCTGGACCGACATGCCCTGGTGGCGCGCATCATGGGCGGCGTCGGCACTCCCGCCGGACAGTTGCTGCCTTACCCGATGGCCGGCGCGAGCAAGAATCTGGCGATGGCACCGAAAGTCGACACCGAAAAGGCCAAGGCCCTGCTCAAGGAGGCGGGCTACCCGGATGGTTTCACGATCGTCCTGGGCACCCCGAATGGCCGCTACATCAATGACATCAAGGTCGCGCAGACGATTGCCGCCATGTGGACCCGCATCGGCGTGAAGACCAGCATCGATGCGAATGCACCGGCTGTCTTCTTCAAGAATCGCGACTCGCATTCCTACAGCGCTTATATGGCGGGCTGGGGCACGGCGACCGGCGAAATGTCCAACACCTTGAACTCGCTACTGGTGACACCCAACAAGGACAAAGGGCAAGGCACCACCAACCGCAGTCGCTATTCCAACTCCGAGATGGACAAGTTGGTGGCCGAGTCAGCCACCTTGATGGAGGACGGCCCGCGCGCAGCGGCTTTGGCCAAAGCCAGCGAGGTGGCCATGGCTGATTTCGCCATGCTGCCGGTCCACTTCGAACATTCGGTGTGGGCGATGAAAAAGGGCATCACTTTCGATGGCCGAGCCGACCAACAGACCATGGTGCAGCATGTCACCCTGGTCAAGTGAGCTGACGGCGGCTGAGCCATATTCCCTGAGACTCTTTGCGCCGCCCTGACGGCGGATCACCCATGCTTGCCTTTCTCATTCGCCGCCTGTTGCAGGCCCTGCTGGTGATGGCCGTGATGTCGGGGCTGGTTTTTGTCGGCCTGTATGTGGTTGGCGATCCGGTCTCGATGATGGCCAGCCCCGAGGCTACCGAACTCGATCGCGACGCGATTCGTGTCAACTTCGGTCTGGACAAACCCTTGTGGGTGCAATACGGCGTCTTCATGGCGCACGCGGCACAGTTCGATTTCGGCAAGAGCTTTCTCACCGGCCAGTCGGCCATGGGACTGATTCTGGAGCGCATGCCGGCGACGCTGGAGTTGGCCGTCATCTCGATCAGCCTGGCGGCGCTGCTCGGTGTGCCCCTGGGCATCTGGGCCGGCCTGAAACCGCAAGCGCTGAGTACACGCGGCATCATGACCGGTTCGGTGCTGGGATTTTCATTGCCCAGTTTCTGGGTAGGCCTGATGCTCATCATGGTGTTTGCGGTCTACCTGGGCTGGTTGCCCTCAGGCGGTCGCGGCCAGACCATCTGGCTCGGCAGGCTGGACCTGAGTTTTCTCACCATGGATGGCTTGCAGCATCTGATCTTGCCTGCCTGCACCATCGCGATGGCCAAGGGCGCGTTGATCATCCGCGTCACCCGTGCCGCGACGCGCGAAGCCTTGCCGATGGACTACATCAAGTTCGCTCGCGCCAAAGGCTTGGCCTGGAGCCGCATCCTGCGCGTACATCTGCTCAAGAACATCATGATCCCCATCGTCACCGTCCTAGGCCTGGAGTTTGGCCAGGTCGTGGCATTTGCGGTGGTGACCGAAACCATTTTTGCCTGGCCAGGCATGGGCAAGCTGCTTCTCGACTCGATCATCACGCTGGACCGGCCGGTGGTCGTGGCCTATCTGATCCTGATCGTGTTCTTTCTGGTCATGCTCAACCTGGCGACCGACATCCTCTACTCGGTGCTCGACCCGCGCGTGCGTCTGCAGGCAGCCAAAGCATGAACGTGACCCCTACTCCCTTCCCCGAGCTTGCCCTGTTGCCCCGGCCCGAAACTCCCGGGCAGCGCCTGCGGCGCGAATTCGTTGCCAGCAAACTGGCCCTGTTCGGCCTGGCCTTGCTGCTGCTGGCGGTCGGCCTGGCGCTGTTCGCTTCGGCGATCTCGCCGCAGAACCCCTATGACCTCGGCAAGCTGGATATTTTCGATTCCAAGCTGCCACCGGGCAGCCAGAACTCGGCCGGCACCTTCACCTATTGGCTGGGCACCGACAGCCAGGCGCGGGACCTGCTGTCAGCGATCTTCTACGGCCTGCGAACCAGCTTGATGGTGGGCGGCATTTCAGTCGGTGCGGCTCTGGCCATCGGCAGTATTGCCGGGCTGACGGCAGCTTATTTTGGCGGCTGGATCGATGCGTTGGTGATGCGCATCGTCGACATCCAGTTGTCCTTTCCCGCCATCCTTGTGGCCTTGATCCTGCTGGCCATCCTGGGCAAGGGGGTGGACAAGGTCATCATCGCGCTGATCATCGTGCAATGGGCTTATTTCGCCCGCGCGGCGCGCGGCGCCGCCTTGGTCGAGCGAGCCAAGGAATATGTGGAGGCCGCGCAATGCATGGCGCTGGGCGCACCGCGCATCCTGCTGCGCCATATGCTGCCCAACTGCCTGCCGCCCTTGATCGTGATCGCCACCATCGACCTGGCTCATGCGATTGCGCTGGAATCGACGCTTTCCTTCCTCGGTGTCGGTGTGCCGGTCACCGAGCCTTCGCTGGGCATGCTGATTGCCAATGGCTTTGAATTCATGCTGTCGGGCGATTACTGGATTTCCTTTTTCCCCGGCATTGCCCTGGCCCTGGCCATCATCGGCATCAACCTGGTGGGTGACCATTTGCGCGACATCCTCAACCCGCACAACGCCCATTGACCGATGAATGAGTCACTGAATTTGTCGGCCGCGCTGCCGGTGCTGGAAGTCCAAGGTCTGCAAACCCATTTTTTCACCCATGGCGGTGTGGTGAAGGCCGTGGACGGCGTCGACCTGCAGGTGCGGGCGGGCGAGATCCTGGGCCTGGTCGGCGAATCCGGTTCGGGCAAGAGCATCACCGGCTTTTCAATCATCGGCTTGATCGATGCGCCGGGCCGCATCGTGGGCGGAAAGATCCGCTACCTGGGCGAAGAATTGGTGGGGCAGCCCGAGTCGCGTCTGCAGCAATTGCGCGGCAAGGAAATCGCCATGATTTTCCAGGACCCGATGATGACGCTGAACCCGGTCCTGCGGGTTGACACGCAGATGGTCGAAGCGATCCATGCCCATGAGAAGGTCAGTGCTGCGGCGGCTCGCGCCCGTGCGCAGGACGCCTTGACCATGGTCGGCATGGCGTCGCCAGCCGAGCGCCTGCTGGCCTATCCGCACCAGCTGTCCGGCGGCATGCGCCAGCGCGTTGCCATCGCCATTGCGATGCTCAACCGCCCCAAGCTGATCATTGCCGACGAACCGACGACGGCGCTTGATGTCACCATTCAGGCGCAGATCCTGTACGAAGTGCAAAAACTCTGCCGCGAAACCGGTACCGCGATGATCTGGATCACGCATGACCTGGCCGTGGTCTCGGGACTGGCTGACCGCATCGCGGTGATGTATGCCGGGCGCATCGTCGAAAGCGGCGCCACGGCTGATGTCGTGCACCAACCCTCGCACCCCTACACGCAGGGCCTGATCAACTCCATTCCCACCCGCGCAACCCATGGCCGCCCGCTGCAGCAGATTCCCGGCATGACGCCCTCACTGCTGCATTTGCCACCAGGTTGCGCCTTCAGGCCGCGCTGCGATCGCGCCAGCCCGGCCTGCCTGAGCATGCCCCTGCCTGTCGCCATGTCGGCCGGCCGGACCCTGCGTTGCTGGCACGCGGCGGTCTGATGGAGCCCCCAACCATGGCAGCCACCAACACCCTGCTGCAACTGCGCGGCATCAACAAGAACTTCGTTCAGCCGGTCGATCTGGCAGGCCAGATCGCCAACCTGCTGGGTGCGCGCAACACACCCTCGGTGGTACAGGC
>JBIKPD010000377.1:0-4028 GCA_044357665.1 Roseateles sp. | reverse complement strand
CCTTGAACGATGAGCGCTTGTTGCGCCGCTATGCGCGCCAGCGCCTGGCGGCCACCTGGGCCATGGGCGAATTGACCGATGGTTTGCAGCGAGTATTTGCCAGCCAGGCGAGTCCGCTGCGCCTGTTGCGCAATCAGGGCATGACGGCTTTGAATCGTCTGCCGGCGCTCAAACGCTGGCTGACGGCGCGGGCGCTGGGTGCTTGAAACCTTCAATTTTCAAATCAGACAAAACATGTTTCAACTGAACTTCAAATCGCTGGGTATGACCCTTGCCTTGGCCTTGCCGTTGCTGACCCAGGCCAATGAAGCGGTGATCCGCAAAGCGCTGACAGATCGGCTCGCCGGTCTGCCCAAGATCGAGGAGGTGCGCCCCAGCGCCATGGCCGGTCTGTGGGAAATCCGCATCGGCAATGAAATCCGCTACACCGACGCGGCAGGCAATTACCTGATCGAAGGCGAGTTGATCGATCTGCGCACGCGCCGCAATTTGACCGAAGAGCGGGTCTCCAAGATCAATCTGATCGATTTTGCCGGCCTGCCCCTGAAGGATGCGGTGGTCTGGAAAAACGGCAATGGCAAGCGCCGCATCGCTGTCTTCGCCGACCCGAATTGCGGCTATTGCAAGCGTTTCGAGAAGACGCTGCAGGACGTCAAGGACATCACCGTCTACACCTTTTTGGTCCCGATCCTGGGCGGCGACTCACCGGAAAAGGCGCGTGCGATCTGGTGCGCCAAGGAGGTCACCAACACCTGGATCGCCTGGATGGTCGATGCCAAGCCACCCGCCAAGATCGCAGCCGCCTGTGACGATACCGCGATCGAACGCAATCTGGCCCTGGCCCGCCGCTACCGGCTCAACGGTACACCGGCGATCATCTTCGAGGACGGAAACCGTGCGCCTGGCGCCTTGACGGCCGAGCAGCTTGAAAAGCGTCTGCTGGCTGCAGCCAAATCGTGAGCGAGCACCCAATGCCGCAGCCAGGCCTGTTGACCGATAAGCCGTTGAACCCGATCGCGCTGAAGCTTGGACATGCCGGTCTGGCGCCGTTCGTGATCGGCGCGCTGCTGGTCTGGTTGCTCGGTGAGCGCAGTCTTGACGCCCATGCCTGGGTCAGCTTTGCCTTGTCGGCTTATGCCGCGCTGATCATCTCGTTTCTTGGCGGCATTTACTGGGGCCTGGCGTTCAAGCAAGTCGAACCCTCGGCCCGGACCTTCATCTGGGGCGTGTTGCCAGGACTGATCGCCTGGGTCGCGGTGGTGATGCCGGCTTATGCGGGCCTGGTCCTGCATGGCGTGATGCTGATCGTCTGCTATCTGGTCGACCGGCGCCTGTATCCGACCTTTGGTGTTGCGGCCTGGCTGACCTTCCGCTTCAGGCTCAGCGCAGTTGCTTCCCTGAGCTGTTTTCTGGCTGCTGCGGGGAGCTGATCTTGCGGTACCGGCGTTTCATGCCGGCCTTGCTGGTGCTGCCCGTATTGCTCGCGCATATCTGGCTCGGCGGGGTGGTGCAGGGCTTGCAAGAGGGCTGGGGCGGGGCGGCAGCGCCGCCGCGATTGACGGTGGCCTATGTGCGCGAGCTGATTGCTCAGCCGCCGCCGACGCCCGCGCCACGGCTGAAGAAGCTGGCTGCACCGGCGGCGGCTGCGGCAGGGTCATTGGAGCCCCTTGTCAATGCGCCTGAGGCTGCGGCCTCGGCACCTGAAAATATCGAGCCGCTGCAGGCTTTGCTGCCGATCATCGAACCGCTCGCCGAGGCGCCGGTCAGCCCGCCCGCCAGCGATGCGGGCGTCGAATGGCCGCCGTCGACCCGTTTGAGCTATGAGCTGAACGGCAATTACCGCGGCCCCGTCAACGGCAATGCACAGGTTGAATGGATCCGTCAGGCGAACCGTTACCAGGTCCATCTTGATGTCTCGGTCGGGCCTGCTTTCGCACCGCTGATCACGCGGCATATGAGCAGCGATGGCGAATTGACTGCTGCCGGCATTGCTCCTAAGCGCTATGACGAGGACACCAGGGTGCTGCTCGCGGCGCGACGCCGTGTCTCGGTGCTGTTCCAGGGCGACAAGCTGACTCTTGGCAACGGCACTGTTGAAGCGGCGCCGCCGGGTTCACAGGATGCTGCCAGCCAGTTCGTGCAATTGAGCTGGTTGTTTGCTACTGGCCGCGAAGCCCTGCGCATCGGTCATGTGGTTGAGCTGCCGCTGGCCTTGCCGAGAAAGCAATACCTCTGGCGTTATGAGGTGATGGGCGAAGAACTGTTGCAGACGCCGATGGGTCCCTTGGCGACCTGGCGTCTGAAACCGTCGACGGCGACCAGCGTTGATCTCAGTGCCGAAGTCTGGCTGGCGCCGAGCTTGCAATACCTGCCGGTGCGCTTGCTGATCCGGCAGAACGAGAGCGCTTATATCGACCTGATGCTCAAAGCGCCACCACAGCAGGGCGCAGCTGAAACCGGTGCCGAGGTCAAACCGCCCGCAACACCCCGCGATTCTCCAGCCTCAGGCCCCGAACAAGCGAAGCTGTGAGGGGTCGATGCCCAGCGCCACGGCAGCGCCGGGCGAGAACCCTGCCAAGCCCATCTGATGCGGGTGATCGACGCTGAGCCTTTGTTTGCCGACCCGCACCAGGTAGCGCGTCGCCATGCCCAGAAATTCAGCGGCTTCGACCTGGCCTTCGAGCCAGATGAAGCGCTCATCCCTGGCCTGCGCGGCTGGCGCCAGGCGCAGCGCATGCGGACGGACGCTGAGCTGCATCGACTCGGTCTGCGGGCTTTGCGCATCGACCGGCAGTTGCAGCAAGCCGACATCGGGGATGTCGAGTGTCAGCAGGCCGGCGCTGCGCGAGCGCACCTTGCCGGTCAGCAGATTCATCGTGCCGACAAAGCCGGCCACAAAGGCATTGACCGGATAGTCGTAGAGCTCGACCGGGCTGCCCACCTGCTGCACCAAGCCCTGGTCGAGCACGGCCATGCGGTCGGCCGTGGTCATCGCCTCTTCCTGGTCGTGGGTGACGAAAATCGTCGTCAGGCCCAGGCGGCGCTGCATCGCCAGCAGCTCCTGGCGCATCTGCACGCGCAGCGTCTTGTCCAGATTCGACAGCGGCTCGTCGAGCAGCAGCAACTGCGGCTCGGTCACCAGGGTGCGCGCCAGCGCCACCCGCTGCTGCTGCCCGCCCGACAACTGGCTCGGCCTGCGCTGGGCAAAGGGCGACAGATCGACTTGCTCCAGCGCCGCGCCGACTCTGGCCTTGATCGCGGCCGCGTCGACCCGGCGTTCGACCAGCCCGAAGGCCACGTTGTCCCAGACCGTCAGATGCGGCCACAGCGCATAGCTCTGGAACACCATGCCGACCTCACGCTGCCAGGGCGGCTGGCCGCTGACATCCTTGCCGTCGATCAGCAATTCGCCCTGCTGCTGTTGCTGGAAGCCGGCGATCAGCCGCAGCAGCGTCGATTTGCCCGAACCTGAAGGCCCCAGCAGGGCGAAGAACTCGCCCGGAACGATGTCAAGGCTGACGCCCTTCAGCACCTCGGTGGCGCCAAAGGACAGGCGGATATTGCGGCATTGGAGCGAGACTTTTTTCATGGCCCTTGCTTGGTTCAGGCGGTGGCGGCCGCAGCGTCGACCCGGCGCTTGCTGCCACGCTCGAGCACCCAATGCGACAAGCCGGTGCCGAACGCGACCACCAGGATCGCCAGCACCCCCAGCGCCGCACCCGGGCCTCGGCCTGAAATGCTCTGCATATAGAGGTAGATGCCATAGCTCATCGGCGCCTGCGACTCGCTCGATGACAGCAAAATGGTGGCCGAAAGCTCGACCGCTGCAGTGATGAAACTGGTCACAAAACCAGCCAGGATGCCGCCAGCCATCAAGGGCACCAGTACCCGCCGGATCGTTCGCAGCTTGGTGGCACCGAGGCTTTCGGCCGCTTCTTCGAGCGATTGATGCACCTGCTGCAGGGCCGCCACGCAGGAGCGCAGCGCATAGGGCAGGCGCCGCACGGCATAGGCCAGCATGATGATGA
>JBIKPD010000375.1:0-4041 GCA_044357665.1 Roseateles sp. | reverse complement strand
ACGGCCTGATTCCGGCCCTGCAAGCGCGCAAGATCGACGCGATCATCGCCTCGATGTCGATCACCGACGAGCGCAAGAAGGCGATTGCCTTCTCCGACGCCTATTACAAAACACCGGCCCGCTTTGCCGCCAGGTCGGGCCTGCAGTTCGAGATGACCGCCGCCGGCTTGAAGGGCAAGAAGATCGGCGTGCAGCGCGCCACCATCCACGAAGCCTTCGTGATGGCAACTTTCAAGCAAAGCGAAATCGTCCATTACGCCACCCAGGATCAGGCATTTCTGGACCTGAAGTCGGGCCGCATCGACCTGACGCTGGCTGACCAGGTGGCGGTCGATCTGGGGTTCTTGAAGAAGCCCGAGGGTCGCGGTTTTGCTTTCATCGGCCCGAGCTATTTCGACACCAAATATTTCGGCGTCGGCACCGGTGTCGGCCTGCGCAAAGCCGATGCGGCGACCCTGGGCAAGAAGTTCAACGAGGCGATGGCCGCGCTGCGGGCCAATGGCCGCTACAAGCAACTGAATGACAAGTACTTCGAGTACGACGTCTGGCCCAAGCCATGAGCCGGCCTGACTGACTATGCTGCACGGCTTCCTGCCAAGCCTGCTCGAAGGCGCTGCGGTGACGCTGAGCCTGGCGCTGGCTTCGCTGGCCGTGGCGATGCTGCTGGGTCTGGCCGGCGCGATGGCCAAGTTGTCGAACTGGCGCTGGGCACGCGGCCTGGCCCTGATCTACACCACGCTGATCCGCGGGGTGCCCGACCTGCTCTTGATGCTGTTGATTTTCTATGGCGGCCAAGTTGGCTTGAATGCCCTGGCCCTGTCGGTCGGCCATGAGGACTACATCGACATCAACCCCTATGCGGCGGGCGTGCTGACGATCGGTTTCATTTTCGGCGCCTACCTGACCGAGGCTTTCCGTGGCGCTTTTCTGGCGCTGCCGCCGGGCCAAGCCGAAGCGGGTCTGTCCCTGGGCATGTCGCCCCGGCAGATCGCCTGGCGCATCACCTGGCCACAGATGTTGCGCCATGCGTTGCCCGGGCTGGCCAACAACTGGCTGGTGCTGATCAAGAGCACGGCGATCGTCTCGGTGATCGGCCTGTCAGACCTGATGACGCGCGGCCAGCAAGCGGCCGGCACGACGCGGGAACCGTTTGTCTTCTATCTGGCCGTGGCGCTGATTTATCTGGGTTTCACCAGCGTCTCCGAGCTGTTCTTCGCGCAGTTACAAAAACGCCTGTCGACCGGCGTCAGCCAGGGCCGCTTGTGAGCTTTGACATCGTTGCCGACAACATCGCCCTGTATCTGGACGGCGCGCTGACGACGCTGGCCCTGCTCTTGATCTCGCTGCTGCTGGGCCTGGCCCTGGCGATTCCACTGGCCCTGTTGCGCAGCCTGCAAGGCAGCTGGATTTCGCGGCTGATCTGGGTCTACACCTATGTTTTTCGCGGCACGCCGATGCTGGTGCAACTGTTCCTGATCTATTACGGCCTGGCGCAATTCGAAGCGGTGCGCGAGAGTGTTTTCTGGCAGTTACTCAGTTCGGCATGGTTTTGCGCCTGCCTGAGCTTCACACTCAACACCTGCGCTTACACCACCGAAATCATCGCCGGCAGCATCCGTGCCTTGCCGGCAGGCGAGATCGAAGCCGCCCAGGCGATCGGCATGAGCCGCAGCGTGATGTTCCGCCGCATCGTCCTGCCTTCAGCGCTGCGCCGCGCGCTGCCGGCCTACAGCAACGAAGCGATCTTCATGCTGCATGGCACGGCGCTGGCCAGCGTCGTCACAATCCTCGACCTGACCGGCGCAGCGCGCCAGGTCAACGCGACCCATTACATTCCCTTCGAGGCTTTCATCACCGCGGCAATGCTTTATTTTCTGTTGACCTTGGTGCTGGTCGGGCTGTTCCACAAAGCCGAAGCCCGCTGGTTGAAACCCTTGCTGCCGCGCTGAGCCCAAACCATGCAAATTCAAAAACACCTGCTTCTCTCCCCGGCTCCGGGCACCCAGCGTGAATTGCTGTCGCTGCATTACGGGCAGCCGGGCTCAGGGCTCAAAGCCTATCTGCAGGCCTCGCTGCATGCCGACGAGATGCCCGGCATGCTGGTGGCCCACCATCTGCGCAGCAAGCTCGATGCGCTCGAAGCCGCCGGCCTCATCCAGGGTGAAATCATCCTGGTGCCGATGGCCAACCCGATCGGCCTGTCGCAGTTCCTGCTGCATGGCCATCTGGGCCGCTTCGAAGCCAATTCGGGCGAAAACTTCAACCGCCATTACCCCGACCAGATCGAGACTGCGGCGCTCGCGGCCGAGCCACATTTAAATCAGGACCAAGCCCACAACTGCCAGGTGCTGCGCCGCGAGCTGAAAGCAGCGGTGGCCGCAGCCGAGGTCGGCACCGAGTTGCAATCGCTGCGCAAGACGCTGATGGGCTTGAGCTGCGACGCCGACATCGTGCTCGACCTGCATTGCGATGCCCAGGCCGTCATGCATCTGTATACCGAAACGCCCTGCTGGCCCGATTGCGAGCCGCTGGCGCGCTACCTTGGCGCGCGTCTGACCCTGCTGGCCAAGGACTCGGGCGACAACCCGTTTGACGAAGCCTGCTCGCAGGTCTGGTGGCAATGGGCCGAACGCTTTGAAGGGCGTTTTCCGATCCCTCAAGCCTGTCTGGCCGTGACGGTCGAGTTGCGCGGCAGCGCCGATGTCGAACATGATCTGGCCAGCAGCGATGCCGACAATCTGCTGGCTTTTCTGGCCTTCCGCGGTCTCATCAAGGGCGCCGTGGCGCCGCTGCCACCAGCGCTTGGAGACGCCCGGCCATTGGCCGGCTGCATGCCGATCAAGGCGCCCAGTGCGGGCTTGTTGACCTTTTTGCGCCAACCCGGCGAAACCGTGGCTACGGGCGATGTGATCGCCCATGTGATCTGCCCGATCAGCGCCAGCGTCACCGAGCTGAAAAGCCCGGTCGACGGTCTGCTGTTCGCACGCGAATCAACCCGTTTTGCCAGCGCCGGCATGAAGGTGGCCAAGGTCGCGGGACGGCAAGCGCTGCGGACCGGCAAGCTGCTCGGCGCTTGAAGGCTGAAACCATGACTGCCAGTCTGATCGTCGAAGACTTGCACAAGCGCTATGGCGAGCGCGAGGTGCTCAAAGGCTTGTCGCTGTCAGCCAATGCTGGCGATGTGATCACCCTGATCGGCTCCAGCGGCTCGGGCAAGAGCACTTTTCTGCGCTGTCTGAACCTGCTCGAGCAGCCGCATCAAGGCCGTTTATCACTGGCCGGTGAGGAGCTCAAGCTGGTCCGCGACCGCGATGGCAGCCTCAAAGCGGCCGATGCCAAGCAGTTGCAGCATTGGCGTGCGCGGCTGGCTTTCGTGTTCCAGAACTTCAACCTTTGGGCCCACCGCACGGTGCTCGAAAACGTCATCGAAGCGCCGATTTATGTGCTCGGTCTGCCCAGGGCCGAGGCGATCGACAAGGCCCAGGCCCTGCTGGCAAGAGTCGGCATGGCGCAGCGCCAGCAGGCCTACCCGGCACAGTTGTCGGGCGGCGAGCAGCAACGCGTGGCGATCGCGCGCGCGCTGGCAGTCGACCCGGAGGTGATGCTGTTCGACGAGCCGACCTCGGCGCTTGATCCAGAACTGGTCGGCGACGTGCTCAAGGTGATGCGCGACCTTGCCGCCGAAGGCCGCACGATGATCGTCGTCACCCATGAAATGGGGTTTGCCCGTGAGGTCTCGAACCATGTGCTGTTCCTGCACCAGGGCCGGGTCGAAGAACAAGGCCATCCGCGCGAAGTGCTGAACCACCCGCAAAGCGAACGCCTGCAGCAGTTTCTGAGCGGCGGGCTGAAATGATCGGCTGATCGGGAACTGGGTTTTGGATTGGCTGGCGGGTGGGCTGGCCGACTGGGCGCAATACTGCGCTCATGTCCTCCGGCGCCGGCATACCGTCGCCTCCCCCTTTACTTCGCTGCGCATTGCGCCCAGCCGGCCGGCTCACGACCTTGGGATGCTCTCCAAGCCGTGAGGGGTTATGCAGA
>JBIKPD010000374.1:0-4053 GCA_044357665.1 Roseateles sp. | reverse complement strand
CGGTCACCAGCAGACCGAGGACAAGCACCGCCAGGAACAGGCCCATCCGGCGCATTCCCGGCCGCGCCACCGACAGCGCCAGCAGCACCGGACCCAGCAAGCCGAGCGCGATGGTGATCGCCTCCAAGCCCGGCGACAAGAAGCGCGCCGAGGCCGCCGGTTCGTCCAGCCATTGCAAAGCCCAGGGCGTTCCCTCCAAGGCATCAAACGCGAGCACCTGCAGATGCGGCAGCCATTGCCCCAGGCCCAGCGTCACCGGAGTTGGAAACAAGAGCCCGACCGGCCACAGCGCCAGCAGCGCCAGGGCGCCGGCGCTGTTCGGCTCGAACCAGTATTCGCGCACATCGGGCCAGCGCCGCAACCAGCCAAGGAAATGCAGTAACAAGCCGAGCAGCGTTCCGACCAACGCGCCGGCTGAATTGAGCAACCAGTCAGACAAGGAAGGCACCCGTCCGGGCAGAAAATACTGCAGGGTTTCCGTCAGGAAGGACAGCGCCGGCCAAGGCAGCAGGCCGAACAACAAGGCCGCACGCAGATCGAAACCGCTGCGCAGCGCTGCGGCAAAACCGAGCAAGCCCAGCGGCAGATAGCCGAGCAGGTTGACTTGCTGGTCGAAAATGCCGAAATACTTCGGCCAGGGCAGGCCGATGATGGCGTTCAGCGTCAGTCCGGGCGGCCAACTCCAGGGCCAGAACGGGTACAGACTGGCATAGACGACCAACGCGAGGTAAGCCAACAACAACCAGGTGGCGGAACTTTGGCGTCGCACCATGCCGTGGATCTCAGAACGGCTTGACGACCACCAGGATCACGATGGCCGCGAACAGAAGCACCGAGATCTCGTTGAAAACCCGGAACCAGCGGTGACTGCGCCGGTTGGCGGCCTGATCAAAGCTGCGCAGAATGCTCCTGCAGACATGGTGGTAGCCGACCGCGCCAACCACCAACAGCAGCTTGGCATGCATCCAGGGCTGATTGAAGCCCGCGAAGTTTTCGCTCCAGACCCAGGCGCCAAATCCCAGCGCCGGGATCATCAGCAGGTTCATGAACCGGTACAGCTTGTGCGCCATCAAGAGCAGCCGCTCACGCTCGGCATGGCTGTCAGCCGGCACCATCGCCAGGTTGACAAAAATACGCGGCATGTAGAAGAGGCCGGCGAACCAACTCGCCACGAAAATGATGTGAAAGGATTTGAGCCAGAGCATGGGTGCATTATGCGGCCCGGCGCGGTTGACGAAGGCATGGCACCGACAAGCCGAGGGCTATCATCCAGGGCTACCGCCTCAGCGCGCCAGCGCTGGCCATCTGATTGGAGCAATGCATGTCCCGTAGCGCCCAGATTCCCGCCCCGTTTCCAGCCAGTCGCCCGCGGCGCCTGCGCCGCGATGCCTTCACCCGCGCCCTGGTGCGCGAGCATGGCCTGAGCAGCAGCGACCTGATCCTGCCGGTCTTCGTGCATGAAGGGGTCGACCGGGTTGAGCCGGTGCTGTCGATGCCGGGCGTGTCGCGCTTGAGCCTGGATCGATTGCTGCTCGTTGCCGAGGAATGCGTGGCCCTGGGCATTCCGGTGCTGGCGCTGTTTCCGGTCATCGACGCCTCGTTGAAGACACCAGACGGCATCGAGGCGATCAACCCGGACGGCCTGGTGCCGCGCGTGGTGCGGGCTTTGAAGCAGCAGTTCCCCGGTTTGGGCATCCTGACCGACGTCGCGCTCGACCCGTTCACCAGTCATGGCCAGGACGGTGTGCTCGACGACAGCGGCTACATCATCAATGACCGCACGGTCGAATTGCTGACCCGGCAGGCTTTGGTGCAGGCGCAGGCCGGCGTCGACATCGTCGCGCCCAGCGACATGATGGACGGACGTATCGGCGCGATCCGTCAGGCCCTGGAAGCCAACGGCCTGATCCACACCCGCATCATGGCTTACAGCGCCAAGTACGCCAGTGCCTTCTACGGCCCGTTTCGCGATGCGGTCGGATCCAAAGGCAATCTGGGCAAGGCCGACAAAAAGACCTACCAGATGGATCCCGGCAACAGCGACGAAGCCTTGCGCGAAGTCGCCCTCGACCTGGCCGAGGGCGCTGACATGGTGATGGTCAAGCCCGGCATGCCCTATCTGGACATCGTGCGCCGCGTCAGGGACGAATTCCATGTGCCGACATTCGCCTACCAGGTCAGCGGCGAGTACGCGATGCTCAAAGCCGCAGCGGCCAATGGCTGGCTTGACCATGACGCGGTGATGATGGAGTCGCTGCTCGCCTTCAAGCGCGCCGGCGCCAATGGCGTGTTGACCTATTTCGCGCTCGAAGCGGCCCGGCTGCTGAAGCGGGGCTGAAGATTTAACGCCGTCCCGGCGCTGCGGCTTCCACTGCATAGGGGTCGGCAAAGCCCAGCGCCAGCAAGAGCTCGGTTTCTCGCGCCTCCATGCAGGCCGCCTCGTCGTCCACTTCATGGTCATAACCCTGCGCATGCAAGGCACCATGCACCAGTAGATGGGCGTAATGCGCAGCGATGTCGATCCCCGCCGCTGCCGCCTCGCGCTCGACCACCTCGGCGCAAATCACCAGATCGGCGACCACCACCGGCTCATGGCTGTAGTCGAAAGTCAGCACATTGGTCGCATAGTCCTTGGCGCGGAATTGATGGTTCAACTGTCGGCCTTCATCGCTGTCGACGATGCGCACGGTGACTTCCGCCGCCGATTCAAGGGCTGCGCGCAGCCAGCGCCTGACTTTGTGGCGAGGCAGCAGCGCGCGGTGCCGCGGGTCGGCGAATTGAAGCGACAAAGTGAGCATTACGTTGGCGTTTTCTGTAGCTTGAAGAGGCAATATTGTCGCCCGGGCCAGGATCGGTCCCGCCAGCCTGTTTCGGCTTGCACAATCCGGTCAACATGCAAAAGCCGTCAAGAAAATTCATCAGCGCAGTTGCGCGAAAACGGCACCCTGCGATCCAGATTGCTGCGGCAACACTGCACCTGACAGCGCAAGCCAGCATCGACTCCACCACCCACTCGCGCCTGGGAGAAGACGTCGACTGGATTGCGAGTTTCGTGCAAGCAGCCCCGGCCTGGATGGCCGCCATGCTGACCCTGATGATCATCACCTTGAGCCTGCTGGCGCGCCTGCATCCGGGTGCAAGGCTGATGCATTACCTGATCGGGATGATGCTCAGCTGGCAAATTCTGCACCTGAGTGCGAACGGTCAAGCCAGCGCCATGAAGTCCCTCGCGCTGGCCTTGCTGCTGCTTTGCGGCGTGAAATTCCTGCTGCACCAGGTCGCTTGGTCAAGGCGCTGGCTGGGGCCGATCCTGCTGCTGCAACTGGTCCTGATGCCTATGAATCAGCTCGCCAACTCACCCTTGCCCGAGGCGATTTGGCCAGCGCTGTTGGCGCTGGAAATGCTGGCGGCGCTGGTCTGCTATGGCGTCCTGAACTGGCAGTCGCACAGCGCTTCGTCTCGCGCAGCGTTTGCGGACCAGGTGGGCGGCCATTTCACTTGGCTGAGCCTGCTGCTCGGCTCGATAGCAACAGCCCTGCTGGCCGGTCAGGTGCTGCCTGCGTCCGACCTGCTCCAATGGCTCGAGCTTGGCTTGGCCATGCTGTTGCTGACCCTGGGCCTGCAGATCACCAGCGGCAATCTGCGCTCGCGCCAGGACGCAGATGGCCATCGCGATCGGCTCGAACAACGCATGCATGCCAAGGTGACCGAAGTCGAACGCAACTTCAACACCATGGTTGAGCAGAAGCTGATCCAGGTGACCGAGCGCGAACGCAAGCGCATTGCCGCCGATCTGCACGATGACCTGGGCGCCAAGCTGCTGACCATCGTGCACACCAGCGAATCGGATCGTATCTCGACCCTGGCACGCGAAGCCCTGGAGGAAATGCGCTTGTCGGTGCGCGGACTCACCGGCCGACCGGTGCAGTTGCTCGACGCCCTCGGTGACTGGCGCGCCGAGGTCGTTGCCAGGCTGCGCCAGGCCAATATCTCGACCGAGTGGAAGTCGCCCCCGGAAGACATTGACTACACGCTGCCGGCCCGCACCTATGT
>JBIKPD010000373.1:0-4055 GCA_044357665.1 Roseateles sp. | reverse complement strand
AGAATGAAGCCGGGGATGAATGCGCCCTTGTACAGGTCGCCGACGCTCTTGCCCAACTGGTCGGCCAGCACGATCAGCACCAGCGATGGCGGAATGATCTGCGCCAAAGTGCCCGAGGCGGCGATCACGCCACCTGCGACGCGCCGGTCGTAGCCATAGCGCAGCATGATTGGCAGAGAGATCAAGCCCATCGAGATCACCGAGGCAGCAACCACGCCGGTGGTGGCAGCAAGCATCGCGCCGACCAGAATCACTGCGTAAGCCAGACCGCCGCGGATCGGTCCGAAAAGCTGTCCGATCGTATCCAGCAGGTCTTCCGCCATGCCCGATCGTTCCAGGATCAAGCCCATGAAGGTGAAGAACGGGATCGCCAGCAAGGTGTCGTTCTGCATGATGCCGAACATTCGCAAGGGCAGGCTTTGCAGGAAAGCCGGTTGGATCATCCCGAGTTCGACGCCGACAAAACCGAAGAACAGCCCGCAAGCGGCGAGCGAAAAAGCGACCGCGTAACCAAACATCAGGAAGAGGATCAGCGACGCGAACATGATCGGCGCCATATTGGCGATCAGGAACTCATTCATTTCTTCACTCCCATCAATGCGGCTTCGCGGGCAGAGACTTCTTTTTCCAGCAAGAACGCGGCCAGTTCTTCCTCGGGAGTCTTGGCGCCGAATTTCTTGCTCGGGTCAGGGATGCGCCCTTGCAGATAGGCGATGCGTTTGATCAGTTCGGACAAGGCTTGAACACCGAGCAGGAACATTCCTGCGGGTAGCAAGGCAAATACCGGCCAACGTATCAGTCCACCGGAGTTGGACGACATTTCATTGGTGACAAAGGCATTGATCACCAAAGGCATGGCCAATTTGATGATGAAGCAAACGAAGGGCAGCAGGAAAACGCAGATGCCGACAATGTCGATCCAGATCTGGGTGCGCTTGGTGAAGCGCCCCGAGATCACGTCGATCTTGACATGCTCCTGACGCAGCAATGTGTAGCCCGCTGCCAGCAGAAAGACAGCGGCAAAAAGATACCACTGGATTTCGAGATAGGCGTTTGAACTCAGGTTGAAGGCCTTGCGAGAGATGGCGTTGCCGGTACTGATCAATACCGCGGCCAGCACCAGCCAGGCAACCCAGCGGCCTATGGCGTTTGTCATTCGGTCGATCAGTGCCGAAATTTTTAGCAATTCATTCACAAAAGTCTCCTCGGTTCTTTTTGAAAATCCGGGCTGCGGTCGATGTGCCGCAGTACTTGTAAAACAGAAGTCAGAGCTGGCAGGCGGCCGAATACAGCTTGCTCGAACGCGCGCCAGAACGGCAAAAAGCCAGGATCGGTTTGGGCAAGTCGTCCAGCAACAAGCCGAACGAAGTGATTTCTTCCGGCGTTTGATAGGCCCCGCTCACCGGCAGATGCCGGTACTCTAAGCCGGCCGCAACCGCAGCCGCCTCGATTTCCGCGCTGGCAGGTTGCTGCGGCCCACCTTCGAAGTCAGGCCGGTTGTTGATGACGCTGCGAAAACCTGCGGCAGCAGCAGCGGCCATGGCTTCCGGCGCCAGTTGGGAGGCCACAGAAAAATCCGGGCTGAGCATCTGGATCGGCAGGTTCATGCTGGGCTTTCAGCGGCTCAAAGCTTGTTTGACTGCGGCGGAGACCAGGGCCATTTCAGCCTTGCCCGCCAGCCTGGTTTTGACCGCGGCCATGACGCGGCCCATGTCGGCCGCATTGCTGGCCCCGAGCTCGGCCACGATGGCGGCTACGGCAGCCTGGGTTTCTTCAGCGTTCAAACGCTGCGGCAGATAGGCTTCCAGAACCGGCAGTTCGGCTGACTCCTTGTCGGCCAGATCCATGCGACCGGCTGCAGTGAACTGGCTGATCGAGTCCTTGCGCTGCTTGATCAAGCGGTCAACGATGGCGATCAAGGCGGCATCATCGACGACCACACGCTCGTCCACTTCCTTTTGCTTCACCGCCGCCAGCAACATGCGGATCGTGGTCAATTTGTCGGCTTCGCGTGCTCGCATCGCGGCCTTCATGTCTTCGGTAATTCGGTCTTTCAAACTCATTGACAGTCTCCGTGGATGGCGGGGGAGGCAGACCTGTAATTTATCAGCCCGGCAACGAAAAAACCCGCAACAGCGTCCTGTGCGGGTTTTTACTGATCATTTGCATTGTTCCAGCTGGCGGCATATTCAATCCGCTTGGGAGAACTTTTCTCAAGGCTTCAAAGGAACCGTGCCATCAAGGACATCCCCCTGAACCCCAGAGCGGCAGGGGATCAGAACAGCTTTTTCGGCAGCTGCATGCTGCGAATGCGCTTGTAGTTACGCTTGACGGCAGCTGCCTTCTTGCGCTTGCGCTCAGCCGTTGGCTTCTCGTAGAACTCGCGGGCTCGCAAGTCGGTCAGCAAGCCAAGTTTCTCGATCGTGCGCTTGAAGCGGCGCAGTGCTACATCAAACGGTTCGTTCTCTTTGACGCGAATTGTGGTCATGAAAAAGTAATTCCTTCAATAAGCGCTCGGTGTTCGTCCATACAACTGGCCCAGAATATCGGTGAAAATTCTGAACTGATTGGCTGAAGCGGGTAATCCGGAGTCCGCTTCAAAAAATGTTGCGAATCGACGCGCAGGGGTTTGCCAGCAAAGAGGAAGAGTATAGCGGTTAAATCATGCTCCGGGCAATCCAACATTCATCGATCTTGCACAAGCTGCAGCGCTGGCCCAGGCCCATTGGAAGTTGTAGCCACCGAGCCAGCCGGTGACATCGACCACTTCACCGATGAAATACAGCCCTGGTATGCGCTTGCTCTCGAGCGACTGTGAACTGAGTTCACGGGTATTGACGCCGCCGCGCATCACTTCGGCTTTGCGCCAGCCTTCGCTGCCGGTCGGCATCAGCTGCCAGCCTTGCAATTCAGCAGCCAATTTGAGCAGGTCGCGGTCCTTGCACTCGGACATCGGGCGACTGCCGTCCAGGCCCAGTCGAGCCAGCCAGGCTTGTGCCAGTCTCTGCGGCAGCAACTCGCTCAATTCATTGCCGAGTTGTCGACGCGAGCCATTTTTGGCGGATTGAAGTCGCTCGTCGAGATCGAATTCGGGTGCCAGATCGATTTGCAGGGTCTGGCCTTCGCTCCAGTAGCTCGAGATCTGCAGGATCGCCGGACCGCTCAGACCTCGGTGGGTGAGCAACAGGTCTTCGGCGAAACGCCCGCGCAATTTGCCCTGCCCACAACTCACCACGACGGGGAGGGACAGGCCTGACAGGGCAGAGAAAGCTGACCAGGCATTGGCATCAAAAGTCAGGGGCACCAAGGCCGGCCGTGGCGTAACGATGTCATGGCCGAAACGTTGGGCCAGCCGCAGTCCCCAGTCGCTGGCGCCGATCTTCGGGATCGACAAGCCGCCGGTGGCAACCACCAAACGCTTGGTCCTGATCTGGCCATGGCTACTGTCGAGATCAAACCCACCGCCTTCCAGGCTGCGAACATCCGCAACGCTGCAGGGCTGCCAGCGCTGCACAGCGCCGGCCTTGCATTCGTCCAGCAACATCTGGATGATCTGCTCGCTGGAGCCATCGCAAAACAATTGTCCTTTGTGTTTTTCGTGGAAAGCAATGCCATGCTGACGGACCAAAGCGATGAAATCCTGACTGCTGTAGCGGGCCAGAGCCGAACGGCAAAAGGCCGGATTGTCGGATAGGAAATTGGCCGGCGAGACATCGCGGTTGGTGAAATTGCAGCGACCGCCACCCGAAATGCGGATCTTCTCGGCCAGCTTTTCTGCATGATCAATCAACAGCACTTGCAGGCCTTGTTGTCCGGCGAGGCCTGCGCAGAACAGGCCTGCTGCACCAGCACCGACGACGACCAGATCGAAATTTTGCATTTGCGAGGAGAAGGGCACGCCGTTGCGGCGCAAGCCTGTATTGTCCAGCAGCAGGCATGATTGAAACTTGGCGACTGCAAGGCCGGCAGTCAAGGCTTGCCCGGCTTCTTCGATAACATGCGATGCTAGGGAAAATGGGTCGGCGTCACTGCCGGCGGGTTGATTCGACAGGCTC
>JBIKPD010000372.1:0-4062 GCA_044357665.1 Roseateles sp. | reverse complement strand
GAGTGGAGTCCGTCGCAGTTCGGGGGCGATTCCTGATCTGTTCACTAGGGTTCGATTTTCCCGATTCCAGACCCCGCAATCCGCTGCGCTGCTTGACGGGCTACGGGATCGGTTTGTAGCCCGCATGGCTGGCCCGAAGGGCTGAATGCGGGGATTGTTCGTACTTGTCAAACCCCCGCAATCCGCTGCGCTGCTTGGCGGGCTACGGGGCGACGGGGCAAGGGACATGGCGCTGAATCCGTCGCATCTCTGTAACCGGAACTTGATGACGGCCGGCTTGCTTGGTTGCGCTTGGCATGGCAGCGCGGGCAATTTCTACCCCTTGCTTCAAGCGCCACCATCGTCGAGTTGATGCGTGTCTTGGGTTACCTAAAGTTCAAGTTATCAAGCGATGACCGCGAGCAGTTGTTGGCCGACTATCTGCCTTGTTGTCGAGCCATCCGTATCCCGGCAGATCTGCCAACCTTGCCGAAGTGCCGCGACCCAGATGATCAAATTTTCATCGAATTGGCTGCCGTCGGTCGGGACGATTTTCTTGTCACTGGCGACAAGGATTTGCTGGACCTTGCGCCTGAATTCGATCGGCCGATCTTGAGCGTCGAGGCGTTTTTTGCGCGCTTGAATCAAACTTGATTGCTTGACTTGAGCGGGGTGGTTGGCTTGCAAATTCTCGCAATCCGCTGCGCTGCTTGACGGGTTACTAGATCGACTTGTAGCCCGCATGGCTGGCCCGAAGGGCCAATGCGGGGATCGGTCGCGCTTGACTAAGCCCCGCAATCCGCTGCGCTGCTTGGCGGGCTACGGGATCGGGTTTAGGCGAATCTCCGCTCAGGCGGCAGCCGCCAGATGCCGAATCAGATCCTGGGCCAAGCGGGGCAGGGGAATGCCGGCGAGGTTGACGATTTTGAGTTCGCGCCTGGCCCATTCGTCGCTCAGTGGCACCAGGGCGATCTGCATGGTCATCGCATGGCGCAGCGCGGATGAGCGCGAGATGATGCCGATGCCGACACCGGCTTCGACCAGCAGGCAGATCGATTCGAAGCTCGAGACCTGGATGCGAAAGCTCAAGGATCGGCCCATCGCCCTTGCTAATGGCGGCAGGAAGCCGGCGATGGCGCTGCCTTCGGGCAGGCTGATGTGGGGCAAATCGAGCGTGTCGACAAAACGCATGCTGGCCTGGCCGGCCAGGCGATGGCCGGCCGGCACGACGACGACCAGATCGTCGACGGCGAAGTCATGCACTTCGAGCCCATCGGTGTCGACATTGCCGGCGATGATGCCGATGTCAGCATGGGATTCCTTGATCGCCAGGACGATCTGCTGGCTCAGCCGCTCCTGCAGGTCGATGCTGACATCGGGGTAGCGGGCCAGGAAACTTGCCAGCGCGCCGGGCAAGGCGCCGGTGATCGAGGTCGTGTTGGCCAGCAGCCGCACATGGCCTTTGACGCCGCTGGCGAAGTCGCGCAGATCGCATTTCAAGTGCTCGACTTGCTGCAGCACCCGCCTGGCATGCTGCAGCAGCGCTTCGCCGGCCGGGGTCAGCTCGACGCCCTGTGGCTTGCGGTAGAGCATCTTGGTGCCGATGCTGTCTTCGAGCTGTTTGATTCGGGTGCTGGCCGCCGCCGCCGAAATGCAGGCCCGCTCAGCGCCGCGCCGCAGGTTGGAAGCCTCGGCGACGAAGATAAACAGGCGCAGGTCGAACAGGTCAAATGGCATCGGGCGATTGTGGCGCAGATGCGCCTGCTGCCGGCCTTGCAGCCGGACTGGTGATGCCGGCGCTGCCACTCATGCTCCGCTCGCTCACTGCTGGGCAGAGCAGTCCGGAACTGGAGGGGTTACCGCTCGCAGGCTGGCCGGCGGCGCGATCACTCGGGCTTGAGCCCCGCTGCCTGGAACATACGTAAAAAGCGTTCACGATCTGCCACCAGAAAGGCTTTGAACTCGGCTGGCGTGTTGCCAACCGGTTCAATGCCGATACTGGCCAATCGGGTGCGCCGATCTGGCTCGCGCAGAACGGCTGCGATCTCTTGTTGCAAGCGATCAACGACATCGGTCGGGGTTTTCGCTGGCAAGAAAACCCCCATCCAGTGAACGGCTTCAAAACCCTGTAGTCCGGGTGTCTCACTGACCGCTGGAACATCTTTGGCCCAGGCGACTCGGCTGCGCTGGGTCGTAGCCAGAGGGATCAACTTGCCTGCACGGATATGACTCATGACCGGGGCAATGCCCACGATCGCCACAGGAATCTGCCCGCCAAGGACATCATTGATGGCCGGACCCGCACCTTTGTAGGGAATGTGCACCAAGTCAATCATCGCCATTTTTGCCAGCAGTTCGCCTGCCAGCCGCGTGCTTCCCACGCTACCCGCTGTGCCAAAGCTGACCGACCCCGTTTGCGCTTTTGACTGGGCGATCAGATCAGCGATGGACTTGAAGCCTGAGCCGGGATAGGCCACAACGACGATGGGTGAGGTGCCCGCCAAAGTGACCGGCGTCAGATTTTTCTCTGGGTCATAGCGCATTGATTTGTAAACAATCGAAGCGTTGACTGTTTCTGATGGAGAGGCAAACAAGACGGTGTAGCCATCCGGCGCGGCGCGGGTGACAAATTCGGCACCTATCATGCCGCTGGCTCCGGGCTTGTTGGTGACGATGACCGACTGTCCCAACCTTGCGCCCAAGCCTTCCGCCACAATGCGAGCCATCGCGTCATGGCCGCCACCCGCTTCAAAAGGAACCACCATGGTGATTCCTTTGGCCGGCCAGCTTTGCGCATGGGCTGCCACCGACATGACCGACACAGTGATGATCGAGATGAATATTTTCAGAATCGATGCAAGTTTCATGATGAAGATTGAATGATGGTTTGAAGGCTTCGGGCTGGCCGCCAGAAAACAAGGGGACGGCCGCTCATTTTTTTGAACTGCTTGACTTTGGCTTCAGTGGCTTGGGCCGACATATCGACCAGGAAAGTGAAATCCGGTCTGAACGGATCAGGGCGATCGAAAAGTACGCCACCACACCACTCGAATCCACCAGTGAGCGTCTTAGCCGTCCAAGTGGATCGCCAGCACGCAGACCCAGATGGCCGGCTACTTCCGCGTCAGCGATGGTGAGAGTGAAGGATTGCCGCATCTCCACCAAATGGGCCGCGTCGAGTTCCTCCAGAACAACCAGGGCCATTTCGGTATCGAACCGTTTCGGGGCCTGGTCGTAATAGCTTCGCGCGACGAAGAGTTCGACCACCCGGAAGGGCTCCGAGTGCTCGTCCAGGTGGATGCGGCGCATGCGTCGATAGGCTGGCGCCAACTGGCCTTCATGCGGCAGGGCCGGTGGCAGCGCATCATCGGCGTCCAGGATCTGGCCGCGGTGCTGTCGCAGATTCTCGGGCAGTTGAGGCCAGCCTGCCTGCGTGACCGGTGCAATTCTGCGCAGGGGCAGTTCGTTGACATAGGTACCGCTGCCACGGCGAGCGCGAATCAGACCTTCCTGAGTCAGCAAGCGAAAGGCTTCCCGCACCGTCGTGGGGGCCACGTTGTAGCGGCTGGCCATGGCGGCAATGGTCGGCAATTTCGACCCCACCGGCCACTGGCCAGTGGCAATCTCGGACCTGAGCGCACCTGCGATCCGGTGATACAGCGGGCTCATGTCATGGGTGCCGGGGTCAACTGGCGGCATGGGTTCGGCCTTGACGGTTGGAAGCTGCTTATTGTATGCTGGTTCGCTGGAATACAAGCATACTTTATCAACCTTCCGCCTGACCAGGAACATCCGATGCCGACTGCCAAACGCCTCGTTATTTTTGTCTCCGATAACCATAGCCGGGCGGTGGCTGCTTGCTATGGCCATCCAGTGGTGAAGACACCCCACATCGATGAAATCGCTCGTCGCGGCACGCGATTTGCCAATGCCTACACGATCAGTCCCCTGTGCTGTCCGGCTCGCGCCGCCATGGCCACCGGCCGTTTTCCCCATCAAACCAGCTATTGGGACAACGTCATGGCCTATGACGGGAGCATTCCCAGTTGGATGCACCGCCTTCGCGATCAGGGTCATCACGTC
>JBIKPD010000371.1:0-4066 GCA_044357665.1 Roseateles sp. | reverse complement strand
CCCCCGGGCCCGCAGCCCCAGAGCGTGACTTCGCTGCCCAGGCCGGCCTGCGGCATTTCCGTCAGGTCGACCACCAGCATATCCATCGAAACCCGGCCGACCGTGGTCGTGCGCTGCCCGTTGACCAGCACCGGCGTGCCGCTGCCGGCATGACGCGGGTAGCCGTCGGCATAGCCACAGGCAACGATGCCGATGCGCATCTCCTGGTTGGCGCAAAAGCTGCTGCCATAGCCGACGCTGTCTCCTGGCTGCAGCTTTTGCACGCCGATGACACGCGAGCGCAGCGTCATCGCCGGGCGCAAATCCCAATGAGCCGGGTCGTTGCCAGGGTAATCGGGGGCGCTGCCGTAGACCATCACGCCGGCCCGTACCCAGTCGCTTCGCAAGCGGTAGCGCAAGGTTGCCGCGCTGTTGCTCAATGATCTTTCGCCGGGCAGATCGGCCGCTGCAGCCTCGAAACTGGCGAGCTGATGGGCGATGCCGTCCGCGCCGAAGCGCAGCCCGTCGGCGTCGGAGAAATGCGTCATCAAGGAAATTTCGTCAACCTGCGGCAGCGCGTTGAGCCTGGTCCAGGCGGCACGGAAAGCCTGCGGCGTAAAGCCCAGCCGGTTCATGCCGCTGTTGAGTTTGAGGAAAACACGGTGCGGCTCATGGGTCTTGTGCATGGCCAACCAGTCGATCTGCTGCTCGCAATGGACCGCATGCCAGAGCTTCAGCCGCGAGCAAAGCTCCAGATCGCGTGATTCGAAAGCACCTTCCAGCAACAGGATCGGGCCGCGCCAGCCTAGCTTGCGGAGCAATTGTGCTTCGTCGAGATCGAGTAGCGCAAAGCCGTCCGCAGCCCGCAACCCCAGGTAAGAGTTTTCAATCCCGTGACCATAGGCATTGGCTTTGACAACAGCCCAGACCTTGGCGTCGGGCGCTGCATTGCGGGCCTGCGCCAGGTTGTGCGTCAAGGCTTGAACATGGATGATGGCTTCGATGGGACGCGGCATGGATCAATTGTGGCATCGCGCCAGAAACTATTGAACCTAGATTCAGCAGTTGACCGCTCTCCATCGCCTCGGCGGCCGCAAGCCTATTGAAATTTCTCGGCCCGCCTGCCTTCACCCAATGGGTGAGAACGCTACGCAGCCGATTGAGCCGCGCTACGACACGCTGGCTGTGTTGCTTCTCCTGGTGGGCATCAGCCCACTGCGTCGGCGCGCCTTGCCAGCGCACCGCATCGCAGCCCACTCGTCCGCGTCCAACTACCGAATCTAGGTTGAACATCCCCCGAAAAGGCTGCATGCTATAAAGTCACCTGCTCGCTACTGTTGCGACGGTTTACGTACCTGGGCCTTTTTGCCGCTTTCCCGCAGTTCTGAATGGGTTCATGAAAAAAGGCTTCTTCACCATCATGTCGGCGCAGTTCTTCAGCTCGCTGGCTGACAACGCGCTGTTCGTCGCCGCCGTCGAATTGCTGTACACCTCCGGCAGCCCCGAATGGCAGCGCGCTGCCTTGGTGCCAATGTTTGCGCTCTTCTACGTGGTGCTGGCGCCTTTTGTCGGCGCCTTCGCCGATGCGGTGCCCAAGGGCAAGGTGATGTTCTACGCCAACAGCATCAAGGTCGTCGGCTGCCTCATGATGCTGTTCGGCACCCATCCGCTGCTGTCCTATGCCATCGTCGGCCTCGGCGCCGCGGCTTATTCGCCGGCCAAATACGGCATCCTGACCGAGTTGCTGCCGGCGTCCCAACTGGTCAAGGCCAATGGCTGGATCGAGGGCTTGACGATCAGCTCGATCATCCTGGGCGTGTTGCTGGGCGGGCAACTGGTCGGCCTGAATGTATCGAACATGTTGCTGGCCTTTGACTGCCCCTTGATCAACACCAATATCGACACCCCGCCTGAAGCGGCAATTTCGGCTCTGGTCGGCCTTTATGTGATCGCGGCGGTGTTCAATCTGCGCATTCCGCGCACTGATACGCCGCTGCAAGCGCTGTCCCATGGCGTGATCGGTCTGGTGATCGATTTTTCCCGCTGCAACAAGCGCTTGTGGCAAGACAAGCTCGGGCAGATTTCGCTCTCGACCACCACCCTGTTCTGGGGCGTCTCGGGCAATTTACGCTATATCGTGCTGGCCTGGGCCGCCGCCGCCCTGGGCTATGGAACGACCCAGGCCTCCAGCTTGGTCGGCGTGGTCGCGATCGGCACTGCGGCCGGCGCGGTATTGGCTTCGATGTATATCCGCCTCGATCGCGCCACTGCGGTGATCCCCTTGGGCATTGCGATGGGCTTGTTGATCATCCTGATGAACTTCATCAGCAATGTCTGGATCGCCGCACCTTTCCTGATCATGCTCGGCGGCATCGGTGGTTATCTGGTGGTGCCGATGAATGCGCTGCTGCAGCACCGGGGTCATAACCTGATGGGTGCCGGTCGCTCGATCGCGGTGCAGAATTTCAATGAGCAGGCCTGCATCCTGGGCCTTGGCGCCTTGTATACCGGCATGACAAGAATGGGCATGTCGGCCTTTGGCGCGATCACGATCTTCGGCGTGGTGGTCGCCAGCATCATGTGGGTGATACGCCGCTGGCACCAGAACAATTGCATCCACCACCATCATGAAGTCGATCGCCTGCTCAAGCTGACGCGCTGCGAATAGCTTCAGCCGCCGAGCAGCCCCTTCTTCAGGCTGGCTTCGACCGGCTTGTCACCGATCCAGATTCGCAACACGGCAGTAAAGAACTCCTCGCCGGCGATCACGGCGCCGCGCGGCTGGCCATTGACCATCACCCGGGTGCCGACTTCGGGAGCAAATTCGAAGTTGATCAGATCGCCCTTTTTGGCCTCACCGACCAGTTTCAGCGTCGCATTCAAGGCGTCGACCTGTGCTTTCAGGCCAGCGAGTTGCGCCGCACTGTGGTTGTTGCGCAAGCCTTCATTCAAGGCATCGGCGAAGGATTCGGCGTCTACATTGCGCAGCATCGTGATGGCGATGCGGCGCGGGCCTTTCTGGGCCAGCAGCAAGTTGGCATCGGCTGATTTCTGTGGCACGTAGAGCGCGGCCACATAGACCTTGAAGACAACACGAGTCCGCAAGCCAGCCCCATTCAACTGCAAGGCGGCATTGCCAACCTGGGCCGAAGACTCGAGCTTCACGCCCTCGACTTCAACCGTTTGCGCGCCCGAACCCGCCGCGGCCAGGGCCAGCAAGCTTGCGGCCAGCAGCCGCGTAAAAATTCTGCTCATAATCGATCTCCTTTGCTTGGGGGCTTGAGTTTGACAGATCAGCCGGCTGTTTGGGTGCAGACCCAGTTGCTGCCGCAAAGCATGAACTAGTTCTCGCCTTGCCTATCGATTGGCCTGCAGGAAAAAGTTACAAGCGGGTTACATTGGGGAGACAATGCACGCCCCGTAGCCATTTGGAGCCGCATTGGGCCAGCCTCGACCGAACCGTCGGGACTGACCCAATTCTGTTTTTTACATTAAGTGGGATGACCATGAACCAAGCTGAAATCGGGAATTTGCACATGAACGTGCCTGACTATGTGAAGCACCAGCGCTTGATTGCCTGGGTCGCCGAAGTCGCTGCGCTGACCCAGGCGAGTGATGTCTATTGGTGTGACGGCAGTCAGGAAGAATATGACCGCCTGTGCCAGCAACTGGTGCAAAAAGGCACGTTCAAGAAGCTCAACCCGGAGTTGCGCGCCAACAGCTATCTGGCCTGCAGCGACCCCAGCGATGTGGCGCGCGTAGAAGACCGCACCTTCATCTGCTCGGCCAGGAAAGAGGATGCCGGCCCGACCAACAACTGGACCGATCCGGCCGAAATGCGCAACCTGCTGCAAACCGGCGAGCAAGCGCTGTTCAAGGGCAGCATGCGCGGCCGCACGCTTTATGTCGTGCCGTTCAGCATGGGTCCGCTGGGCTCGCATATCGCGCATATCGGTGTCGAATTGTCAGATAGCTCCTATGTGGCGATCAATATGCGCCTGATGACCCGGATGGGCCGCGCGGTGATCGACCTGCTGGGTGAAGACCATGACTTTGTGCCCTGTGTGCACACGGTAGGCGCACCGCT
>JBIKPD010000071.1:0-14073 GCA_044357665.1 Roseateles sp. | reverse complement strand
GGGCTGAACACCCAAGGGAGACAGGTCCAGAATGGCCAGCCGGCGGTGACCAAACAGCACCCTTTGGCCATCAGGACCTGCTGGCGATTCCCATTGGCCTTGGGCATCCGGACCTCTCTGTTGCATCGCGTCGGTCATGCGCTGCAAGGCGCCGCGGTGGCGGCCATCTCCCGCGCCAATGATGCCGGCAATGCCGCACATCAGATTTGCTGCCCGTTCACGTCCAGGGCGCGCCGCTTGCCCAGAAAAAGAGCACGCCACTGGTGCCGGCGCAAAAATCGACGGAAGGCTGGATCTTCATAGCGGGGCTTGCCCTGCAGGGCCGCCTTCAACCAGCCCCACATCATTGCGCCGCTACCGAGCACGTACGGCTTTTGATTCAGACGGAAAACAGCGCTGGCCAGCATGAAAACCGGCCCGGTTCCCATGAAGTACTGTCCGTACCCGTGTCGCATCCGTCCCACGTAGATGCTGTCCTGGCTGGAGCCCATCGGGCGCAAGTGGAAGAAACGCAGGTCAGGCTCGTCCCAACTGCAGGCAGTCCAGCCAAACATGCGGCATCGGTGGTTGTCGATACCGTCCCACATCACTTCACGAACGCTCCCCCCGATCTTCTCGAAGCAGTCCGTCCGATAGGACTTGTTCTTGCCCAGCGAGGTGTCGTCGCCATGGCGCTCAGGAATGAAATGTTCGCCTTCCTGGACATAGGCCTTGCCACTGCAAGTAGCGATTCGCAGATCGAGGTTCATTCGCTGCATGAGGATTTCGAAATACCGTGGCGGCAGCTTGAGGTCGAGATCGAGCTTGCACATGAACTCGAAGTCGGATGGGCGGATCGTCCGGTAGCCCTCATAGAAGGCATCAATGACTCCCGGGCCAACCGAACGGTGGCCTCGGTCTTTCCGCGTAACGATATGAATCCAGGGATGACGACTGCAATACTCCTGCAAGATGGCAGCGGTTTCGTCGGTAGAACCATCGTCCACGATGACCCAAAGAGCGGGTTGTGTGCTTTGGGCAACAACAGAGTCCAAGGTGATGCGTATGTGTTGAGCCTCGTTTCGGCACGGCGAAATGAGTACATATCGATTCGGGGCTTCCATCGTATTGGTCCCGGCCTGTCCTGATTGAAGTTTCCAACGCCCTGTAAACCAAGGCATCAGGTGGAAGAGTGCTGGAAAATTAACACGGGATGTGTGGCGCGATGTTGCGTGGAGAGCAACGGCGGTGCAATCCCATCCGATCCGGCGTGATTTTCTGCTCGGCAACGGCATGGTTCCTTCGGAGGCTTGGCCGCAAGACCCATCATTTTGGGGAACACGTAACGGTGGAGCGCGCACATTCGGACTATTACTCGACTGGACGTCACGTTCCATTCTCGTCATGTCCATGAATGTGCTGCGTTGGGCAAATCTACGGATAGGAAATTCAATCGCCCCAAAGCAACTATGTCGCCCCTGGAACGGTTGGGCCATCTAGATTTCCTCTTGGCAAGGCCAGCTTCGCATGGCTGAGCCGCTTGGCGCGCCGCCAGCTTCAACTCTTGACGCTCATTCTGGCCGATTCTTGCTGGGAGTGGCCAGTAGCAGCGCACTCATTTACATGTTCAGGGCTCCGTAGCGGCAGCGGCCAGTGCGCGTCCCCTGACTGCTCCAGGAGGTGGCAACAACGATGCTGGCGCCGGGGGTATTGGCCCGGACCTTGCCTGCGATTCGCTTTCAGCTGCCGGCGTAGCGCTTGTCCATTTCGTTCCAGCGCGCCGTTTGCACCGCAAGCTCGCGATCGCTGACGCTCGCCAGGCGATGCTCCATCTCCGCGGTGTCGCCTTTGAGCTTGAGCATGGCCAGCACTTCCTGCGCAGCGAAGATGGCGGCGCGATGTGTCTGCGAGGGGTAGATGCCGAAGGCAAAACCCATCTCTTCCAGTTGTTTGGCGGGCAACGCAGGCGTCTTGCCACCCTCGAAGATGTTGCACATACAGGGTTTGGCAAAAGTCTTGGGAATCTGGCCGAGTTCCGCCACTGATTGCGGGGCCTCCAAGAAGGCCACGTCAGCGCCGGCCTCCAGGTACCACTGCATGCGCTCAGCCGCGGCCTCGAAGCCTTCTGTGGCACGGGCATCGGTGCGTGCAATGATGACCATGTCGGCGTCGCGGCGCGTGTCCACCGCTGCCTTGATCTTGCCGGTCATCTCGGCGGTGGTGATCATCTGCTTGCCCTCGTAGTGGCCGCACTTCTTGGGCGCAACCTGGTCTTCCAGATGAAAGCCCGAGACGCCTGCTTTCTCGTACTCGCGCACTGCGCGCACCACGTTCAGCGCGTTGCCATAGCCGGTGTCCATATCGGCGATGACTGGAATATCTACGAGGTCTACCGTGCGGCTGATATGAGCCACGTTTTCGGTCATGGTGAGGAGACCGAGGTCTGGGTAGCCCTGGGCGCGTGAGAAGCCGCCGCCCGTGAGATACACCGCCCCGAAGCCGGCGACCTGAACCAGTCGCGCAGTCAGCGGGTCGTAGGCGCCAGGAATGATGGCGTAGGCGGGGTCGTTGATCAGCTTACGCAGACATTGGCGTGGTGTCATGGTTCTTTTCCCGGTTCAGGTAACGGCGAAGCACGCAGGGCAGCATGCCCCCGTGGCGGAAGTAAGACAGGTCGAGCTGCGTGTCGAGACGCAGCCTGAGTATTAGTTCTTGCACCTTGCCATCCTTGTGCATCATGGCGCGTACCTCCTGGCGTGGCTTCAGGTCGCCGGCCAGGCCCAGGATGTCGAAGGTTTCGCTGCCGTCGATGGCGAGGCTCTTGCGCGTGTCGCCGCCAGTGAATTCCAGCGGCAGCACACCCATGCCCACGAGGTTGGAGCGGTGGATGCGTTCGAATGACCCGGCGATGACGGCGCCAACTCCCAGTAGTCGAGTGCCCTTGGCCGCCCAGTCGCGCGACGAGCCCGCACCATACTCGCGACCAGCCACGATCACGAGCGCTACGCCACTCGCGCGGTAGCGTTCGGCCGCATCGGGAATGGACAAGCGCTCGCCACTGGGGTAATGCACGGTCGAGCTGCCCTCTACTTCTGGCGTCATTTCATTGCGCAAGCGAATGTTGGCAAAAGTGCCGCGGATCATCACGTCGTGGTTCAGGCGTCGCGCCGCATAGTTCACGTAGTCGGCACGCAGCACGCCTTCAGCCTGTAGGTATTGATCGGCCGGCGTGCCCGGTGAGATGACGCCGATGGGCGAGATGTGATCGGTCGTGACCATATCGCCCAGCAAGGCCAGCACGCGCGCCCCCCGAATATCTTTGCTGGGCTCGGCCAAGCGCTGGAAGCCTTCGAAGAATGGCGGGCGGCGGATGAATTTGCTGGCCTCGTCCCAGTTCATTAGCGTGCCCTTGCTGCCGCTGATCGCGCGCCACGCTGCGCTACCTTCGAGGATATTTTCGTAATTGGCTGTGTAGCGCGCAGGTGCGAGCAGGTGCTGCATCAAGTCCTGGATTTCTGTATCGCTTGGCCAGATGTCAGCCAGGAACACCGGCTGGCCGTCAGAACCGGTGCCCAGAGGCTCCTTCTCCATATTGATGAGAATGCTGCCAGCCAGCGCGTACGCCACCACCAGCGGCGGTGAAGCCAGAAAATTCGCGCGCACCGCCACATGCACACGCCCTTCGAAATTGCGGTTGCCCGAAATGACGGCGACGGCGGTGCTGTCATGCTTTTCAATGGATTCGGCCACGCCCGGCACGAGCGGCCCTGAGTTGCCCATGCAGGTCATGCAGCCGAAGCCCACGACGTTGAAGCCCAATGCATCTAGTGGCTCCTGAAGGCCGGCATCACGCAGGTAGCCGGCCACCACGCGTGAGCCAGGTGCGAGCGAGGTCTTGACCCAAGGCTGCGAACGCAGCCCGCGCCGAACTGCGTTGCGCGCCAACAGGCCTGCGCCCAGCATGACCCAGGGGTTGGACGTGTTGGTGCAACTGGTGATGGCAGCCAGGACAATATCGCCGTCGCCTGGCCTGGTAACTTGGGTCCCTGCCGCTGATTCAGAAGGCAGCCTGGATGGAAAAGCAGCAGTGAACGCGCCTTGCACCTTGGCCAGCGTCACGCGGTCTTGCGGTCGGCTCGGACCCGCCATGCTGGGCTCGACCGCGCTGAGGTCTATATCGATGACTTCCGTATAGTCGGCCTCCGCCGCGCCGGGTTCCCACCAGAGGCCCTGAGCGCGGGCATAGGCCTCGACCAGCGCGATCTGCTCTGCGCTGCGCCCAGTCAAGCGCAGGAATGTCAGCGTCTGCTTATCGACCGGAAAGAAGCTCATGGTTGGCCCTATCTCGGGCGTCATATTGGCCACCGTCGCGCGATCTGGCAGGGCGAGTGCGGACAGGCCGTCGCCGAAGTACTCAATGAATTTTCCGACCAGTTGTTCGCGTCGCAGTCGCTCGGTGATGGTCAGCACCAGATCGGTAGCGTTGGCGCCTACTGGTAGCCGCCCGGCAAGGCGGATGCCGATCACAGGCGGAATGAGCAGACTGACCGGTTCGCCCAGAGCGACCGATCCGCCCTCCAGACCGCCCACGCCCCAACCGATGATGCCCAGGCTGTTGATCATCGAGGTGTGGCTGTCCATGCCGATCAGCGAGTCTGGGAAAGCGACGGTGCGGCCCTCATGCACCTCCGTCCAGACTACGCGTGCCAGATATTCGAGGTTGATCTGGTGGCAGATACCAGCACCAGGCGGAAAGACGCGCAGCCGTTCGAACGCCTGTGAAGCCCAGCGCAAGAAGCGGTAACGCTCGCCATTGCGCTCGACTTCTCGCTTGAGGTTGACCTCGACTGCATCGGGTCGGCCGTGGACCTCGACATCGCCCGAGTGGTCGACGATCACGTCGACCGGCAACTGTGGGTTGATCTCAGCCGGGTTGCCTCCTTTTGCCGCCATCGCGTCGCGCATTGCAGCCAGATCGCCGAATAGGGGCAGGCCGGACGATTCCGGCATGATCATCCTTGTTGGTCGGAAGGCGATTTCACCGCTGTCTACGCCGCGCGACCGGAGCCAATCCGCCAGTCGCGCAATGTCGCTGCCGTCAGAACGGCCCTCGGCATGCTGGCGAATGAGGTTTTCCAGTATGTTCTTAAGGCATCGCGGCAGTCGGCCAATGCCAGCCAGGCCCTGTTGCTCGGCGGCCAGCAGACTGTAGTAATGAACCGATGCAACGCCTGCAAGCGGAACAAGGGTCTGGCGGGAGTCGATGACCATTCAGTACTGTCTCCAGTCAATCAGAGTGGGTAGTTTTAATTTTCAAAAAAATATTCGATCCGCTTGGAATCAGACTATTTTTTATATTGTCCGCAAGAGTATCTGAAAATACTACAATCCGGCCAAAATTTGAATTCAAAAGATAGCCAAAATAAAAAACGAAACAGATATTCTTGAAGTGGCCTAAGTCGGCCGAGATAGTGTGCAGTACTCATCGCGCCGTTCGGCTTTACGGTGCGTCCATCCTTTGAGCGCGAACTTGGGTCCAAGGTCGGCGCAACGCTAATCAGGAAACTTATGCAAGCAGAACAGACATCACACGCTGCAGCCTGGTTGGCGCCAGAGTTGGCCGGCGATACAAGCTGGATCTATTCACTCGATGTGGCCGCAAGTAGCGACATGGCGACAGCCGTGCGTTCCGCCGCGCAGTTGGGCAAGCACCTGCTGGACTACCGCAAGGAAGACTTCAATTTTGCAAATGCGGCGCCGGTCATCGAGCAAGCGTTTCAGCAAGCCAAACACGGGCGCGGCCTCGCGATCCTGAGGAACCTGCCGCGCGGTAGCCTGTCCGAGAAGGAGTTCGAACTCATGACATGGGGCATCGGATTGCACCAGGGCGTTGCGCGGCCGCAGAGCAAGGCAAGTCAATATATTTCGCCAGTGCGTGATGTTGGCGTCGACTACCGAAGCGCCAAGGGGCGCGGGTATTCGTCGAATGCCGAACTTGACTACCATACAGACCGTGCCGATGTGATCGTGCTGAGCTGCTACAACAAAGCTGAGTCAGGCGGCAAGAGCATGGTGGTGAGCACCGCAGCGGCATTCAAGCGGTTCGCTGAACGCCATCCGGGCTTGCTCGAGTTCATGGTCCGCCCGGTCCATTTCAGCCGCCAAGGCGAAATGCGCCCGGGCGAAGGCCCGACCTTCGTTCATCCCGTCGTGACGGAGGTTGAAGGCCAGAGGTTTGTGCGCTGGAACCGCAACCGCGTCGTGACAGCGCAGGAAATACCGGGCGTGCCTCGGATTGAAGCCGATTTCTGGCATGCGCTCGATACCTTCGACGCCATATTGCATGAGCCGGACATCGAGTTCAGCATGTATTTGCAACCCGGCGACATGCAAATTCTGAATGGCAACGCGACCTTGCATGCACGCACCAATTACATGGATGGCGATGATCCGATGCAAAAGCGGCTGATGTTCCGCTTGTGGCTGTCAACCCCGGACAGTGGCCCGGTGCCCGCAAGCTGGGCAGGCGTCTATGGGGCGGTAGATGCAGGCGCGGTGCGCGGCGGCATTCTCGGCGACCATTACGACGACGCCTGCCGCGCGTTCGACAAGCGCCAGGCCAAGGTATTCGGTATGTCCTATGACGCTCAGCTCTATGGCTGATCGCACCCTCTTTTCAACCCACAGCACAGAGCCCAACCAGGAGACAAGAATGATGACCATGTCCAGAAGCTTGAAGATAATTTTTGCCTCGGTCGCCTTCGCGGCTGCACCGGCGTACGCTGAAATCGGCGACATCAAGGTGGCCAGTGGACCCTCGATCGGCTATTTGCCCTACTACGTGATGGAACAACACAAACTGTTCGAAAAGAATGCCAAGGCGGCGGGCTTGGGCGACGTCAAGGCAAGCTTTGTCGAGATTACCGGCGGAGCGGCCATGAACGACGCGCTTCTCTCCGGCGCCGTCGAGTTCTCTTCGGTGGCAGTGCCTGCCTTCCTCACGCTCTGGTCCAAGACGCGAGGAACCCCGCAGGAGGTCAAGGCGGCCTCTGCGCTGAACTCACAGCCGGTGTTCATGAATACCAACAACCCCAACCTCAAGAGCGTCAAGGATCTGACCGCCAAGGACAGGATCGCGGTGACGGCTGTCAAGGTCTCGGTGCACGCGATCATCGTCCAGATGGCGGCCGCCCAGGCCTTCGGCGAAGCCAACTATGCGCAGTTGGATACGCTCACTGTGGGTCTGCCTCATGCCGTCGCGCGCGATGCGCTGCTCTCCAAGTCGGGCGACGTGACGGTGCATATGGCGACCGAACCCTTTGCTGCTCAGGAGCTGAAACAGCCCGGCATTCGCTCGATCCTGTCGTCCTATGACCTGCTGGGTGGCCCGGCAACAGTGAGTCTGGTCGTGGCAAGCTCCAAGTTTCGCGAAGCCAACCCTAAAACCTATGCTGCCTTCATGGCCGGACTGAACGATGCGATCACCATGATTGCCAAGGACAAGAAGGCCGCAGCCGAGATCTTCGTCAAGGCCACCAAGAGCAAAGCCAGCGTGTTGGAAGTCGTTGAGGGGTTGGAGGACAAGAAAAACCCGATCACCTTCAGCACCACACCGCTGCACACCATGCGCTTTGCGGATTTCATGGCCAAGGCCAAAACGATCCAGAACAAACCGGCTTCGTGGAAGGATTTGTTCTTTCCCGAAGTCCATGCCCTGCCTGGCAGTTGACTCTCGGTCGTTTGAAATGACCGCCAATGACAAGCCTGAGGATTCGGCCCTACCCCTGCTGCAGGTTGCCGGGGTCACGATTCAGTACAGGACGCCAGACCACTTGGTAACTGCCACATACCGAGTCGATTTCGATGTATTTAAGTCGGATCGCTTTGTCATCCTCGGGCCTTCGGGTTGCGGCAAGTCCACGCTTCTCAAGGCGGTGGGCGGCTATATCTCGCCGGTGGAAGGGGAGATCCGCCTGAAGGACAAGGTCGTCAGCAAACCCGGACCGGACCGAATGCTGGTATTCCAGGAGTTCGATCAGTTGCTGCCCTGGAAGACGGTGAAGCACAACGTCATGTTCGCATTGATTTCGAGCGGCCGGCTGACGGGCCATGCCGCTGAAGAGAAGGCCATGCAGTACATCGAAAAAGTGGGCTTGGCCAAGTTCGCGAACAATTTTCCGCACACATTGTCTGGCGGCATGAAGCAGCGCGTAGCCATTGCGCGCGCGATGGCCATGGAGCCCGAAATCCTGCTGATGGACGAGCCTTTTGCCGCGCTGGATGCGTTGACGCGCAGCAAGATGCAGGAGGAGTTGCTTCAACTATGGGAAGACACGCGCTTCACCATGCTGTTTGTGACTCATTCGATTCCCGAGGCGATATTGCTTGGCAACCGGATTCTTTTGCTCAGCCCGCACCCGGGGCGCGTCAAGGCAGAGCTTGATAGCGACGGCAGCGATCCGAAAGGGGCTGATGGCAGGCTGCTTTCAGAGCGCATTCACGATCTGCTGTTTGCGGATCAAGTCGAAGAAGCGGCGGTGATCCATGCGTGAAACCGGCGCGCGACCAGAGTTCATTCGCGATGTGCAACAGGACTCATTCGGCATCGTCGAGAAACCGCTGCCATGGACAGCCAAAGCAGTGGCCAATCCCTGGCTGCGCAAGGTGGTGCTGTTGCTTGTGCTTGCAAGCGCCTGGGAACTCTACGCAACCTTGCTGAACAACCCGTTTTTGATGCCGCGGTTCTCCGCGACCATGCAGGCCTTCTACGAAAACATCGCCAACGGCACTTTGTTCAAACGCGGCTGGGTGTCTGTCAGGATCTTGCTGGTCGGCTATGGGTCGGGCATTCTGGCCGCCGCTGTGCTGGCCGCCTTTGCGAGCGTGTCACATGTTGGCAAGGATTTTCTCGAAACCTTGACCGCCATGTTCAATCCGCTCCCGGCCATTGCGCTCTTGCCATTGGCGATGATCTGGTTTGGTCTGGGTCACGGCAGCCTCGTTTTCGTGCTGATCCACTCGGTGCTCTGGCCGGTCGCGCTCAATACGCATTCGGGCTTCCTCTCGGTTTCGAACACGCTGCGCATGGTGGGGCGCAACTGCGGCCTCACGAGTGTCCAGTTGATCTGGCAAATCCTCATTCCGGCCGCCTTCCCCAATATCCTGAGTGGCTTGAAAATTGGCTGGGCATTCGCATGGCGAACCCTGATCGCGGCAGAGCTTGTCTTTGGCGCCACCGCGGGCTCGGGCGGCCTTGGCTGGTTCATCTATGAAAACAAGAATCAGCTTGAGATTCCGAACGTCTTTGCGGGTCTGTTTTCGGTGATTTTGATCGGCCTGTTGGTGGAGAACCTTTTGTTCCGCAACATCGAGGCCCGCACGATCAGGCGTTGGGGAATGCAGGCTTGAGAATGCAAGCATCCGCAAGGGAGCGGAGGGTTGCAGCAGTGAACTCCACGGATGATCTAGGGATGCTCTGCATAACCCCTCACGGCTTGTGCAAGTGCTGCCTCGGGCGGGCTGCGGCGTTGCATTTATTGCCAATAGCACGCGCTATTGGCCGCAAAATGCGCCTTGCATCCCATCCCGATCCGCGCTGCACCAACTCGCGTTGAGTTATGCAGAGCATCCCTAGCGTTGCCGGGCGGGAAAAACTCCCTGTTCATGAATTGTTTGCAGTTACCTCTCTCGCCGGATCACAGCGAGATGGTGTTGACCATGCCGGTCATGACATCGCTCATCCAGGCAGCCCGCTGCTAAAAATTTGAAAGGCTTGTGGCCCGGCTCGATTGCTGTGCCGATCAGCCCTACTCCTACCCGCAGCGGTGGAATTCCTATGCATCGCCGTTAAACTCCAGTGACTTGAACTGCCAAGAATTTGCTTTGAAATTTTTACGGGGTTTTGTTGATGAGTCGGGAAAATGGCCATGGATTCGCTGTGAATAGCCGGTTTCGTATTAATTTGCGTCAGCTATTTCTGTCTGCGGCATTGGCTGTAGCGACGCTGACAGCACCGACCGTTCAAGCCCAGAGTCCATCCACGGCTGGTCCATCGCCGCTGATCTTGGTTTCGATCGATGGCTTTCGGCCCGATTATCTGAACCGGAATGTCACGCCGAAGGCGTGCGTGCTGAAGCCATGCACCCCTCGTTCCCTTCCAAGACTTTCCCCAATCACTACACCTTGGTGACCGGTTTGCGGCCGGACCGCCACGGCATCGTCGATAACACGATGGAAGACAGCGACATTCCGGGTGTGCGCTTTCACTACTCTAATCAGGTTGCAGTGACCGACCGGCGCTGGTGGGATCAGGCGGAGCCGATCTGGGTTACCGCTGAGAAAAATGGCATCCGGACAGCGACCATGTTCTGGCCCGGATCAGAAGCGGCCATCCAGGGTGTTCGTCCCAGCGAATGGGTGGTTTTCAACGGCAAATTGCCTGCCAATGATCGCGTCGATACCTTGCTGGGTTGGCTGGATCGGCCGGCTGCACAGCGGCCTGGTTTTTTGACCCTGTATTTCGATAGCGTCGACCATGCCGGCCACGAATTCGGCCCGGATGCAGGGCAAACGACCGAAGCTGCACAGCTCGTGGATGCGGCCATCGGCCGTTTGCTCCAGGGCCTGGAAAAACTGCATATCGACGCCAATCTTGTCATCGTGGCAGATCATGGCATGGCGGCGATTTCATCGGCCCGAGCGATCCGCTTTGACCTGATTGCCCCGGCGGGGAGTTATCGCATGGTGACCAGCGGCCCCTATGCGGGCATTGAAGCGGCGGCCGGCCAGGATGGCATTCTGGCCGAGGCCATTCTCAAGCCTCACGAGCATATGCAATGCTGGCGCAAGGAAAATATTCCGCAGCGTCTGCATTACGGAAAAAACCCCCGCGTGCCGAATTTCTTTTGCCTGGCCGAACTGGGCTGGGTGATCGCCCCCAACGCCAAAGGCGCCGAGCGCACCATTGGCGGTACGCATGGCTATGACAATCTGGCGCCGGAAATGGAGGCACTTTTCATTGCTTCCGGACCGGCTTTCGAGCGGCAGGTGGTCCTGTCACCGTTCGAAAATGTCGATGTCTATCCGCTGATGATGAACTTGCTCGGCCTCCAGGCCCTGCCATCCGATGGCAACCTGACCCCCTTTGCTCGAGCCCTGAAAGGCGCCAAGCAGGCGCGCAAGTAGCCCTCCTGCAAACGGCGCCCGGGCATTCGCCGCGCCATATGTACGAAGCCGGCATGGACCGCGGCGCAGTCGACGAGGCGCGTGCAGCCGTGAACGGCGGGCGGGTTGATCAAAAAATCAGGCTCAAAGACCTGAACCAGGGCCAGCGGCGCGATTTCAACTTGCCAGCCGATTTGCTGCTCAGTTATTTTGACCCGGACGGATTGGGTGATATGCCCGGCACTGCGGCTCGCTTCAAAAAGCCGTGCCATTTCTACGGGTGATTGGCAGGCTCGACGCGCTTTACCCGGCCGGCGAAGGCTTTGCCTACGCCAGAGCTTTGCCGCACGCCCTCAGTCGCTACCTAGTGGTGCGGGCTGGCCACAAGGACACGCCAGAATTGGCAGCGGCTGAGTTTCTGGCGTGGGTCAAACAAGTGTTTGCGCCCTGGGGCGCTGAGGCATCGGCCAGCCCATCTTCATGTAAATCATGTCGACGTTTTAATGCAGGATATTGCGAGCTATTGGCCGAAGTAGGCCTGATTGATCTTGTAGCCATCCTGGATGATGCGGTCCATTTCCTTGTGTGCCATCTCGTTGGCCAGCGCGGCCTTGACGGCTGTCAGCGCCATGGCGCGACGCTCGTCGACGCGGATGATATGCAGGCCGTACCTGGTCTGGATCGCGTGGCTCACCTTGCCGACCGGCAAATTGAAGGCAACGTCTTCAAAAGCCGCCTCGGCCGAGCCTTTGACCACGAAGCCGATGTCACCGCCGGACTGGATCGACCCGACATCGTCGGATTCGGCCCGGACCAGCGCCGCGAAATCCGCCCCCTTGGCCAACTTGGCCAGCAGGGTCTCGGCCTTGGCTCGTGCCTGCTCCAGCGTCAAATCTTGTTTGCCCTTGCGCAGCGCCACTTCAGAACCCTTCACCCGCACCAGGATCTGCCGCACGCGGGGCTCCTGGAACGATTGCTTGTTCTTCTCGTAGGCGGCAGCGAGGCCGGTCTCGTCCTTCAGATAGTCGCTGCGCAGGCTGAGCAACAACTGGTTGGCCAGTACCTGGTTCTCGAAGTTGCGGATGCGCAGTTGCACGGCGGGCAATTGGTCGAGCTTGCGGCTGCGCGCTTCGGCCTCCATCGCAAAGGCCCGGCCCATTTCATTGCCCAGCGCAAGCCTTGCCGCTGGCTCGGCGCGGGCCCTTGCCAGGCGGGCATCACCGGCCAGCATCTGCTCGAACTCGCCCTTGGTGATGGACAGTCCGCTGGCCTCGATGATGGGGGTGCTGTCACTCAGCTGAGCGTGGGCGGCCATGCTGCAGAGCAAGGAAAGAGAGGCGACGAGGTGACGAATCATGGGTTCTCCGGGTTCAGGAAAATAAGGAGGCGGCTGGCAATGTCAGCCGCCAGCTGGCGAGCTTCAGGTCAGTTGCAGTTCGGGAATTTGAACGAGGCAATGCGGGTGTGCCAGACGAAGGAGCCACTGGCTGCGATGTATTGCGTCGTGTACCAGAAGGTGCAGTCATCGGCTGGGTCGATCTGCATCGTCGAGTAATCGCCCCAGCGCGTGTGGGTGGTGGCCGTCTGGCTGCCGCCACCCGCTTGCACCAATACTTCGGCGCGCAGCATGTTCTTGGGATCGTTCTTCAGGCGACCGCTGACCCGGATACCCGGATTGATGGTGGCCGAAGAAGCCGAGTAACCCACACCCATATTGCCCAGCTTGTCAAAGGCGGCCGAACTCATCCAGCGTGAGTCGGCACTCGGGTTGTAAGTGCTGTTCTGGAACACGATGGGCGGGCTGGATGCCGGGTTGCGGATTTCCCACCAGCGCAGTTGCGCCTTCTTCGTGCCGCCCGCATCCGGATCGACCGCCTGCGTCACCAGCAGCGACTGGTAGGCACCGAAGTTGCGATAGGCCAGCCTGTACATCTGCCGGTCACCCAGCGTGTCCAACTGGCGGGTGGTGCCCAGCTGAGGAACACAGGTAAAGCTGCCGGAACCGTCGTTACAGGGTGCCAGTGTGTTGGCGTCCAGCAGGATGCTGACGGACGAGAAGGTCGCGCCGCCAAAGCCGTCGTTGAAAGTCGACAGCGCCGGGCTGACGAAGTTCGGGACGAACTTGCGCAACTGCATCGTGTAGGGCGGAAAGACGTTGTACCAATTCCAGGACACGAAGATATTCGGCGTACCGGGTGGAGGCAGAGTCGTGCCGTCAAGGTCGGAAGGCAGGAAGCTGAAGTCGTTCAAGCTGGTGAAGCAGATCTGTGTGGCAGCAGCACCGCCATACATGGCCGCCTTGTCGTAGGCGCAAGCCTTGGCTCCGTTGAAGCTTGACGGGCCGAACATGTTGTAGGACATGTACATGGCATCAGGCCAGAGGCCCATCTTGCCGTAATCGGGCAGGTCGGCGCCGAAGTTGTACTCGTACAGGTTGTAGGCTCCCAGGGCATTGCTGGTCTGCGAGACGGCAAAGCATTGGGCGTTGTTGGTGCCATCACCGGTAAAGGCGAACTGCGAGAGGATCCAGCGCTGGTTGATGCGGTCGTACAGAACCAGCGGGTCGCCGCGGTTGAACTGTTTGCAAAGGCTTCCATTGGGCATATTGGCCCAGAAGGCATTGCCGAGCACGAAGCCCGGTGCCGGCAGTTGCGCCACGCCAGCCTTGTTATAGACGGCAACCTGCGAATTCACCCATTGCACGATCTGCGTCGGGCTGACGGCCAGCGTGGTGTCTGGCGGTGCACCCAGGATGGTGAAGCCCGGGGTGCCCAGGCCAAGCGCCTCGAAGTTGGCGCCGATGGGCGCCCCTAGCGCTTGTACGGTGACGGTCTGGTTGTACGCTGCCGGCGCGTTCAGGCTGACCGCCGAGGGGGTGGGTACCTTCGCCAACATCTCTTCAGTCAGCACCTTGACGCGCGTGTGGTCGCG
>JBIKPD010000370.1:0-4073 GCA_044357665.1 Roseateles sp. | reverse complement strand
ACGGTCTCGGCTTCGCCGCTGCATGAACTCCAGCGGGCTCATCCCCAGGTGCGTGGTGCCGTCGCGCCAAGGGGTCTTGAGCTTGAGCTCCACCTGACCGGCGGCGTTGAGCTGTACCCGTTCGTCTGCCAGCGCCGGCCGGGTGATGGTGCGGCACAGCTGCTCCAGCCGCTTGCGATCATGCCTTTCGACCCGCACGGCCGCGTGAAGGCTGAACCCTTCGATGTCGGAACACAGAAGCTCGCGCGCCATGCCCTCGCGCGCCAACGCGCCGCGCAGCGTCAAGACCTTCTGCCCGGCGCGCGGCCCGAAGGCGATGCGGTAAGTGATGGCCGCCGCCTGCAGTGGCCGCAGGGTGCGCGCTTCGTCCCCGTTGGCGTTGGGGTTGGGCTCGACCAGCCAGGTCTGCCCCATCTCCTCGATCAGGATGCCCCGGCGCGTGAGCATCTTCATCAGCCGGGTGATGACCGTGTGCAGCAGCGCGTGCAGTTCGTCGTCGCTGGGCGCACTGGCTTCGACGAACACCGGCACACCATCGGCACCGCACCGGTACACGCCGTCCAGCACCAGGCAATGCAGATGTATGTTGGCGGCGGACCCAAAACGCTGGATCAGCGTGACGGCGCCGCCCTGGCCCTCTTCGCCTTTGAGTCCAACGCCATCCAGCAGATGGCGCGTGACCACGCGCTGCACCACCTGCAGCACCGGCGTGACCAGCTTGGGCTGTGCGGCCAGCAGCAGACGCAGCGGGATCGGCAGCGACAGCACCCACTGGCGCACTGGCAGCTGGCATTCCGGCCGAGGTGGTGATTGCCAAGCTGGAAGCCAGGTTGGCGGCAGCCAGGCAGGCTAAAGCGCAGCGCGGCTGATGACATACACGGTCGAGTTCAGCGCAGCCGCGGCCGACGACCTAGAACAACTGTTTGATGTCGCGCTGCAGCGCGAGCTGGACAGTGAAACAGGCGACCTGGATATTCCCGATAGAGCGATGCAGGCGATCAAGGACGGCATGGCCTTCTTGAAGTCTTCGCCCTTTTCCTGCCGCAAGGCCGCAAACAACCCCTTTCTTCGCCAGCTGGTTATTGCGTTTGGCAGCACCGGCTACGTGGCCTTGTTCGAGATCGTGGACAACAACACCGTCATCATCGGTGCCATTCGCCATCAACGCGAAGACGACTACCTCTGAGCATGATGAACGAAGCTGAAACCCGCGCAGAACACATTGATTCGGCCCTGACGGCCGTAACCTCACTGCTGTAAACTGAAATCATGAAAACCACCGCATCATCCGCAACCGCTCCATCAAAAGCCGGACTTGTACATGTGTCTGGTTTTGCTGCCGCGCCTGGCAAAGCGCGACAGCAGGCGACAAGCATCGTGTTGAAGACCGCTACCGACCCCAAACGGCAGCATGCCGCGATTGGCAAGTTGGTAAGGATGTGCAAGGCATCCGCCGTGGTCACCACTGCCAGCCAGGGCATTACGGCGGAAGTGCGTAGGGACCGTGATCGCGGCCATGAGTGAGCTGGTGGTCATAGATGCCAGCGTACTGCTGGCGATTGCGCTGCCCGACCCACAGGCCAATAAGGATTAAGCCATGGCCCTGTTGTTCGCCATCGACAAAGGCGACGTGGTTCCTGTGTTGACGCATCTCTGTCACCACGAAGTGGCTGCCAAACTGGTGCGCAAGGTCAGAGGGAATGTGATCAAGGCAGCCAAGGCGCGCGAGTTTTTTGACCTCTTGACCGATATCAGCTTCCAGCATGTGGTGGATATTCGTGATGCGCAAACCCTGTATTTGGACGCGATGAAGCTGGGTTGTGGCAGTTATGACGGCGCATATGTGCGCGCTGCGTTGGACCATGGCGCACAACTGGCCACGCTGGATAAGAAGTTGGTCCCCCACTTGCTGGTCAATGGCGTTGAACGTTGGGTTCCGTAGGCCTGCTGGCGCAAATGCGCCACTCTCGATGAATTGAAAAAATCCCTGGCTGACCAAGGGGGATAGGAAATCCAACCACCCGAGCCCAGATATCGTCCCTGCAGCCACCCTCAAAACCCGCGCGCTGCCTGCGCCGCCACGACCACTGGGCCGACCACTGGGCTTCACCTGGGCCTGATGCTGCGCTTACCAGGCCATTTGGGGCGACCGGGAGCGCGACCAGCACGGCCCGCCCCACGGTGCGCGTTTGCATCGGCATTGCCGGTTTGCGCGTTCACCACTCAGTGCGTTGATCGGGCGCGTCATCGGGTGCTGTCTGGGCTGACTCGCCCCACTACGCCGAGTCCCCGAACATGCCGAGCATTTGCTTGACGTCCGAGTAGTGGGATTGTCGTAGAAGAAGGTTTACTCGGCATTTCATTTTTCCTCCATGGTGGACATCCCCCCTTCATGGAGAATTAAATGGAACAGTCCGAAGTCAAGTTGTGGCCTTTGCGGCACCGCCCACAGGGCCCGTTGGCACCTCATATCGATGCGTTTGCCGTGTGCCTGAGCGAGCAGGGATTCAAGCGGCATTCAATCACTCCGCAGATTCTTCTGATCTCCAAGCTCAGCCGGTGGATAAAGTCACAGGCGGTTGGCCTGGACTTGCTGGCCGACGAGCAGGTTGATCGATTCCAGCGGTTGATGGAGTCCTGCAAATCCGCTCGCGCCGGAGATCGCTTTTGCCTGAGCCGCTTGATGACGTTTCTACGGCAAGCCGGTATCGTCGGGCAACAGGCTCCGACTCCAGCCGTCGATGCCACGCCCATTCAGATTGTCATCGTTGCGTATGGGCAGCACTTGCGTAAAGCCCAAGCACTGTCGCCTGCTACGCTCATTCAATATATGCCCTTTGCCGAGCGATTTCTGGCTGAGCGCTTCGGCAGCGGTGCCGTCGAGCTCAGCGAGTTGCGGGCTGCCGATGTAGTTGGATTCATCACGCGCCAAGCAGCCCGGTTGGGTCAGGCGCGGGCGAAGTGCTCGACCATCGCCTTCGGAATGTGTCAAGGTCTCGAAGGCGCCCAAGCCGGCCCCGGCATCGGCGTCAAAGTCGGCCAGCCGAACCTCCTGCCCGGCATTGGCCTTGCGTCCAGTTCGCGCAATCAGCGTCGCCAGCGATTCCTCGCCTGCACTCAGGAACAGCAGCCTCCAGCGCAACGAGGCGCGTGCCGTCCCGTTTCGGTGCGCACGCGCCTTGCCCTGGCCATTGGCCAGCAAATAGGCCAGATGCCGCGGCCTTGAGTGCCGTCGACTTGCCACAAGACGATTTGCCGCGCAGGTGGAATCCACCGGAATCCTCGCCGACCATTCCGACCAGTGCCCCTGCGAATGCTGTGCAGACCGCGAACACCACCCGCGTATTGCCCGCTGCCAGCGCCGCCACCGAATCGCGCCACTCTTCGGCCGTGCCGGCAGTCGCAAATGCGGGCTCGATCGCGTGCGCGTTCTGAAACACCACCAACTCACCAGCATCGCCGATGGTCTCCGACGGCAGTGTGTAGACCGCCCCATGCCAGCCCAGCCGCGCGACGCAACGCGCCCGCTGGTGGACCGGCCAAACCTTGATGTAGGCTGCCAACAGATCACGGGCCGAGCGGCCGGTGGCGATGTGCAAGCCCAGTCGCGCCAGTTCGCGCCGCACGTCGGTGCCGTCGCCTTCGAGCAGTTCCAGGGGCATGGCCCATTGGTGCCGGACGTCGTCGTCATCAAACCATTCGAGAAGCCGGCCCCATTCCCCGCTCTTGCCGTTTCTCGTCTTGGCGATGACACCCAATGGGGAACACACCCACACGGGCTCCTTCTGGTTGCCCTCGTGGTCGGTCCCGGTGAAAAGCACCCCGCGCTGCGTCAGTTCGAACCGGCCCCCGCCATATCGGCAGGAGTTGGGCGCGTCGTCGGGCGCCTGGCCGTGCGCCTCGGCTTGGGCTGCTTCAGAGCCGGCGACCTTCGCGCCAACGTCGCCTGGTGCGATTCTCGGACCTTGCTCACACGTCAAAGCAAGCACATCTGCGGCTTTCGCCTGGGGATGGCTGGCCAGCCAGTCGACGGCATCGCCCTTGGGCGCAAGCCCCAACAGGTCGACGTCGAT
>JBIKPD010000070.1:0-14143 GCA_044357665.1 Roseateles sp. | reverse complement strand
TGGCGCGCGATCAGGTCGGTGATCACCATGTCTTCAGCGCCCAGCGAAGTCGATTGCAGCAGACCCGAACCATGCTCAGCCACAGCCCGCTGCAGCACCTCGAGGCTGGCGGCCAGACGGGCCTCGAAGCCGGCCGTCTGGCGCGCATACAGCGCAGTTGCTGATGCAAGGGCCGCTGCGCCGAAGCTGGAAGTTTCACCGTTCATCGTCAAGACCTGGCAAAGACCGGGAGGGTCGCTGCGACATCGCCCTGGTAATGGGCCGGGAAAAAGCTCAACGCGCGCTCGGCCGCTGGCTGGCTCTGGTCAGCTCGCAGTTGCACTGCGTCGAAACCGGTGCGCGCCAACAGTGGCAGCATGTCGACCAGCACTTCACCGCGAGCGCGAACTTCGCCGCCAAAGCGATAGCGCGAACGCAGCAGCCTGGCCTGGCTATAGGCCCGGCCGTCGACCCATTTGGGGAACTGCAAGACGACCAGATGCAGCCGCGGCAAGTCAGCCGCCAGCAGCGCGATGTCGAAGTCATTCGACAACTCGATGCCGGTGCGCAAGCCGGCTGGCCAATGCTCACCTACGGCATGCCATTGCTCGAGCGAAAGCAGCAGGTTCGGGGCTGGATCGGGATGCGGCATCGGGCCGTCTTCGCCGACCACATGCTGCCAATGGGGGTCGTGGATGGCTATGAATTTCATCGGTTTCGAACTCATTGGGCCGCCGCCTGTCCGGTCAGCGTACGCACCGCATTGGCGGGCGCTTTGAAGGGCTCGATGCCGATGCGGCGCACCGTGTCGATGAAGTGCTCGCCGCTGAGGCGCTGGCTGCGGTAGCTGTCGACCACCGACTCGATCACGTCAGGCACCTCGTCCGCCGCAAATGACGGGCCGATCACGCGCCCGGCCACCGGGCTGCCCGAGAGGACCTTGCCGTCGGAGCCGCCGAGCGAAATCTGGTACCACTCCTTGCCGTCCTTGTCGACGCCGAGGATGCCGATATGGCCGCTGTGATGGTGGCCGCAGCTGTTGATGCAGCCGCTGATATGCAGGTCGATGTCGCCGAGGTCATAGAGTTCGTCGAGGTCCTCGAAGCGCTCAGTGATCGCCTGCGCTACCGGGATCGAGCGGGCATTCGCCAAGGCGCAGAAATCACCGCCCGGGCAGGCAATCATGTCGGTCAGCAGGCCGATGTTCGGCGTGGCAAAACCGTTCGCCTTGGCGGCTTCGAACAAGGCCGGCAGATCAGCCTCGCGCACCCAGGGCAGTACCAGATTCTGGCTGTGCGTGACGCGCAACTCGGCCGCGCTGAAGCGCTCGGCCAGATCAGCGGCAGCTTCCATCTGCACATCCGTCAAGTCGCCAGGCGGCAGGCCAGGATGCTTCAGCGACAAGGTCACCGCACGGTAGCCGTTCAAGCGATGGGCATGCACATTGCGTGTCAGCCAGCGCTTGTAAGCGCCATCGGCAACGCCTTCAAAAATGTCGCTGGCCAGACCTTCCTGTACGCTGGCCGGTAATTTGAAACCGGCCGCCACGCGTTCGAGCTCGGCATCGGGCAGCAGATGTTCGCGGCCAGCAGCATCCTGTTCAAGAATCTGCTTGAACTCGGCATTCACCGCATCGAAGAACTGCTGCCCTTCGGCCTTGACCAGGATCTTGATGCGCGCCTTGTAGAGGTTGTCGCGCCGGCCATAGCGGTTGTAGACGCGCACGATCGCTTCAACATAGACGAGGATCTGCTGCCAGGGCAGAAACTCATTGATCACTTGCCCGATCACCGGCGTACGCCCCATGCCGCCGCCGACCAGGACCTTGAAGCCGACCTCGCCGGCAGCATTTTTCAGCAACTGCAGGCCGATGTCATGCCAGGCGATCGCTGCGCGGTCTTCGAGCGCGCCGCTGACGGCGATCTTGAACTTGCGCGGCAGGAAAGCGAACTCGGGATGCAGCGTGCTCCACTGGCGCAGCAACTCGGCATAGGGGCGCGGGTCGACGATCTCGTCGGGCGCCACGCCGGCGAAGGCATCGCTGGTGGTGTTGCGGATGCAGTTGCCGCTGGTCTGGATGCCATGCATGTCGACCGCCGCCAATGCGTCCATCACATCGGCCGCTTGCGTCAGCGGAATCCAGTTGAACTGCAGATTCTGGCGCGTCGTGAAATGTCCATAACCGCGATCGAATTGGCGCGCAATCTGGCCCAGCGCGCGCAGCTGCCGACTGCTCAAAGCGCCATAGGGAACGGCGATGCGCAACATTGGCGCATGGCGCTGCACATACCAGCCGTTTTGCAGGCGCAGCGGGCGGAATTCATCTTCGGTCAAGGTGCCAGCCAGATTGCGTTCCAGCTGATCACGAAACTGGGCGGCGCGGGCGCGGACGAATTGGCGGTCGAAATCGGTATAGGCGTACATAACAGCAGGTCAAGTTGAGGTCAGCCCTCAGGGCATGGGCGCCAGGGGGTGGACTGTAGGGAAGGTTTATAGATAGCGGAACTATAAAATCGTAGATTGCTTATCTACTTTTCGCTATATAGAAAGCCGAGGGCAGTCGCTGACCTCGGCAGGCGTTAAGCTTGCGGGTTGCCCGGTTTATCGCGGGCCCACCGATTTCGAAAGAATTTCAACCGACATGCTGATGCGAGAAGAAGCCACCAAGGTGGCGATTTACTGGGACTTTGAAAACCTCCATGCCGTACTGGCGAATGCCGCCCATGGCGATGGCGCTTACCGCGATAACCGCCTCAAGTCCCAACCGGTGTTCGTCAACCTGACGCCGATCCTTGAATATGCGGCCTCGCTCGGCGACATCATCATCAATCGCGCCTATGGCAACTGGCAGTTCTTTGCCAACTATCGCCATGTCCTCAACGAAGCAGGCGTCGACCTGATCCAGATGTTCCCGCGCGGCCAGAACATGAAGAACAGCGCCGACATCCGCATGGCGCTCGATGCGCTCAGCGATGTCAGCAACCACGCACACCTGACCCATGTGGTGGTGGTCTCGTCGGACAGCGACTTCATCAGCCTGGCGCAAAAGATCAAACAGGCCGGTCGTTTCATCGCCGGCGTCGGCGTCTCCGGCGTCAGCAACCGTTTCTGGATCGCCAGCTGCAACGAGTTCAAGTTCTATCAGAACCTGCTCGCCGCTTCAGCCGAGTTGAATCCGCAAGCCGTCACTCCGCCGCTCGGAGTCGAGCCTGCTGAGATCGAACCAGCCAGCGCCGAACCCGAGGTCGAAGTCGAAGCTGTCGGTTCACCATCGCTCGATGAGGCAAAACTGGCAATGCAGCGCGCGTTGAAGCAACTGGTCGACCGCAATGGCGAGAACTATGTGTCGCGCAGTGCGCTGAAGGTATTCATCAAACGCCTGCTGCCCTCGTTCGATGAACAGGCGCTGGGCTGCGCCAACTTTGCCGAGTTCCTGCACCGCTTCCCCGATCTGGTGGTCGAGGTTGACTTGGTCAGCGGCGGCCACGTCGCGTTGGCAGGGCAACCCGCGGGTAGCGCGGGCCTGCCAATCTCGCCCTGAAGCGGCTGACAGCCTCAAGCTGTGCGAGACTCAGGCCGCGCCGGCTTGGCTGGAGTCAAACCCTGATGGTTTGACCGGCGGCTTGAACCGACGCGACTCAAAGCATTCCCCAACCGTGCCTCGGGCACAGCAAACAGGAGAAGACCATGGCAAAAGGACAGCAAAAGAGCAACAAGGAAGGCAAGAAGCCGAAGAAAGACAGCTCGCCACCGAAGCCGATTTCGCCCGGAGCAGTGATGCCGACGGTCGTCACCGTCGTGGCTGACCGCAGCAAGAAGAAGAAATAAACCAGATCCCGGCGCTGAGCCGGGAATTTGAGCCCTGAATTTTCGCGAAAGTTGTCATGAGCAATCCCATCTACGCGGCCTCGGTCCCGGTTTTCAAACAACTGCTGGGCGCTCTCAGCGATGCGCTGGGCAAGTCTGCAGCCCATGCAGAGGCGCGCAATATCGAACCTGCAGCGCTGCTGCAGGCCAGGCTCTTCCCCGACATGTTCGCCCTGGTCAAACAGGTGCAAGTGGCTTGTGACTTTGCCACTGGCATCTGCGCCAGGCTGGCCGGCGTCACGCCGCCCACGGCTGCCGGCGATGAGCAAAGTTTTGCCGACCTGCACGCGCGCATTGACAGCGCCATCGCCTTCATCACCGGGCTGGACGCGGCGCAATTCGCAGACGCTGACAGCCGCGAAATCATCCTGCGGCCTGGAACGCCCAAAGAGCGGCGCTTCAGCGGCCAGGACTATCTGCTGCATTACGGTCTGCCGCAGTTCTTCTTCCATGTCACGACGGCCTACGCGATCCTGCGTCACAACGGGGTCGAGCTGGGCAAAAAAGACTTTATGGGCGTTTATTGATCCCGTCCTCGGACTGCTGAATTGATGAAGCAAGAGCCCAGACTGACTTCGCTGTCGCATGGCGGCGGCTGCGGCTGCAAGATCGCGCCCGGCCTGCTGTCCGAAATCCTCAAGGGGTCGAGTGGTTTTCCGCTGCCGCCGGAGTTGCTGGTCGGCATCGAGACCGCCGATGACGCTGCCGTCTACAAGCTCAACGACAGCCAGGCCCTGGTCGCGACGACCGACTTTTTCATGCCCATCGTCGACGATCCTTATGACTTCGGCCGGATCGCCGCCACCAATGCGATCAGCGATGTCTATGCGATGGGTGGCCGGCCGATCATGGCACTGGCCCTGGTTGGCATGCCGATCAATGTGCTGTCGACCCAGACGATTGCCCGCATCCTGGAGGGCGGCGCATCGATCTGCCGCGAGGCCGGCATTCCGATCGCCGGCGGCCATACGATCGATTCGGTCGAGCCGATCTACGGCCTGGTCGCCCTCGGTCTGGTGCACCCGGACCGGGTGAAACGCAATGCCGATGCCAGACCCGGCGATCTGCTGGTGCTGGGCAAAGCACTCGGCGTCGGCGTGATGTCTGCCGCATTGAAAAAGGGCCTGCTCGACGCTGCCGGCTATGCCAGCATGATCGCCACCACCACCCAGCTGAACAAGCCCGGCCCCGAACTGGCGGAACTTCAAGGCGTCCACGGGCTCACCGATGTGACCGGTTTCGGACTGGCAGGACATGCGCTCGAGTTGGCGCGAGGTTCGGGCTGCGATGTGCATCTCGACTGGGCCAGCGTGCCCTTGTTGCCCGGGGTTGGGGAGCTGGTCGCCCAGGGTCTGGTGACCGGTGCTTCGGCCCGCAACTGGGCCGCTTATGGCGCGGATGTGACGCTGCCCGCAACGCCGGTCGAAGGCGCCCAGGCGCTGCTCAGCGACCCGCAGACCAGCGGCGGCCTGCTGCTGTCCTGCGACCCGGCGGCTGTCGCTGAAGTGCTGACTATTTTCCAAGGCCATGGTTTCGCCGATGCGACGGTGATCGGCAGGGTCGGCGCCCGCAGTGACAAGCCCAGCTTGCTGATCGACTGAGTGAAAACCCAACTGCTCATCATTGATCCGCAGAACGATTTCTGCGATCTGCCTGAAACATGGCACCCGGTCGACCCGGTCAACGCCGGTCGGACCGCACCTGCCCTGCCCGTGCCCGGCGCCCATGCCGACATGCAAAGACTGGCAACGCTGCTACGCGATACCGGCGCGGCTTTCGATGCGCTGACCATCACGCTCGATGCTCATCACCAACTCGACATCGCCCATCCGGCCTTCTGGCAGCAAGCCGACGGGACCCAGGTGCTGCCCTTCACCACGATCACCGCCGCACAGCTGCTGAGCGGCGAATTCCTGCCCCGCGACCCGCTGGCAAGGCCGCGCTGCCAGAGCTACCTCGAAGCGCTTGAAGCCAGCGGCCGCTACCAGCTGATGGTCTGGCCGGTGCATTGCGAGATCGGCAGCTGGGGCCATGCCGTCCACGCCGACCTGCGCGCCGCTTACCAGGACTGGGAGCGCCGGCAGTTGAAGACCGTCCGAAAAATATTCAAGGGCCAGAACTGCTGGACCGAGCATTACAGCGCGCTGCAAGCCGAGGTGCCTTTGCCGGACGACCCGGGCACGCAGCTGAATGCCGAGCTGCTGGCCTCACTCGACCAGGCTGCGATGCTGCTGGTGGCCGGCGAGGCATCGAGCCATTGCGTCAAGGCGACGGTCGAGCATCTCGCCGCCCATCTGCCGGACCTGCAGCGCATCGTGCTGCTGACCGACTGCATGAGTCCGGTGGCCGGCTTCGAGAGCCAGCAGCAGCAATTCTTTGCCGCCATGCAGGGCCTGGGCATGCGCTTATCGACCAGCCAGACCATCCAGCGCGAGCTGCGCCCCGCATGAGCCAGGCCATCATCGGCAGCTTGCTGGAGACCGATCTCTACAAGTTCACCATGTGGCAGGCGATGCTGCACCGGCATCCGCAAGCGCAGGCCGAATACCGCTTTGTCTGCCGCAACCAGCCGGTTTTCCCGCTGGCTGAATTGCTGCCCGAGCTCGAGCAGGAACTTGACGCCCTGTGCGACTTGAGTTTCCGGCCCGACGAGCTGAGCTACCTCAGCAGCCTGCGTTTCATGAAGTCTGACTTTGTCGACTTCCTGCGCATCTTCCGTTTTCAGCGCGACTTCATCAAAGCCTCGACCGATGGCCTGACCTTGAACATCATCGCCAGCGGCCCGCAAGTGCATGTGATGGGCTTCGAGATCCATTTGCTGGCGATCGTCAACGAGCTTTACTTTCGCCGCTTCGACGCGCAGACCGCCCTGACCCAAGGCCGGCAGCGCCTGCAACACAAGATCGCACAACTCGAAGCCTTTGGACAAGAGCCGGCGCGCGCCCATCCGTTCGAGGTCTTCGACTTCGGCCTCAGGCGGCGCTTCTCCGGGCCCTGGCAGCGCGAAGTGGTGGCGACCCTGAAGCGCGAAATCCCGCAATATTTCAAGGGCACGTCGAACGTGCTGCTGGCCCGCGACCTCGGCCTGGTACCGATCGGCACGATGGCGCATGAATACCTGCAAAGCTACCAGGCCACCGGCGTGAGGCTGCGTGATCATCAGAAAGCCGCGCTGGAAGACTGGGTGCAGGAATACCGCGGCGACCTCGGCGTGGCGCTGACCGACGTGGTCGGCATGGATGCCTTCCTGGCCGATTTCGACCTCTACTTTGCCAAGCTCTTTGACGGCCTGCGCCACGATTCAGGTGACCCGTTTGTCTGGGGCGAAAAGGCGCTGGCGCATTACGCCAAATTGCGCATCGACGCACACCACAAGCGGCTGGTGTTCTCGGACGGGCTTGATGTGCCTGCGGCCATCGCCCTGCACCGGCATTTTTCCGACCGGACCCAGCTCGGCTTCGGCATCGGCACCAATTTCTCCAACGACATGGGGCATGAAGCGCTCAACATCGTGATGAAGCTGACCCATTGCAACGGCCAGGCGGTGGCCAAGCTTTCCGACAGTCCGGGCAAGACGATCTGTGAGGACGAGACCTTTCTGGCCTATCTGCGGCAAGTTTTCAACATCAAGTCGTGACAAGTTGCCGCCGCAGCGGGGCGACCATGCGCCAAGTCAAATTGCTGTCACAAACGACGGACATAATACCAACCAGACCAAGGCGAGAAACCGGCTGCAAATTGGGCAGCGTTCTGGAACTCGTGACCAGCGCCAGGGAACCGTTACCCACCGAGGTATCCGGAAGTCAACAGGGCCACACCGCAAGGACGTGGCCCTTTGCTTTTGTGGCGGGGCTTGTGGCGGGGCTTGTAAAGAAGTTAAACGACTGCTGCGGCCCGGCTTGCAAGCCTTCAGCCATGCGATGCTGGGCGACCTACAATCCCGCCGCCATGCCCAAGCTCAACTCCCTGCACCCACTCGTCCTCAGCCTGGCTCTGGCCATGCTGCCTGCTACTGCCGTGAAGGCCCAGACCAGACCAGCCCCGGCAGCCTCGGCGCCAGCAGCCGCAGCCAGCGCCCCGGCCAAGGCGGGCGCCAAAAAGGCCGAGCAACTCGATCGGGTCGAAGTCAGCGGCACACCCACTGACGAGGTCATCAGGCGGGCTTCGACCGCGTCGAAGATCGTCATCGGCCGAGAAGAAATCGAACGCTTCGGCGACAGCAGCATCGGCGAAGTCCTCAAGCGTCTGCCCGGCGTGACCACTGGCGGGCGCCCGGGGCGCGGCGGCGACATCCGCATGCGCGGCATGGGCGGCGGCTACACGCAGATTCTCGTCAACGGCGAGCGCATGCCGCCGGGTTTTTCGCTCGATCAACTGCCGCCCGACCAGGTCGAACGGATCGAAGTGATGCGCGCGCCGACGGCTGAATTCGGTGCCCGTGCGGTCGCTGGAACCATCAATGTCGTGCTGCGCGAGGCGCTGCAAAAGCGCATCAACGACCTGCGTTTTGCACTCGGTTCGGAACGCGGCCTGGTCAAACCCAACATCGGCTGGACCCGCAATGACAAGCTCGATGAACAGGGCGGCGCTTACAACCTGACGCTCAACGCGATGCAGACGAACCGTCTGGATGATGTCAACACCTCGGCCAATACGCGCACTCTGGCGACCGGCAGCGACAGCCTGCTGCGCACGACCGGCCAGACCAGCGACGGCCGCAGCGCCCTGCACATGAACGCCAGGCTGCAATGGCGGCTCGGTGAAGGCAGCTCGTTGACCTTCCAGCCCTTCATGGTGGCGTCGAAAGGTCAGGGCGACAACCTGTACCTGCAGACTCAGACGCCGCGGCCCAGTCCATTGCCCGACAACTTCTTTGACAAGGCGCAGATTCATAGCGACAGCAAATTCGAAATGCTGCGGCTGAACAGCCAATGGCAGCAGCGCATCGACACCGAGACCAAGCTCGAACTGCGCGGCGGCATCGGCCGGTCCCATTCGAACAACCAGAGCCAACGCCTGGAATTCCGCGATGGCATCAGCCTGCCGACGCGCCAGCAGGACGATCAAACCGACAACAAGGACCGCAGTTGGAGCCTGAACGGCAAATACTCACGCGCCCTGCTGAACGAACATAGCCTGGTCGGCGGTGTCGAGGGCGAAGGCACGGCGCGCGAGCAGAACCGGATCTGCCTGCAGAACGGTCTGGTCTGCCGCGGCCTGCTCGACTTCGGCGACGATCTGTCGGCGTCGACGCAGCGCTTCGCCGCCTATGTGCAGGACGAATGGAGCGTCGGCAAGCAATGGTCTTTTTACGCCGGCCTGCGCGGCGAGACGATTGCCACCACCAGCGAGGCGGCCAACCGCGACATCCGCAACCGCTCCAGTGTCTGGACGCCGTTGCTGCATGGCGTCTGGAAGCCTGACGAAAAAAGCCGCGAACAGCTGCGCGCCAGCCTGACCCGCAGCTACCGCTCGCCGAATCTGCAGGATCTGATCGCCACGCCCAACGTCAACTCGCAATACCCCTGCCCGGCCGCAGCGCCATGCGGTGCCAACGTGGTCAATTATCCGGACCGGATGGGCAATCCGACCTTGAGGCCTGAACTGGCCACCGGCATCGACTTCGCCTACGAAAACTATCTCTCCAAGGGCGGGATCCTCAGTGCCAACGTCTTCGTGCGCCGCATCAGCGACTTGATGCGCACTGTCACTGCGCTGGAAACTGTCTCCTGGGCCAATGTGCAGCGCTGGGTTGCGCATCCGCAGAATATCGGCAACGCCACGACGATGGGGCTGGAACTGGAAGCGAAATTCCGCCTCGATGAATTCATCACCGGGGCCTGGCCGGTTTCGGTACGCAGCAACCTGAGCTTGTTCAGATCCAAGGTCGACGGGATTCCAGGCCCGAACAACAAGCTCGACCAGCAGCCACGCGGCACCGCCAATCTGGGCGCTGATTACAAGCTGCGCAGCCTGCCACTGAGCCTGGGCGCCGGCATCAACTGGACGCCTGCCAACACCGTGCAGCAAACCCTGCTGACCGAAAGCCACAACAGTCGCAAGCTGGTGACCGATGCCTTCTTGCTCTGGTTCGTCAATCGCGACACCCAGCTGCGCTTCTCGGCCAACAACCTGACCCCGCTTGACTACAGCAACGGCAGCATCATCACCACGCCCGACCAGGTCATCACGACCGACAGCGGCGGACGCAGCTTCACGCTGTGGCAGTTGCGGCTGGAATTGAAAGTCTGACGACTGGAGGGACAATCAGTGTCATCATCCGGCGGCAAGGCGCGACTGAATGCAGCGCTGGCCCCGATCAGACTACTTAGGAGACGACATGAATTTCAAGAAATTGAGTCTTGCCCTGACCTTGACCGCCTGCGCTGCGATCGGCTTGAATGTCCAGGCGCAACCGCTTGAAAAACAGAAGGTGTCGATTGCCGTTGGCGGCAAGAACCTGCTTTATTACCTGCCATTGACGATCGCCGAGCAACTCGGCTATTTCAAGGAAGAGGGCCTGCAGGTCGAGATCAGCGACTTTGCCGGCGGCTCGAAGGCGCTGCAGGCGTTGGTCGGTGGCAGCGCTGATGTGGTCTCGGGTGCCTATGAACACACGATCAATATGCAGGCCAAGGGACAGGCGATCACGGCCTTCGTGCTGCAGGGCCGGGCACCGCAGATCGTGCTGGCGGTTTCCAACAAGACGATGCCGAATTACAAGTCGATTGCGGATCTGAAGGGCAAGAAGATCGGCGTTTCGGCGCCCGGCTCGTCGACCAATATGGTCGCCAATTTCGTGCTGGCCAAGGGCGGGCTGAAACCGACCGATGTCTCCTTTGTCGGCGTCGGCACCGCAGCCGGTGCCTTGTCGGCGCTGCGCTCCGGCCAGATCGACGCGATGTGCAATCTCGACCCGGTGATGACGATGCTGGAGCAGAACAACGATGTCAAGGTCGTCATCGACACCCGCACGCTCAAAGACACGCTGGCCTTGTTCGGCGGCACGATGCCGGCCGGCTCCTTGTATGCCAAGTCAGAGTTCCTGACCAACAATCCCAGGACCGCACAAGCCCTGACCAATGCAATGGTGCGCGCTTCCAAATGGCTGCAGACTGCCGGGCCATCGGACATCGTCAAGGTGGTGCCGGAAAACTTCCTGCTCGGCGACCGTGCGCTCTATCTGGCCGCTTTCACCCGCGGCCGCGAAGCGCTCTCTCCCGACGGCATGTTCCCCGCGACCGGCCCGGCCACCGCGCTGAAGGCCTTGCAGTCGTTCAGCCCGGAAATTGCCGAGAAGAAGATCGATCTCGACAAGACCTTCACCAACAGCTTCGTCAAGATCGCCAACGCAAAGTACAAATGAGCTTGGCGGCCGGCGATTCAAATCGAGGCGCCAGCGCAGCGCCCGCAATCTCCTTCGAGGATGTCCGCTGCACCTTCAGCGCCAAGGGTGACCCGGCGCAGACCTATACCGCCGTCGATCACACCAGCTTGCAAGTGGCACCGGGCGAGTTCGTTTCGGTCGTCGGGCCGACCGGCTGCGGCAAATCGACGCTGCTGAATGTCGCGGCCGGCTTGCTGCAGCCGAGTTCCGGCCAGGTCCGGGTGTTCGGCCAGTCGCTGGGCGGCGAAGTCAACCGGCGCGCCGGCTATATGTTCCAGTCCGACGCCTTGATGCCCTGGCGCAGCGCCCTGCAAAACGTCATCGTCGGCCTGCAATACCGAGGCGTCGAAGAAGCGCAGGCGATTGTGCAGGGCGAAGAATGGTTGCAGCGGGTCGGGCTGCAGGGCTTTGGCGACCGCTACCCGCATCAACTGTCGGGTGGCATGCGCAAGCGGGTCGCGCTGGCCCAGACCCTGATCCTCGACCCCGACATCATCCTGATGGACGAACCGTTTTCTGCGCTCGACATCCAGACCCGGCAGTTGATGGAGAACGAGGTGCTGGAGCTATGGGGTGCCAAGAAAAAAGCTGTGCTCTTCATCACCCATGATCTGGATGAGGCGATCGCGATGTCAGACCGGGTGATCGTGCTCTCAGCCGGCCCGGCAACGCATCCGATCGGCGAGTTCGTCATCGACCTGCCACGCCCGCGCGACGTGGCCGAGATCCGCGTCAACCCCCGCTTCATCGAGTTACATCAGCAGATCTGGCGCGTGCTGCGCGATGAGGTGTTGAAGGGCTATCAACAACAAAAGCGGGCGGTCTGAGCATGTGGCAATTCATCAAGCCCAACCCGCGCAACCTGCGTTTCTGGCAAGCGATGGTGCTGGTCATCTTCTTCGGCGCCTGGCATCTGGTGTCACGCAATCCGCAGACCGCATTCTTCTTCGGTGAGCCGCTCAAGGTCATGCTGCGCGTCTGGAACTGGTTCACCGTAGGCAGCGGCAGCCTCGAGGTCGGCTTCGGCGACTTCACCTTGCTGACCCTGCATTTCCCGGCCGAAATCTATGCCCATCTGCTGGTCACCTTGACCGAGACTTTGCTGGCCTTCGGCATCGGCACTTCGATGGGCTTGGGCGCCGGGCTCTGGCTGGCCCTGTCGCCCTTGACCTCGGCGATTTTCGATCCCTACATCAAGGCCGCCAACTCGATGCCGCGTGTCATCCTGGCGCCGATCTTCGCGATGTGGTTCGGGCTGGGCATCTGGTCCAAGGTCGCCTTGGCGGTCACGCTGGTGTTCTTCATTGTCTTTTTCAACGTCTACCAGGGCGTCAAGGAAGTCAGCCCGACAGTGCTGGCCAACGCCCGGATGCTCGGCGCGAACCAATCACAGTTGCTGCGCAGCGTCTATCTGCCATCAGCAACGTCCTGGGTTTTTTCAAGCCTGCATACCTCGATCGGCCTGGCCTTTGTCGGCGCGATCGTCGGCGAATATCTGGGCTCGGCGCGCGGCGTCGGCTACCTGATCCTGCAAGCTGAAGGCACGTTCGACATCAACACCGTCTTTGCCGGCATCATGGTGCTGACCGCGTTCGCGCTGATCCTCGACGCCATCGTCGGCCGGATCGAAAAACGCCTGATGAAATGGCAACCCGGTCCCTGACCGGCAACAACGACATGAACCCAAACCCCGCTTCAAGCGCCGGCCCGCTGGCCGGGCTGAAAGTGCTCGAGCTCGGCCAGTTGATCGCCGGCCCCTTCGCGGCCAAGACGCTGGCCGATTTCGGTGCCGACGTGATCAAGGTCGAAGCACCATCCGCCGGCGACCCCCTGCGTAAATGGCGAATGCTCAAGGACGGCACTTCGGTCTGGTGGCAAGTGCAGTCGCGCAACAAGCGCTCGCTCGCCCTCGACCTGAAGGACGCCGCAGCGCGGGACATCATCAAGAAGCTGGCGCAGGAATCCGATGTGCTGATCGAGAACTTCCGCCCCGGCGCCATGGAAGCCTGGGGCCTCGGGCCGGTTGACCTGCAGGCGCTCAATCCGCGCCTGATCATGCTGCGCATCAGCGGCTATGGCCAGACCGGCCCTTACCGCGACCGGCCAGGATTTGGCGTGGTGGCCGAAGCGATGGGCGGGCTGCGCCACCTGAGCGCTGAGCCCGGTCAGGTGCCGGTACGGGTTGGTGTCAGCATCGGCGACACGCTGGCGGCCTTGCACGGCGTGATCGGCATCCTGCTGGCGCTGCAGCATCGCCACGCCTCAGGCCTCGGCCAGGTGATCGATATGGCGCTGTACGAAGCGGTGTTCAATTGCATGGAAAGCCTGTTGCCCGAATACAGTGCCTTCGGTGCGGTGCGCGGCCCGGCCGGAAGTGCCTTGCCAGGCATCGCGCCGAGCAACGCCTATCGTTGCGCGGACGGCGGCTATGCGCTGATCGCCGGCAATGGCGACAGCATCTTCAAGCGCCTGATGACAATGATCGGCCGTGCCGACATGGCGGCTGATCCGAGCCTGGCCGACAACACCGGCCGCGTCGCCAGGGTGACCGAGATCGACGCCACGATCGGCGCCTGGGCGGCGAGCCGCAATGTAGAAGAGGTGCTGGTCGCCTTGAGCGAAGTTTCCGTCCCCGCCGGGCGCATCTACACCGTCGCCGACATCGCCGCCGACCCCCATTACCAGGCGCGTGGCATGCTGATGCCGGTGCAGATGGAGGACGGCAGCCTGCTGACCGTCCCCGGCATCATCCCCAAGCTGTCACTGACACCCGGCAGCCACCGCCGCAATGCGCCAAGCCTGGGGCAGGATACCGATGCAGTGCTGCAGGAACTCGGCCTGACACCGGAGCAGATCCAGGGTCTGCGCAACAAGGGTATCGTCGCCGGCTAAGGGATAAAGATGCTGCGC
>JBIKPD010000368.1:0-4097 GCA_044357665.1 Roseateles sp. | reverse complement strand
CATGGTTTCGATCAAAGCCCTGGCCACAGGGCGCTATCTTTGCGCCAACGATGACTTCAATCGCCTGTTTGCAAGCGAGGGCGGCAGCAGCCTGGGCCACAGCGATAGCGAGTTGCTACGGGCCGAAGATGTTGCGAGCCTGCGTCGTGTCGAGCAATTGGTGGTGTCGCAAAGCCAGACGATCACTTGTGAACACAAGCTGGAATTCTCTGGGCAGCGCCGTGTTTTCAAGGTGACAAGGACGCTTTTGGGCAATGAATTCCTGCTCTCAGTCTGGCATGAATATACCCAGGAGCGTCAGCAGGTACTCGATTTGCAGCGCGCGCTGCAGCAGATCGAGCAGCAACAGAAAGCTCTGCTGGCAATCCAGCGCGAGCAGCAACAGGGCCGGGGCAGAAGCGATGAAGCCGGGCAAGAGTGGAGGGCTCAACTGGAGGTGCAGCTTCGGCGCGAAATCGACCAGTCAACTCGTGAACACCGCGAGTTCGCGCTGGCGATCATTGCACTCGACCCCTTGCCTGCGGAACTGGAACTGTCAAAGGAACCCGCACAAGAACTTGCGCTAGAGATCTTGGGACGCATCCTGCGGGACAACACAAGGGCAATGGATTCGGTCTGCCGTTTGGGTGAGCTGCGTTTCGCCGTCCTTCTGTCGGGTGTCGGTCTGGCCACTGCGCATGCCCGCATGGAGCAGTTGAGGCGACATGGCGCAGCGCAGTTCATCGTCCTCGACGGTCGCGATCTGGGTCTGTCGCTGTCGATTGGCGTTGGCAGTTTCCCCCATACGACGTCGTCGCAGGATGACTTGCTGTCGGCATGCGATGCAGCGGCGCAGCAGGCGCAGAGCCGCGGCGGCCAACAGGTGGTGCTGGCGGCGATTTCGTTCTGCGCTTGAGCCTGCCCCTCAGGGTTGGTGCAGGACGGTCGCCAAATTGCTGAAATTGCCCGCCTCTGGGTTGATGGCCTGACCGGCGGGACAGTTCGTTACGGCAGGTATTACCAGAAAGTTTTGATTTGCCAGCGAGCCGGTGACCTGGGAGTAACTGTGCGGATGCTCGGCATTGGAAATCCGCCCATCACCGTCCTGATCTGTGCTGTAGCGGCAGATCTTCCAGTCGCTGCCGCCCAGCGCAATTCCATTGATGGCAAGTTGCCCTGACCAGATCCGCGGCTCGGCATTGTTGGGGAAAACGCTGCAGTGGTAGCTGGCATAGCCCTGCGCAGTCTCGGCTGAGTCGTCAAAGCATTCGTCGCTCGGCAGGGTTTGATGGTTGCTACTGGACCTCATCAGCGCCATTTCCAGCGGCAAAACTCGGGATCCGTTGCGCAATTTATCAGGTGCAAGTTGGCCCGAAAAACGCACAAAACCGCTCAGCAGATAGGCGCTGGTATTGTTCCTGCAATCGGCAAGGTCAGCAGTTGTCAAAGCCGCGGTGGCAATGTCCTGGCGCACCGGGCATCTGCCGGTGATGTTGCCCGTCAAATTGTTGAAGATCCAGGCCACCATGGCAGTGGCTTTCGGTTTGAAAACGCTGCTTTTGTCACCCAGATCCTTGGCGCTGAAGGGGATTGCGGGATGTCTTCCGGCCGGACCCTGCAAGACCGTCGATGAAGGGGCGATACCCAGCGAGCCGCTCAATCCCGGGTCGGCGCGGGCGATCAAGCTGTCGATTGCCACGAATTGCCCGGCGCCGCTCCGATCATGCCAATGCACCTCGATTCGCACCGCTTTCTGCTGAGGTTCGGACCCGTCAGTCACCCGGCGGATCAATTTGAATGTGGCGTTGCTGTCCGGGTCGCCGGCGTCGACATTGATCGCTTGTGGATCATGGATCTCGGCATAAGACCAAGTTCCTGCAAGCGGATTTGCGCCAAGGGCCAGAACGGAATAAGCGCGCAATTGCTCCATCTCCTGCTGCGCCAAATGCATGGCTTCGCCACGTTGTTTCGAGATGTCGGCACTGCTGCGCAGCTTGGCATCCACTTCGATCATGGCCAACATGCCGAATGAGACGATGAGCAAGGCGACGAGGGCTTCAATCAAGCCGGTGCCGGTCATGGCTGTGGCCGGTGTCCAGTGGCATGGCCGGGCCAAACCCATGTCAGTTCCACCAGCTTCCTGGCACCCTGACAAAACTGCCAGCCTGCCTGTTCAAATGCTCGATGACCGGTTTGGCATATTGGATGTCGACTGTTCCGGCAAGGCGCAGATTGCCTTCGACCAGCAGGGCACCGTTCAACCGGGCGGTTTGCGCGTTGCTCCAGACAAGGTTGCCTCGAACGTAGAGCAGGCCTGTCATTTGCAAATCTCCGTCGACGGTCAAGTCACCGTTGACGACGATCAGCATCGGGTGCGAGGTCTGGCCCAGCAAACTGCTGGTCAGCAGGACAGGCCCTTCAACCCAGACCAGCTCGACTCCCCTGGCATAGGCCGCAGACAACTCGGGTCCGCAATCTGCCGGGCATTCGACAATCCGCATTGCGGGTTGATCCCGGTACCTTGTCGGCGCCATGCCGAAGTACATGGCAAACATCTCGTCTGCTGATTTGGCAGCAAACTCGGTATTGCCGGTGATCAAGGCCAGTTCGAGCGGAGAGCCAGGCAGGCTGTCCAATCTGGATTCAAGCAGTCCGCTGACCACGCCGCCCGACAGCAAGAGCAAAGCGCTGCTGTGCAAACCCAGGCCCTCGGGCCCCAGGGCGATCGAACCTCTGACGGCCAAGGGCATGGTCGGAGGATTTTTCAGCGCACTGACCAGCGCGGCGCTGAGCAAGACCTTGTCGGTGGCCAGCGCAGCGTCGACAGCGCTCGCTGGGTTATCGCATTCGGTTGCCGAACTGCTCGAGCAACCCTGTGACACGATGCGGATCACCCCGGCGCGATCAACCGGCTCAAAGCTGATGCGAAATCCCGGTTGCAACTGCTCGGTCGTGACGATCGGCGCTGTCCAGTCAGTTGCGGGACAACTGCAGACCCAGACCTCCTGGCGAATGCAGCCGGCAACGGTCTCGGCGACTTGGTTCGGGCTGATCATGGCGGAAGAGGCGTCGATCACCAGATAGCGTTGCCTGAAACTGCTCACCGATGCTCCGCTGGCCTGGCATGTCGCATCGACATGGATACCGTTGAGCATGCCGAGCGTCCATTCAATGCCGCCATCGGCGGCTTCCATCGCCACGCCAGCGCGGTAATGGTTGTTGGCAATGCGCAGCTCGAACAGCAGGTTCCGGTTCGCATAAATCGTCGTCATCGCCATCACGCAAAACAGCAGCATCACCGCCACAACAGTGGTGGCGCCACGCTGTCGAGCAGGCAATCGAAACGGCCTCTTCATGGTCAGCAACTGCCTTTGATCAAGTCGTTGCGCAGTTTGCTGCTGAGGGTCAGTCGGCGCAGCAAGGCTGGGTCAGTCGTCGCGCGCCCGGTCACGGTGACATCGAAGCGGCGCAGTTGCAATTGCGGTGGACAAGACAGGCTGCCGGCCGCACAGGGGCTGTTGCAGTAATCGTCCAGGGCCAATTCCTGAACGTTCAATCGAACATTGAACCCGGTGATGGTCAAGGTGCTCTTGTCGGTCAAGGGTTGCCATGAGTTGCCAAGTCGAAGTTTCAGAATCCCGCTTTCGAGCATGAAACCGAACTGTTCGCGTCCAGGGTCGAGTAAATTGTCTTCAGGATTTCCCGCATCTGCGCGCGAGTAGCTGTACTCCACGCTGTTGCTGTCCTGAGCTTTGGCCGGTACTGTGGCTGTATAGACATTGCTCAGAGGCGCCGTCGCACCATCAGCCCAGACGCCTTTTTGTGCCATCGACCAGTAGCCGGCTCTGCGCAATTCGCGCAACAAAAGGTCGGCGACTGCGCGCAAATCCTGCTGCAACTGGGCTTCCAGCATCAGGCGGTGATGCTCGGCAAGCTGTCTGACAAGCATGACGCTGGCTCCCGCAGCAACGATCAGTCCGACGGTGACGCCGATCATCAACTCGATCAGCCCGATGCCCCGTTGCGCGGAATTCGGCCAGCTCATTGGGGCCAGCACTGCCTGCTGCTGTCGGCAGACTTGCTGTTCCTGGCTGAATAGCTGATGTTGCCGCCTTGCA
>JBIKPD010000069.1:0-14154 GCA_044357665.1 Roseateles sp. | reverse complement strand
ACCGGTGGGCAGTTGGCCGATCCCGAACATGCCGATCAGCGTTTCGAGCTTGTCGGCCATCGCGACGATCAAGCCGACCTGGTTGCGCGGCAGCGCATCGCCGGCGAAGCGCGGCTTGTAATGGTCTTCGATCGCGAGCGCGACCGCTTCAGGCAAGCCGTCATGGCGGGCGTAATAAGCACCCATGATGCCCTGCAATTCGGGGAACTCGCCGACCATGTCGGTCAACAAATCGGCCTTGGCCAGCTGGGCGGCAGTGTCGACCTGACTCGCCAGCGCAACTTCGCCGAGCTGGGCGGCGATCGCTTTGGCAATCGCACGCACCCGCTCGGCGCGGTCCTGCTGGGTGCCGAGTTTGCCGTGGTAGACGACCTTGGCCAGGCCTGGAACGCGCTCAGTCAGCGATTTTTTGCGGTCCTGGTCGAAGAAGAACTTGGCATCGGCCAGGCGCGGGCGCACGACACGCTCATTGCCCTGGATCACCGCGCTGGCGTCAGCCGGGCTGATGTTGCTGACGACGAGGAACTGATGGGTCAGTTTCCCTGCGCTGTCGAGCAAGGGGAAATATTTCTGATTCGCCTTCATCGTCAGGATCAGGCATTCCTGCGGCACCGCAAGGAACTCCGGTTCGAACCGGCAGCTCAACACATTCGGCCGCTCGACCAGTCCGGTGACTTCGTCGAGCAAGGCGCTGTCGTCGATCGGCGTCAGGCCTTGCACTTGCGCTGCTTCATGCAGTTGCCGCAAGATTTCGGCGCGGCGCTGGTCAAAGCTGGCAATCACCGCGCCTTGCTCGAGCAGCTGGCTGGCGTAACTGTCAGCCGACTGGATCTCCAATACCTCGATCTTGGCTTCGAAGCGGTGGCCGCGTGTCTGCCGACCGGCGCTCAAGCCCAGGGCCTGCACCGGGATGACTTCGCTGCCATGCAGCGCGATCAAACCGTGCACCGGGCGGACGAACTTGACATCGGTCCAGCCATCGGACAACTGGTAAGTCATTACTTTGGGAATCGGCAGCTTCGCCAAGGCTTCGAGCAGGGCTTTTTGCAGACCCTCGAGCAGGGTGGCACCGGCGACGACCGAGTCAAGGAACAGCGCCTCGGCTTTGCCGCCTGCTGCCCGCTTGAGTTGTGGCAAAAGCGCCTGAACAGCGCTGGCATCGATGCCCAGACTGGCGAGTTTTTTCACCAAAGCCGGTGTCGCCTGTCCTTCTGCGCCGAGGGCTACCGCCACCGGCATCAGCTTTTGCAGCAGCGCCCGATCGGCAGCTTTCGCCGCGACATCGGTGAGGTGTACGGCGAGGCGGCGCGGCGAAGCGAATGCCGTGACGGCCGTAGTCGCCTCGAGCAGGCCCTGGGCCTTCAGGCTGTCGGCCAGCAAGGCGGCGAATGAATCGCCGAGCTTCTTCAGGGCCTTGGGTGGCAATTCTTCAACAAACAATTCAATCAGCAGATTGCTCATGGCTCAGGCCACCTTCTTCTTGTCGAGCTGCGCCAGCAATTCTGCGGCCCATGCCTTCGGCGCCATCGGGAAGCCCAGGCGAGCACGGCTTTCAAGGTAGCTCTGTGCCACGGCACGGGCCAGATTGCGGATCCTCCCGATGTAGGCGGCGCGCTCGGTCACGCTGATGGCGCCGCGCGCATCGAGCAAATTGAAGCTGTGGCCGGCTTTGAGCAACTGTTCGTAAGCCGGCAGGGCCAGGCTCTGCGCCATCAGATGTTTCGACTGGCGCTCATGCGCCGCGAAAGCAGTCAGCAAGAATTCGACGTCGCTATGCTCGAAGTTGTAGGTCGACTGCTCGACCTCGTTCTGATGGAATACATCGCCGTACTTGATGTCGGGGGCGCCATCGCGGCCCTCGACATAGACCAGGTCGTAGACGCTCTCGACGCCCTGCAGGTACATCGCCAGACGCTCTAGTCCATAGGTGATCTCGCCGGTGATCGGTTTGCAGTCGATGCCGCCGACCTGCTGGAAGTAGGTGAACTGGGTCACTTCCATGCCGTTCAGCCAGACCTCCCAGCCCAGACCCCAGCAACCCAAGGTCGGGTTTTCCCAATCGTCCTCGACGAAGCGCACATCGTTCTTTTTCAGGTCGAACCCCAGCGCGGTCAAGGAGCCCAGGTAGAGTTCGAGAATATTGGCCGGAGCCGGTTTGAGCACGACCTGGTACTGGTAGTAATGTTGCAGCCGATTCGGGTTCTCGCCATAGCGCCCGTCCTTCGGGCGACGACTGGGTTGCACATAGGCGGCGCGCCAGGGCTCGGGGCCCAGCGCGCGCAGAAAGGTCGCTGTGTGGCTGGTGCCGGCGCCGACTTCCATGTCATAGGGTTGCAACAAGGCGCAGCCTTGGCCGGACCAATAGTCCTGCAGGGTCAGAATGATTTGCTGGAAGCTCAGCATGGAATGGGGCGATCAGCGACGGGCTGACGATGATTGAGAGGCAGGGTCGATTCTACGAGGCGCGGCGCCGCGCCAAGGTGAGCGCCAGTCCGGCCGCGATCAGCAGCCACAGCGGCCACAGGCCGAAGGCTTGCAACCAACGGGCATAGGGTGTGCTGCCTTTGCGGCCTTCAACTTCGGCCTCGAGCAGCGTACGCACCGCCGGCGCCGATTTCGCAATCACCTGGCCCCGATAGTCGATCACGGCGGTTGCCCCTGTATTGGTGGCGCGGATGAAGGGCCGCTGGAACTCCAGCGCGCGCATCTGCGAGAACTGCAGATGCTGGTCCTGCACCATCAGCGTTCCGAACCAGGCCAGATTGCTGACGTTGATCAGCACTGTGGCGGCGTCATGCCCGGTCATGCTGTCGACAAAATCCTCGCCGAACAAGTCTTCGTAGCAGATCAACGGTCGCAGTCGCTGACCTGCCACGGCAAAGGCGCGTTGATGCTGGCCTCGCGCCTGATCGTCGAGCGGAATGTTCATCGCCCTTGCAAACCAGTGGAAACCGGGCGGTATGAACTCGCCGAATGGCAGCAGGTGGCGCTTGCCATAGCTGTAAGGCGCGGCGCTGCCGAAGCTGACCAGCGAGTTGACATAACCGCTGGCTTCGTCGCCGAGGAAGATGCCCAGTAGCAAGGGTCGCTGGGCTGCCGCCTGCCGGATCCGCTGCAGATAGTCGGGCGACAGATAGTCCAGCGGCAGCGGCACCACCGACTCAGGGGTGACGACCAGTTGCCCGCGGGCGGCCTCGATCTGCTGCGCCAGAAGGTCGAGGTTGGCATCCATCAGGGCACGGTCGAATTTTTCGTCCTGACGGACATTGGGTTGCAGCAGCGAGACCTGCAGGCGACCGCTGCTTGACGTGAACTCCTGCGGCAGTAGCGCGCCCAGGCCCAGCAGCATGGCCGGCCAAGCCGCATGTCGCCATTGGCGGCTCGCTGCCAAGGCGGCCAGAGACGCGGCGATCGCCGCAGCGAGGGCGCAGATGCCGTAGACACCGATCCAGGGCGCCCAGGCGGCCAGAGGGCCGACGCTGTGCGCATAGCCGCTGGCGATCCAGGGGAAACCGCCGAAAAAAGTCGCTCGCGCCAGTTCGGCCAGCAGCCAGCAACAGGCGAAGCTGAAGATTTTCCAGCCCGGATTCATTCCGGCAGACAAGCGTGCCCAAAGGGCCAGCGCAGCAGCGTAATAGCCGCTCAAAAAAATCGCCAGCAGCAGCACGGCCAGCGCAGCAGGCACTGCCGGGATATGGCCGAACTGATGCATGCTGATGAACAGCCACCATAGTCCTGAAGTGAGCCAACCGATGCCGAACAGCGCTCCGAGGGCTGCCGCCGCGCGCGGCGCTGCCTGCCAGCTCAGGGCGGCCAGCAGGGCCAGCGACAGCAGTTGCAGCCACCAGGCTGGCGAAGGGGCGAAGGCGGCTGTCTGCAGCAGGCCAGCACAGAATGCCGCCAGCCACCTTGAAGGCTGGCCTTGCTTCAAGCCGGACTGCGCTCGGCGCGGGTGACCTTGAACCAGCGCACCGCGCCACCGCGGGCCAGCATCACGGCAAAGCGCAGGCCATGCAACTCGATCACCTCACCGCGTCTGGGCACGCGGCCATGCTGTTGGGCGACCAGGCCGCCGATGGTGTCGAATTCTTCTTCGGGCAGATCGGCCGAAAAGCTGTGATTGACGGCCGAAATCAAGGCATCGCCGGCGACTCTCTGGCTGCCGTCAGCCAGCGTGTAGATGCCCGATTCGCCGTCCTTGTCATCGAATTCATCCTCGATCTCGCCGACGATTTCCTCGAGCACGTCCTCGATCGTGATCAGGCCGGCGGTATTGCCGAACTCGTCGATGACGATCGCCAGATGGTTGCGGTTCGAGCGGAAATCGCGCAGCAACTCGTTCAGTCCCTTGCTCTCGGGCACGAAGACGGTCGGCCGAAGCAAGGTGCGCAGGTTCAGTTCGGGCGCGCGCTGGACTTTGAGCAAGTCTTTGGCCAGCAGGATACCGATGATATTTTCACGCTCGCCTTCGAAGACCGGAAAGCGGGAATGTCCGGAATCGATCACCTGGTCCAGCAGATCGTCGTAGGCGGCCTCGATGTCCAGCGAGTCAATACGCGGTGCCGCGACCATCACGTCGCCTGCGCATAGTTCGGCCATGCGCAGCACGCCTTCGAGCATCTGGCGCGATTCGGGTTCGATCAGATCCCGCCGCTCGGCGTCGGCCAATGCGGCCATCAGTTCGCTGGTCGAGTCCGGGCCTGGATGGAGAAATTCCAGCATGCGGTCGAACAGGCCGCGCTGCAATTCGGTTTGCTTCTGGCCCCCGCGTTGCGGGTGCCGGCTAGACTGGGGATCAGACACAGGGGCTTGCGTGTCGTAGTTGCACAGGGACGCAGAATAACCGATTGACTTCTGGCGAGTCTTGCGTGAGAGTCACACGCCCCCATATCGGGTTTGCTGATCGTCGGCCCTAATTCACTTCTGAGACCTATCCATGTCCAACGGCCTTATCCCTGTAACCATCCTGACGGGCTTTTTGGGTTCAGGTAAAACCACCCTGCTCAAGCGCGTGCTGTCCGAAGCTCATGGCCAGAAGATTGCGGTGATCGAAAACGAATTCGGCGAAGAGAACATCGATACCGAAATCCTGGTGGCCGAGACGCAAGAACAGATCATCCAGATGAACAATGGCTGCGTCTGTTGCACGATCCGCGAGGATTTGCGCACGACGCTGAGCGATCTGGCGGCCAAACGGCGTCGCGGTGAACTGGTGTTCGAGCGGGTGATCATCGAGACCACCGGGTTGGCTGACCCGGGGCCGGTAGCGCAGACCTTCTTCATGGATGACGAAATTGCCGAGAGCTATCTGCTCGACTCGATCCTCACCCTGGTCGATGCCAAGCATGCCGATGAGCAATTGAACACTCGACAGGAGGCGCGGCGCCAGATCGGTTTTGCCGACCAGATTTTCATCAGCAAGGCCGATCTGGTCGAACCGGAAGTCGTTGCGGCGCTGATGCACCGGATCAAGCATATGAACCCGCGGGCACCACAGCAGCAAGCGCATTTCGGCGAGGTCAAATTGGCCAAGGTGTTCGACCTGCGCGGCTTCAATTTGAATGCCAAGCTCGAAATCGACCCCGATTTTCTCAATCTTGATGCACATGCAGCTCACGAACATGAGCATGGTGAGCATTGTGACCACCCGCACCATCATGTTCACGACGATGATGTGAAGTCATTTGTGTTTCGCTCGGACCGGGCCTTCAACCCGGCCAAGCTGGAGGATTTTCTCGGCGCCATCGTGCAGGTCTATGGACCGAAGATGCTGCGTTACAAGGGTGTGCTGAACATGAAAGGAACCGATAAAAAGGTGATCTTTCAAGGCGTGCACCAGTTGATGGGATCGGATCTGGGCCCGAAATGGATGCCCGGAGAAAAAAAGACGAGCAAGATGGTTTTCATCGGCATTGACCTGCCGCAGGAAATCCTGTTGCAGGGTCTGGAAGGCTGTTTGGCCTAGCCGCCAGAGTTTGTGAGCCATCGTTGGCGAGATGGCTACAATCTGCGGCGCTTGCAAACGGCGACAAGTCCAGATCCTGATCTGTACAGAGCAGGCATGAAGCCCCAAGCGAGGAGAGTTAAGTGAGCAAGACCCCGGTCCAGAAGAACAAGCCGACAGCGCCAACGCCAGCAACGGCTGTTGCAGAGCCGCGCCCGGTGGCCGTCAAGTCAAAGCCTGTCAAAAGCGCCGCCAAGCTCAAGGCTGAGGCGCTCGAGTTGGCCAATGCGGCCTTTTTGGTCGCCGCGCCGCCGCCCAACAGCAGCCGTTTCGCCGATCGATTCGCGCCACCGAAGCCGCCCACAAGGCAGACAGTTTCGACCGTGATCGAGAGCCCGCGGGTTCCCGCCAAGATCGATCCGAAGCTGGTTGGCGCCTGGAAGTCAAAGGCAGGCAACGAGCTGACCGATGCCGAGGTGCTCGCGATGCCCGAGGCGGAGTACATGAATGCCAAGCAGATCGAGTTTTTCCGCGCCAAACTGACCGTACTGAAGAACGGCGTGCTGTCGAATGCCGGCGAGACCACCGAACATCTGCGCGAAGACACATCGATCGTGCCTGACCCGGCCGACCGTGCGACGATCGAGGAAGAGCATGCGCTGGAGTTGCGCACCCGCGATCGCGAACGCAAGTTGTTGAAGAAGATCATGCAATCGCTGACTCGTCTGGACAATGGCGAATATGGCTATTGCGACGAGACCGGCGAGCCGATCGGCCTTGGCCGTCTGATCGCCAGGCCGACAGCGAACTTGTCGCTCGAAGCGCAGCAACGGCGTGAGATGAAACAGAAGATGTTCGGCGACTGAAAATTCTTGCAGGCAGGCGCTTGCCACAGCTGCTTGTAGACCCCTTCGCCAACAAGTTTCGGGCGACCATGACATTGCCTAAAAATGCCGGCGCTGCGCCGACCGGCCGGGTCTTGCGCCAGCGCCGGAACGACGAGCTACGCAAGGCTGAGTTCGCGGCCCTGCGCGGCAAGCGCCGCGAAGGATTTTTGCCAGGCCTTGCAGCGCCAGAAAGTGACGGCGCTGGCTTGTCCGCCAGGATCAATCACAGCGAACAGCCCAGGGCTGGCGAAGCCACCACAAGGCCGGCAATGTTCGCCAGCATCCTGCCGCCGTGCCAGGACTATCACCATGACCCGCGGCTCGACCCGATGGCGATGGCCTTTGCCATCGGCGAATTTGCTGCTTGCGAAACCGCCTTGGTCGATTTGATCGGCCCTGGTGGCAGTCGCCAGCAGCATGTCGAGACCTGGTTGACGCTGTTCGACTTTTACCGCGCCATCGATGCCCGGCCAGGCTTCGAAGCCCTGGCGATCGACTACCGTGTCAACTTTGAAGCCGCCCCGCCGCCTTGGGAGGCTTTGTGTGGTCGGCGCAGCGGCGGCGCTGAAACCAGTTCGACTGAAGCAAGCGGGCCATCGACCGACTTCATGCCGACGCTGCCAGGCCTGCCGGATGATGGAGGGTCAACGCCGCAAGCTGAACTGCGTGGCCATTTGAGCGGCGACATTTCGGCGCTGCTGGATCGACTGAGTGCCGGGAAATCCGGGCATCTGACCGTGGACTGCCAACAATTGCTGCGAATCGATTTCGCCGCCGCTGGCGATCTGCTCAATTGGGTCATCTGCCAACGCAGCGAAAAAAAACGCTCGGTGAAGTTCAAAGGGGTTAACCGCCTGCTGGCTGCGTTCCTGAAAGCCGTTGGACTTGCCGCTCATTCCGAGGTTGAAATTCGTCAGGACTGAAACTGTTCAGAGCGCCAGTCGGTGCGATTGCAATGCCAGCATGCCGTCGAAAATCAGCGAGTCGAGCAGCTCATGCCCAACCTCGAGTGTGGGTGAAACCTTCCAGCCAGCACCGCCAGTCATCAAGGTCAGCGGTTCACTGCCGGTGCGGCGTTGCAGGTGGCGATGCATCCGCTCAATCGCCCCGGTGATCGCATAGGTGCCGCCACTGGTCAGCGCGTCCGAGGTATTGGTCGGAAATTCACGCACATCGCCGGTGGGCACGCGCAGCCCGGCTGTGCCGGCTTCGAGCGCGCGCAGCATGATGCCGTGACCTGGCAGGATCAGCCCGCCCAGAAAAGTCCCGTTGGCATCGAGTGCATCGACCGTCACCGCCGTGCCGATCATGACGACCAGAGCCGCACGCGGCAGGCCGCGCGCCAGCACATGGGAGTGGGCGCCGATCAGCGCAACGAAGCGGTCGACGCCAAGTCTGCCGGGATGGTCATAGCCGTTGGTGACGCCGCCTGCATGGGCGCTCGATACCACCCAGCTTGGGTTGACGTCCCAGAGCTCGAGCTGCTCCTCGACTCTGCGGCGCACCGCATCGCCGGCGACATTGCAGCCCAGCACGCTATGCGGTTCGGACAGTTGTCGCCAGTCGTTGTCGGCAAGTTGCTCGATGTTTTCCAGAAATACCGCCCCTTGGGCCAGCAGCACTGCGCCCGGTTGCGGTGATGTGTAGACAGCCCATTTGAGGCGGGTATTACCGATGTCGATGGCCAAAAAGCTCATGGCGGCTGAGGTGGAAGCTTGCAAGAGCCGCTAGCCTATCAGTAAAGCGGACTTGTTCCTCACTGGAGCGGCTTGGGCCTGCTGCTAGACTTTCGCTCCTGCCTTCGCGAATGCAAGCCCTGATTGAATGATCGAGATGCCCCGCCCGCCTGAATCTTCATTGCCGATGCATGGGCAGGCCAGGGCATCCGCGCCAGCGGTCTGGTGGGTGTTGGCGGTGGTTTTTGCGGTCTGGTTCCTGACCCTGAACATCAGGCATCTGCTGCCCTCCGACGAGGGTCGCTACGCCGAGATCGCGCGTGAGATGTTTGTCAGCGGCGACTGGGTGACGATCCGTTACAACGGCTTGAAATATTTCGAGAAGCCGCCCTTCCATTTATGGATGACGGCGCTGGCTTATCAGGCCTTTGGCGTCGGGGACTGGCAAGCCAGGCTCTGGGTTGCGATCAGCGGTGCCGCCGGCCTGTTGCTGACGATGTGGGCGGCGCGGCGCTGGTACGGCGACCGGGTGAGTTGGTTCACCGGCCTTGCGCTGCTGGCGGCTCCGACCTGGAATATCGGCAGCCACTTCAATTCGCTTGACATGGGAGTCTCGGGCGCCTTGGCCGGCGTGCTGGCCGGCTTCCTGCTGGCTCAGCATCCGCAGGCCAGTTTGCAAAGCCGCCGGCGCTGGATGTTGTTTGCCTGGAGCGCGATGGCCTTGGCGGTGCTGACCAAGGGGCTGATCGGCCTCGTGCTGCCGGGCCTGGTGCTGGTCGTTTACAGCTTGCTGGCGCGTGATTGGATGTTGTGGCGCCGCTTGCATATCGTCAGCGGCACGATCCTTTTCCTGCTGCTGACGGCGCCCTGGTTCTGGCTGATTTCGACCCGCAATCCGGAGTTTGCGCAGTTTTTTTTCATCCATGAACATTGGCAGCGCTACACCTCCTCGGTGCACCAGCGCAGCGCTCCCTGGTGGTACTTTGGACCGCAGCTGATCGCAGGATTTTTGCCCTGGCTGGGGCTGACGACGCGGATGGGCGCTTGGTTGCGGAATTCTGCTCAGGCCAGGGAATTCAAGCCGGAGTTGCTGCTGGCCGTCTGGGCCGGCGCGATCCTTGTTTTCTTCAGTCTGTCGGGCTCCAAATTGCCCGGCTATATCCTGCCGGTCTTTCCTGCGCTGGCGCTGCTGGCGGCACTGGCCCTCGACCGGATCGACGCCAAAGCCTGGCAGCGACAGTTGCTTGGCATGCTGCTGCTCGCTGGCAGCGGCTTGCTGGCAACGCTGCTGCTGCAGCGCAGCGACGACTACGGGCAATGGCTGGGAGCGGCTTGCCTGGTGATCCTGCTCGGCCTGCTGCTGGCTTGGTATTGCAACCGACGTGGCCAACTGAGCTTGAGCATCACGCTGTTTGCGCTCGCCTGGTTCGCCGGCACGACGCTCGGGCTGGCTGGACATCAGACGCTCGGGCGCAGCAATTCGGGCGTCGACCTGGTGCCAGCGATCGAGGCGGTGCTGACCCCGCAGATGCCGATCTATTCGGTACGCCGGCTTGACCATACCTTGCCCTTCTATCTGCGGCGCACCATGATCATGGTCGAGGCGCCTGATGAACTGGCTTTCGGCGTCGAGCAGGAGCCGCAGAAATGGCTGCCAACGCTGGCCGCTTTCTCGGCAGCATGGACCACGGGTCCGCCGGCCTTGGCACTGATGTCGCGCGACAGCTATCAACAGCTGAAGGCGCAGGGGCTGCCGATGTTTGACCTGACCGGCGACGAAAAGCGCCTCGTTGTGACCAACTTTCCCGGTAAATCGCCATGACCATGCCCACTTTCTTGCTGATCCTGACCGGCGTGCTGTTGAACGCCGGCGCACAGCTGTTGCTGAAGGCGGGGGTGGCGCCGCTCGGTGCGCTGACGGTCGGCTGGGCGACCCTGCTGCCGACCGCTTTCCAAGTGCTGGGACAATGGCCGATCATCGCGGGGCTGACTTGTTATGTGGTCAGCGTTGCGGTCTGGATCATCGGTCTGTCACGGGTCGAGGTCTCGATCGCTTACCCGATGCTTTCGCTGGGCTATGTCGTCAACGCGGTCGCCGCCTGGTGGCTGTTCGGCGAAGCGCTGGGGCCGATGCGCTGGGCGGGTATGCTGCTGATCCTGGCCGGCGTCCTGGTAATGTCGCGCAGCTGAATTTCACCGATTGCCTCGAGCCATGAGTTTGCCCGCCTTTCTGCCTTTCACCAAGCCCGACATCGACGCCGAGACGATTGCCGATGTCAGCCTTGTGCTGGCGTCCGGCTGGATCACCTCAGGACCGAAAGTGGCTGAATTCGAGGCGCAGTTGTCGGCGCTGTTCGGCGGCCGGCCGGTGCGGTCCTTCTCCAATGGCACGGCGACGATGGAGGTGGCTTTGCGTCTGGCCGGTATCGGCCCTGGCGACGAAGTCATCACCACCGCCATCACCTGGGTCGCCACGGCCAATGTGATCGTGGCGGTCGGCGCCAAGCCGGTGTTCGTCGACGTCGATCCGCGGACACGCAATATCGACCTGGCAGCGGTCGAGGCGGCGATCACGCCGCGCACCAAGGCCATCCTGCCGGTCTACCTGGCCGGTCTGCCGGTCGATATGGATCGGCTCTATCGCATCGCGAAGGCGCATGGTCTGCGCGTCATCGAGGATGCGGCGCAGGCGATCGACTCGCATTGGAACTCGCAGCGCATCGGCAGTTTCGGCGATCTGGTCAGTTTCAGCTTCCAGGCCAACAAGAACATCACCTGCGCCGAAGGCGGTTGCCTGGTGCTGAACAACGCCGCCGAGGCTGAAGCGGCCGAGCGGCTGCGCTTGCAAGGCTTGGTGCGCAGCGGCCTGGACGGTATGGACATGGAGAAGCCCGGCGGCAAATTCAACCTGGCCGACATCAATGCGGCGATCGGTCTGGGCCAGCTGAAACATCTCGATGCGGTGACCCGACGACGCGCCGAGCTGGCGCAGGCCTACTTTGCGGCCGCAGCCGCGACCGGCCTTGAAGCCTTGGGCATCGAGCTGCCGCCACAAATCAACCCGCTGGGTGCGATCACCAACTGGCATATGTTCCAGGTGCTGCTGCCGGCCTCGCGCTTGCAAGGCGGCCGCGCAGCGGTGATGCAAATGCTGCGCGATGCCGGCATTGGCGCCGGCGTGCATTACCCGGCGCTGCATCTGTTCAGCTTCTACCGTGCGCAGGGCTGGCGTGAAGGCATGCTGCCGCATTCAGAACGCATCGGTCGCAGCATCCTGACGCTGCCCTTGTTCCCGGCGATGAGCGACGCCGATCCCCTGCGGGTCTGCCGCGCGCTTGCTGTGTCATGCCAACAACTTCTCAAATGAGTATTTCAAGTTCTGCCTCGACTGCCGTGGTGCCATCGGTCGCTTTGTCGGTCGTGATCCCCGTCTACAACGAGGAAGATGTACTGCAGGCGCTGTTCGATCGGCTCTACCCGGTGCTCGATGAACTTGACGAGCCCTACGAGATCATCTTCATCAATGACGGCAGCCGCGACCGTTCCGCACAGTTGCTCGCCGCGCAATATCAGCTCAGGCCCGAGGTCACCCGCGTGGTGCTGTTCAACGGCAACTTTGGCCAGCATATGGCCATCATGGCCGGCTTCGAGCAGGTGCGCGGGGCGATTGCCATCACGCTTGATGCCGATTTGCAGAATCCGCCCGAAGAAATTCCGCGCCTGGTCGCGGCGATTCGTGCGGGCCATGATTACGTTGGCACGATCCGCCAGCAACGCAACGACAGTGCCTTCAGGCGCATTGCTTCGGGTCTGATGAACAAGCTGCGAGAGCGGATCACGCGCATCCATATGACCGACCAGGGCTGCATGCTGCGCGCCTATGACCGGGCCTTGATCGACACGCTGAACGCCTGCCATGAGGTCAATACCTTCATCCCGGCGCTGGCCTTCACTTTTGCCGCGACGCCGACCGAAATCGAGGTTGCGCATGAGGAGCGTTTTGCCGGTGAATCGAAATACTCGCTGTACAGCCTGATCCGGTTGAACTTCGACCTGGTGACCGGCTTTTCGACGGTGCCGCTGCAATGGTTCTCGCTGATCGGTACCTTGCTGTCGCTGGGTGCCGGGGGGCTGTTCCTGCTGCTGGTCATAAGGCGCTTCTTGCTCGGCGCTGAAGTCGAGGGCGTGTTCACGCTGTTCGCGCTGCAGTTCTTCCTGATCGGCATCATGCTTTTCGGGATCGGTTTGCTGGGTGAATATGTCGGCCGTATCCAGCAGCAAGTGCGGCGTCGGCCGCGCTACCGCATCAGTGCGGTGTTGCAAGCTGAAGCGATCGAGCGATGAAGGCAGTCGCCTTTGCTTATTCCAATGTCGGCGACCGCTGTTTGCGGGTGCTGCAGGCGCGTGGGGTCGAGATCACCCTGGTGGTGACCCACCGCGATCATCCAGGCGAAAAGCTGTGGTTCAGTCGAGTGGCCGATACGGCGGCCGAGCTCGGCCTGCGCTGCGTTTGCATCGAGGACCTGAGCGCGGCCGAGCTTGCTGCTGCCGTAGCCGATGCGCAGCCCGAGCTGATTTTTTCCTTTTATTTCCGCAGCATGATCCCCGCCGCCTTGCTGGACCTGGCCAAGGGCGGCGCGTTCAATCTGCATGGCTCGCTGCTGCCGGCCTACCGGGGCCGTGCGCCGACCAACTGGGCGGTGCTGCAGGGCGAAAGCCAGACCGGTGCCACCCTGCACCGCATGGTCGCCAAGCCAGATGCCGGCAGCATCGTCGACCAATCCGCCGTGCCCATCCTGCCCGATGACGATGCGCGCCAGGTCTTCGACAAGGTCTGCGTGGCGGCCGAGCAGGTGCTGTGGCGCAGCCTGCCAGCGATCCTTGATGGTCGAGCGCCGGCGCTGCCCAATGACCTGGCCAGTGGCAGCTATTTTTCCGGGCGCAAGCCTGAAGACGGTCGCATCGACTGGACCCAGTCTGCCGCGCAGGTCTACAACCTGATCCGGGCCGTGGCGCCGCCTTATCCCGGCGCCTTCACCGATTTGAATGGCCAGCGCTTGATCATCGCCGCAGCAAGACGGATCGCGGCTGACAAGCAGACCTGGGTCGCAGGCGGCCGGCCGGGCTTGCAGGTCCTCGGCGGCCGTATCGTTGCCGTCTGCGGCGACGGTGGCCTGATCGACGTCAAACAGCTGTTGTGCGGCGATGCAGTCGTTGACGCCGCCTTCTTAACCGCGCTGACCCATGCGCAAACTTGTCTCTTCCAATGAAAAAAGTCCTCATCCTCGGTATCAACGGTTTCATCGGCCATCACCTGACCCAGCGCATCCTCGAAAGCACTGACTGGCATGTCTACGGCATGGACATGGCGTCGAACCGTCTGGGCGATATGGTCAATCATCCGCGCATGCATTTCTTCGAGGGGGACATCACCATCAACAAGGAATGGATCGAATACAACGTCAAGAAATGCGACGTGATCATTCCGCTGGTTGCCATCGCCACGCCGATGACTTATGTGCGCGAGCCCTTGCGGGTCTTCGAACTCGACTTCGAAGCGAATCTGCCGATCGTCCGTGCGGCGGTCAAGTACAAGAAGCATCTGGTGTTTCCTTCGACCTCCGAGGTCTACGGTATGAGCCAGGAC
>JBIKPD010000366.1:0-4100 GCA_044357665.1 Roseateles sp. | reverse complement strand
CCTTCTACCGACAGAGCGACATCCCCGAAATCCCCGAGCTGACCTGGCTGCTGACCTGCGTCACCTCGAAGGGCCAGATGAACCGGGCCCATGCCTACAAGGGCGCAGTCGATGCCAATGTTGCCGCGGACGAAGATGCTGACGCTGGCATCACGATGGGGCTGTTCAGCTATCCGATCCTGATGGCGGCCGACATCCTGATGTTCAACGCGCATCGGGTGCCGGTCGGGCGCGACCAAGTCCAGCATATCGAGATGGCCCGCGATGTGGCGCAGCGCTTCAACCATCTGTTCGGCCAGGGGCGCGACTTCTTCGTCCTGCCCGAAGCCGCTGTCGAGGCCGACATGGCGCTGCTGCCCGGGCTTGACGGCCGCAAGATGAGCAAGAGCTACGACAACGCGATCCCCCTGTTCGAAGGCGGCAGCGCCGGTCTGCAGGAGGCGATCGCGCGCATCGTCACTGATTCGAAGCTACCCGGCGAGCCCAAAGACCCGGAAGGCCAGGCCCTGGTGACGATCTATGACGCCTTCGCCGACGCGGCGCAACGAGAAGATTTCCGCGCCGCCTTGCGTGCCGGTCTGGCCTGGGGTGAAGCGAAGAAGCAGTTGTTCGAACTTATAGAGGCGCAGATCGGCCCGCTGCGTGCGCGCTATGCCGAGCTGATGGCCCACCCCGACCATATCGAGGCGATCCTGCAGACCGGTGCCGCCAAAGCGCGTGCCCTGGCCGCGCCGCTGCTGGCCGAGCTGCGCCAAGCGGTGGGACTGCGCAGCTTCAGTACAGCCGCCGTCATCGCGGTCCAGGCCAAGGCCGCCAAAGCCACGCTGCCGCTGTTCAAGCAATACCGCGAAGCCGATGGCAGGTTCTATTTCAAGCTCAATGCCGCCGATGGCAGCCTGCTGCTGCAAAGCCAGGGCCTTGATAGCGGCCGCGAGGCCGGCCAATGGGTGGCGCGGCTCAAGCGCGAAGGCGCTGCTGCGCTGAGCGAAGCACCGGTGCAGCGCGCTGAAGGCATCACGGTCGCTGGTGTCGAGGCTGCGCTGGCGGAACTGAAGCAGGCCAACGAGGGCTGATCGTCCAGGGGATAACGATGACAATGATCATCGCAACCCCAGATAAACCCTCGTAGCCTGAACCGTTTCAGGCCGCTAGTCTTGGCCACCTATTTTTGCTGCTGAAGAGGAGATTGCCATGTCCGACATACCCGCTGACACGCTGGCGCTGCAAAGCCTGTACCACTGGGAGCGCGCCGCGCCTGACCGGATCGCTCTGACCCAACCGATGGGTGACGGCACTGTGCAGGATTTCACCTGGGCCCAGGTGGCCGACCAAGTGCGGCGGATGGCCACCCATCTGCAGGCGCAAGGCTGGGAACGCGGCACCAAGGTGGCGATCCTGTCGAAGAACTGCGCCTGGTGGCTGATGAGCGATCTGGCGATCTGGATGGCTGGCTATGTCTCGGTGCCGCTGTATCCGACCTTGGCGCCCGAGACGATCAGGCAGATCCTCAGCCACAGCGAAGCCAAGGCCTGCTTCGTCGGCAAGCTCGATGGCTGGGAATATATGCAGCCGGGTATCCCCGGCGACCTGCCCTGCATCAGCTATGCGCTGTCGCCCGAGGGTGCCAAAAGATCCTATCCCGAATGGGCTTCGATCTGCGCCAGCAACGCACCGCTGCAGGGCGAGCCGTTGCGCGACGCCGATGAATTGGCCACGCTGATCTACACCTCGGGCACCACCGGTAACCCGAAGGGCGTGATGCAGAGTTTCGGCGCCATCGCCTGGGCCCTGACTTCAGGCCTCAAGCGCATCCCGATGCAGGAAGATGACCGCATGCTGTCCTATCTGCCGATGGCCCATGTGGTCGAGCGCGTGCTGGTCGAACAGGGTTGGCTGCGCACCGGCATGCATGTCTTCTTTGCCGATAGCCTGGAGAGCTTTGCCGCCGATCTGCAGCGCGCCCGCCCGACCCTGTTCTTCTCGGTGCCACGGCTTTGGGTCAAGTTCCAGCAAGGCGTGCATGCCAAGCTGCCGGCCAAAAAGCTCGCCCGCCTGCTGTCGATCCCTTTCATCGGCGGCCTGATCCGGCGCAAGGTGCTCAAAGCGCTGGGTCTCGACCAGTGCAAGTTCGCAGCCGGCGGCGCGGCACCGATGCCGGTGGCCTTGCTCGAGTGGTATCGCAAACTCGGCCTGCCGATCAATGAGGGCTATGGCCTGACCGAGAACCTCGCGCTGTCGCACCTGACGCTGCCGGGCTTGGACCAGACCGGCACCGTCGGCCCACCCTACGAGGGCGTCGAAGTGCGCATCGATGCGACATCTGGCGAGGTCCAGATGCGCAGCCCGGCGGTCATGCTGGGCTATTACAAAGAGCCCGAACTGACGCGCCAGACCTTCACCGAAGATGGCTGGCTGCGTACCGGTGACAAGGGCTCGATCGATGCCAACAACTGCCTGCGCATCACCGGCCGGATCAAGGATCTGTTCAAGACCAGCAAGGGCAAATATGTGGCGCCGGCGCCGATCGAGGACCGGCTGTGCATGCACCCCGATGTCGAGGCCTGCGTCGTCACCGGCGCCAACCTGGGCCAGCCGCTGGGCCTGGTGATGCTGTCAGCTATCGCCGCCGAGCGCATCCGCTCGGAGAGCGAGCGCGAGCTCCTGAAGGCCGACCTGATCCGTCACCTCGAAGCGGTCAACGCGCCGCTCGACCCGCATGAGCGGCTCGATTGTCTGGTCGCGATCACGACGCCCTGGACCGTCGACAACGGCTTCATCACGCCGACCTTCAAGGTCAAGCGCAACCATGTCGAAGAGGTCTATGCCTCGCATTACGAATCCTGGGTAACAACGCGCAGCAAGGTGGTGTGGGGAGATTGAACCAGGGCTCGGCAGTAGACCGCTCTTGAGCTTCAGGCGGAACTGGCTCGGCCGCTGGGCCGCGGCACTGAAGACCGATGTACTGGTGGTGTTTTTCGCCGCCCGCGACCCACTCGCGCCGTTGCTGCTGCGGCTGGCTGCCTTGGCGGTGGCCGCCTATGCGCTGAGCCCGGTCGACCTGATTCCCGACTTCATCCCGGTGCTGGGCCTGCTCGACGACCTGCTGCTGGTGCCGCTGGGTCTGTGGCTGGTGCTGCGCTGGATGCCACCCGATGTACTGGAGCGGGCCAGGCGGCGCGCTCATGCCCTGCTGCAAAAACCCAAGAGCTGGGCAGCGGCGGCGGCAGTGATCGCGGTCTGGCTGCTCGCTGCAGCGGCGCTAATCCTGTGGCTGTGGCCGCAATGAAGCGCCATCAGGCTTGGCAAAGTACCGTGATTGCGCAGCCCGCCTATAGTCGCTGCAGTACAAGCAGCGATGGAGCAGTGCAATGAAAGCAGTCTGGAACGGCGTCGTGATCGCCGAAAGCGCCGATACGGTGGTGGTCGAGGGCAACCATTACTTTCCGCCCGAAGCGCTGAAGCGCGAATTGACGACCTTCAGCAACCACCGTACCGGTTGCGCCTGGAAAGGCCAGGCCCATTACCTGAGCCTGTTCGTCAACGGCGATCTGAACCCCGACTCGGTCTGGTTCTACCCTGAGCCGACCGAAGCGGCAGCTTCGATCAAGGGCCGTTATGCCTTCTGGAAAGGCGTGCAGGTCACCGAGTAGACGCTGTCTGCAGCGGGGCCATCGGCCAGAGCGCCCAGAGCCGCAGCGGCTGTTTCATCCGGCCCGCCTGTGCCTCGGCCTGCGCCCCCCAGCCCCAGAAATAATCAGCTCGCACCGCGCCCATGATGGCGCTACCGGTGTCTTGCGCCATCACCAGGCGGCGCAAGGGCTGCTTGCTGAGCGGCTCGGTTGCATCCAGCCAGACCGGGGTGCCGTAGGGGATGCTGGCGCGATCAACCGCGATCGAGCGGCCCGGTGTCAGCGGCACGCCCTGGGCGCCGCGCGGGCCCAGTTCGGCATCAGGCATGGCCTCCTCGCGAAAGAACACATAGCGCGGGTTGGTCCACAACAGCTCGGGCGCACGCTGCGGATTGCGCTTCGCCCAGTCGCGGATCGCCGGCCAACTGGCTTGGCCGGGGCGCAAGTCGCCGCGCTCGATCAGGGCCCGGC
>JBIKPD010000367.1:0-4100 GCA_044357665.1 Roseateles sp. | reverse complement strand
ACGGCGAGCGCAGCGATGGCGCTGCCTCGATCCCCGCACCCCGAAGTCCAAGCCCTCATAGAGCGCGCCGCCAAGGCCTTCGAAGGCGCTGCCTTGACCCTCGTCCTGGAAGGCCTGCGCCGTCTGGTCGACTATCAGGATCCAGCTTACGCTGCCTTGTATCTCGATCGTTTGGACAAAGTACGCGCCGTGGTGCGCGGGGGTGAACTCACTCAGGAAGTAGCGCGCCATCTTGCACTGTGGATGTCATACGAAGACACCATCCGCGTCGCCGACCTGAAGACGCGCGGCTCGCGTTTCGAGCGCGTGCGCGACGAGGTCAAGGCTGCGCCGGGCCAAATGCTAGCCATCAACGAGTACATGCATCCGCGCCTGCAGGAGATCGCCGACACCATGCCAGCCGGCTTGGGCCGCTGGTTACTGGCATCTGGCACGCCGAGACGATGGGTGGAGCGTCTCGCATCCAAGGGCAGGGTGGTGCGGACGAGTTCGCTGCGCGGCTATTTGATGTTGACCTTCTTGGCCGGACTGCGGCGCTGGCGCCGCAGCACGCTGCGCTTTGTCCATGAGAACGGGCGCATCGAGGCCTGGCTTGCCGAGATTCACCACGTATCCGACAGCGACCCGGCGCTGGCCACCGAGATCGCACGCTGCCAGCGCCTCGTCAAGGGCTACGGCGACACCCATGAGCGCGGGTTGCGCAACTATGCCTTGCTGCGCAGCGCGTGGCAGCGCGGCGGCCCGCGCATGACGGCGGCACTGCTGGCCGAGTTGCGCCAGGCTGCCTTGGCAGACGAGCATGGCAAGGCACTCGCAACCGCGCTGCAGCAGCATGCGTTGGCCTGAGGAAGACGCCCGATGAACGACAACTCCACCCTGCAGATGCGTGTTGTCCAGGCCAATGAACTCAACCCGCTGATCCGCGAGTTCCGTTTGTGTTCTGCCGATGGCGCCACCCTGCCGGGCTTCACCGCAGGCTCGCATGTGCGCGTGCGGGTCAGGCTGGCCGATGGCAGCTTCGACTGGCGCCACTATTCGCTGGTTAATTTCGCGCCGGCGCCGGATGCCACGGCCGAGCCGGCCGAGTATGTGATCGCCGTGCGCAAGGAAGATCCGGGGCGCGGCGGCTCGCAGTTCATGCACATGCGACTGTTCGAAGGCGATCTGCTGACCATCGAGCCACCGACCAATCAGTTTCACGTCGGCGCGCATTCGGGTGCAGCTGTGCTGGTGGCCGGTGGCATCGGCATCACGCCGCTCACGTCCATGGCGGCTCGTCGCCGCGCCGACGATTTGCCGGTGCGCATGGTTTATGCCGGCCGCAGCCGCGAGCTGATGGCCTACCTGCCCGAGTTGCAGGCGCTGCTGGGTAGCGACCTGACGGTGCATGCTGACGACGAGATCGGCAAACCGGTCGATGTGGCCACACTCCTCGACGCCTGCGGGCCGACCGACGAACTCTACGTCTGCGGCCCCGGCTTGATGCTCCACGCCGTGCAGCAAGAGGCTGAAAGCCGCGGCTGGCCGCGCGAACGCGTGCACTTCGAGGTGTTCGCTCCGGCATTGCATGTCGCGAGCGACAGTGCCATCGAGGTCGTGCTCGCTCAAAGCGGCAAGACGCTCAGCGTGCCGGCCGACAGGACAATCCTTCAATGTCTGATCGATGCCGGCTGCGACCCGCTGTTCGACTGCCAGCGCGGCGAGTGCGGCGTCTGCGTCGTGCCGGTGCTCGAAGGCGCCGTCGACCACCGCGACCATGTGCTGTCCCAGGCCGAGAAGGATGGCGGCAAGTTGATCCAGGTTTGCGTGTCCCGTGCCAAGGGCGCGCGCCTGGTGCTCGATCTGTAGGAGGTTTGCATGAGCAAGTACCGAGACAATCCCGAGGCCGTCGCGGCGCTGGTGCGCGACACCGAGATCCACAAGGACTGCTATGTCGACGAGGAATTGTTCCGACTCGAGATGGAGAATTTGTTCGCCAACACCTGGGTCTATGTCGGCCACGCCAGCCAGGTGCCCAGGGTAGGCGACTTCTACTCCACGACCGTCGGTGACCAGGCCGTGGTCATGGTGCGTCACACTGATCAGTCGGTGCGCGTGCTGTACAACCGCTGTGCCCACAAGGGCGTGCAGGTCGCGCCCGATGGTTGCGGCAATACCGGCAAGTTCTTCCGTTGCCCCTACCACGCCTGGACGTATAGGACCGACGGCTCGCTGCTCGCGATCCCGTTGAAGAAGGGCTATGACTTCCCCGAGTTTGACGCCTGCGAGGCCAAGCGCGGCATGACGCCCGTGGGTGCGGCCATGGTTTATCGCGACTTCGTTTTTTGCCGGCTGAACCCCGAAGGCGTGGGTTTCGAGGAATTCTTCGGCGATTCGCTTTCGACCCTGGACAACATGGTCGACCGCTCACCCGAAGGCAAGCTCGAAGTCACGGGCGGTGTGATGCGATACATGCACCGATGCAACTGGAAGATGCTGGTCGACAACCAGACGGACACCTGCCACCCGATGGTGGCGCACGAGTCCTCGGCCGGCACCGCCGTCAAGGTCTGGCAAGCCGCGGCTGAGGGCACGCCCAAGCCAATGGCGGTGGAACTGTTCGCGCCTTTCATCAATTCCTACGAGTTCTTCGAGAACATGGGCATCCGGGTGTGGGTCAACGGCCACGGCCACACCGGCGTCGCTGATTCGATCCATGCCGCCTACTCGCCTGCACCTGGCTACCTGGAGAGCATGGTTGCCGCGTACGGCGAAGAGCGCGCGAAGCGGATTCTGGGCGATGTACGGCACAACACGGTGTACTTCCCGAACATCATGGTCAAAGGGCCGATCCAGACCCTGCGCCTTTTCAAGCCGATCGCCGCCGACAGGACACTGGTCGAGTCATGGACCTTCCGACTCGTCGGCGCGCCTGACCTGCTGCTTGAGCGCACCCTCATGTACAACCGCCTGGTCAATGCGCCGACCTCGGTGGTCGGACACGACGACCTGGAGATGTATGAGCGCGCGCAGCAGGGGCTGCAGACGCGTGCCGCACATTGGGTCAATGTCGGCCGGCTTTACAGCCCGACCGAACATGGTCAGACCAATGCGGTAACCAACGGCACGAACGAATGGCAGATGCGTGCCCAGATGCGCGCATGGGTGAAGTTCATGACAGCCTCGATGAAACATGGAGTTTCGGCATGAGTGCGCCGACGAATCAACAGTTGATTGACTTCGTCATCGCCGAAGCCCGCATGCTCGACGAATTGCGCTTCGACGACTGGCTCGGGCTCTTCACCGACGACGCCTACTACTGGATGCCGCTGGCCCATGGTCAAACCGACCCCAAGTTGCACGCCTCCTTGATGTACGAGGACAAGATGCTGCTGAACGTGCGCATCGAACGCCTGCGTGGTGCACGCACTTTTTCACAGCAGCCAAAGAGCCGCTGCCACCATCTGCTGCAAACGCCCGAGGTCGAGTCCTGTGATGAGGCTGCTGGCGTCTACACCACCCGCACCGCCTTCCACTATCTCGAGACGCGCATGGATGAGCAGACCCTGTACGCTGGTTGGGCCACGCATACGCTGGTGGGGCAGGCCGACGCGCTGCGCATCCGGTTGAAGCGTGTGGACCTCGTCAATTGCGATGCGGCTTTCGGCAACATCCAGTTGTTCATGTAGGGCCGGCGTTGAGCAATACTGCCTCCACAGTCGCCGCAGCCTTCGCCGCTGCGGCCGCGCGCTGGCCCGCGCGGCCCTTCATTGCCGTTCTGCCCGAGACCGCCGCCATGTACCGCATCGCCGCGGGCGAGTTGAGCTACGCAGACGCGCAGCGGCGCATCGGCGAGTTGCGCGCGGCATACATCTGCGCCGGCTATGGCAACGGCCACCGCGTCGGCTTGATGCTGGAAAACCGCCCGGCCTTCTTCCTGCACTGGTTTGCGCTCAACGGCCTGGGTGTATCTGTGGTGCCGATCAATGCCGAGTTGCGCGCGGCGGAACTCGAATATCTGGTTGGGCACTCGGAGATTGCACTCGCTGTGGCCTTGCCGCAGCGGCACGAGGATTTGCGGGCTGCCGCCGCGGCGGCCGGCCGCACCCTGGCGCTGATGG
>JBIKPD010000364.1:0-4112 GCA_044357665.1 Roseateles sp. | reverse complement strand
GACGTGGCCCGCAAAGCAAGAGGTAGATTACCCTATTAATGAAAGTATCGCGCCAGACATTTATTTCGTCGCATGCGTGACCGATCGATTGCACCGTCGCAACATTCAAATTAAAACTAACCTGCTGGTAATCCTTAACTTCAGCAAAGCACTGCTTTATGTACGCGCGTGCAGCCTCACTGTTTCGCTTTCCCTCGAGTTCGTGAACCAGCATTTTTGACTCGTGAGCGAAAACGAAATTGAGGTAGGCATCGCGATTGAGGCAAGTGTTTGCGGTCAGTTCGTTTAAGCCCAAAAGCAGTGGGCGGAACAGTTGCACCGTAATCTTGCGTTTTTCACATTGCGTCGTCATGAACTTCTCCGGTTGGAGTTGCCACTGTAGGTCTGGAAAGAAATTACGTCAAGGCAAGTGGCGTATTTGATGTAAAGAGATAGCTTTATATCTGAGGGCTTGCGCTCGCTGGCGATCCAGCCGTTTCCCAGGCACAAATGCGCTTGGGCCGAGGCAAACGGGTGCCGCTCCTACGGATATTTCTTTGAAAGCTGCCAAGGCGGGCTGGGTACAGCGATCCCGTTCAGCTTACTTCTCGGGCTTGGGTTGCTGCGTCGCAATCGTTAGGGCACCGATGTCCTGCCGTCAAAGTCCGGCCCTGCAAGTCAATGATCGTGCGCGCCGCACCTGACGATGGGCGAGAGGATGGAGTTTGGCGAAGACCTTGTACGCAACACTGGCCGAGACGCTGAGGAAGCAAATCGGCGACGGGATCTACCCCGTGGGCAGCGTGCTCCCTTCCAAGATTGCCTTGTCGGCCCAGCATGGGCTGAGCAGGTTCACCGCGCGAGCAGCACTGGCCACACTGGAGCGCCAGGACTACCTGAAGCGGCGGGCACGCATTGGAACCGTCGTCGCTGCCCAGCATCCGCAAAGGTACTACAGCGTGCAGACCAATTCTGCTGGCGACCTGCTGCGCTTCTCGAAAGCGACGGATCTGCACCTCGTGCGGACGGAGGATGTGGCAGCCGATGCAGCGCTGGCACGCGATCTTGGTTACGCCGTCGGCGAGTCCTGGATCAAGGTGGCTGCCTACCGAACTTCGCCTGAAACCGGTGTCGCGGTGTCGTGGCCCGACTACTACCTTCGCCCGGAACACCGCGACGTAGTGCCGTTGATCGGCCAACGGCGCAGCTCTTTGCGGCATTTGCTCGACAGCCTGAAAAAACGTCCTGTCGAGCGCATCGAGCAGCAAACCGAGGCCTGCACGATCCCCATGGACGTGGCTGTCGTTCTGGGAGTTCCAGCCAAGAGTCCTGCCCTCAGGGCGGCCTACAAGACCTTCAGTGAAGACGACATGGGCCGGTTCTACGTGGCCATCTGCTTCTATCCCGCGGGCCGATTCCGGCTGACCCAGACACTGATGCGCGACGCCTAGCGGGCGGCGCCTGCGGCTAAGTGGGGGTCAGGGCGGACGCTGTCTACTGTGCGTGTCGATCGGTTTGCGGTGCACCTCTTGGCGTTGCGATGAGCGATGCTTGGGACCGAAAAACGCGGCTTACTCGACCTTGATGTTCGCCTCTTTGACCAGTTTTCCCCACTTTGCCATCTCTGCTTTGATATACGCATCGGCCTCCGCGGGACTGGTCTGAATGATGTCCATGCCGAGCGAGAACAACTTCTCCTGGACTGCGCTCGACTTCAGCACCTGCGCTGATGCGGCGCTCAATTTCTCGACGACATCGCCCGGGGTGGCCGACGGGACTAGCAGGCCGTACCAGCCGTACGCTTCGAATCCGGGCAGGCCGGACTGGGCTATGGTGGGGACCTGCTCCATGCCACGCATCGGCTTGAGCGAAGTCACGCCGAGAGGCACGAGCCGCCCGCTTTCGACGTGCTGTCGAACAACCAGCGGGCTGATGAACGCCACTGGCGTGCGACCGGCCAGCAAGTCGGGCATTAACTCGCCCGTCCCCTTGTAGGGGATGTGCAGGAGATCGACTCCGGCGCTTCGTTTGAAGAATTCACCCGCCAGGTGCAGCGAAGTACCGATGCCGCCACTTGCGTAGGCAATGCTTCCAGGCTTGGATTTGGCAACTGCAATGAGCTCTGCGACGGATTTCAGGCCCAAGCTTGAGTGTGCAACGAGCACAAGAGGACCCTGCGCAACGATCGAAATCGGCTTGAAGTCTGTGATCGCGTAGGGCACCTTCGCGAAGATGTATGGATTGACCGCGAAGGGGATGCCTGGAAGCAGCACGGTGTAGCCGTCGGCCGCGGCCTTGGCGGCGTAGCCGGTCGCTGTGTTTCCTCCGGCGCCCGGACGGTTCTCGACGATGATCTGTTGCCCGAGCACCTTGGACAGCTCAGGCGCCATGGTGCGCGCGATGACATCGTTCGGCCCCCCGGGCGGATAGGGCACCACAAGTGTCACGGGACGAGACGGGTAGTCGCTGGCGAAGGCGACTGGACCGGTGACCCAGCCCGCCACAGCGAACAGCGCAGCTACGCAGTAGCCCAGAATTTGGCGCATCTTTGCTTACCTTTGGTTCATGTTGAGAAGAGTCAGAACTTAACTCGCAGGCATTACGCGTACACGGTCTCGAAGTGGCGCGGGATGAGTACCTTCGTCTTCGGTGAAGCCTTGTGCACCTCGCGCGCAAAGACTTCTGCCTGTTCCAACTGCACATCCTGAGAGGCACCATAAGGTGAAGATTGCAAATCCCAATGCGTGGAAATGACCAGGGGCGGCTTACCCAGTGCCCGTACCAAGCGTCCCGTATAGTCGTGCACCTGCATGCGCCAGGGTGATGAAGGAATCAGAGCGACTGTCGGTTCGAGGCCCTCCATTTCACGTTCAATGTAGTTCATCGAACAGAGTACGAGAATGCGGTGCGCGGCAAACCGAATTAGGTAGGCCAGCGTCCCGCCCTCGACATAGTCCTCGAGGCGTGGCGGCCCTTTCAAGTCGCGTGGAACTTCACGACCGTCGTAATACCTGCAGTTGTCCCAGAGTGAGTAAGGACTCGGGATCACCAGAGAGGAGTGCAGGCTGGGTATCGCCTTGACCGAGATGGCCCCGAAATCGAAATCGTCGCCGCCGCGCACCGGTATGAGTTGCCGGTCGGGCACACCTGAAGCCCGAGCTAGGTTCGCCGTGCTCTCCGTGCCGATCACGATCGCGCCCGTCTTCTTCGCGATGTACGGCATGTCCATGCAGTGGTTGAAGTGCGAATGCGAGATCAGGATGAAATTCGCATCCGTCACGTGCTTATCGATCATCGCCGTGTCCGAAACCGGAACCTCGTCGTAGCGGTAGACGTGGCGAGGATCGTTGGATGGCGGAGGAAACGACGTTCCAAAGACCTTTACCGTCCGAAGTCTCGAGAAGTACGGGTCCACATAAACGGTCGTCTTGCCGTCGGTGATTCGCCATGCCGCGGCGCCGAAGTGCGTCAGCTGAAGGCCTCCAGGAGCAGTGTCCGTCTTCGCACGCCGCTGGGACGCCTTCGATGTCTCTCTCATTGCGCTTCTTCTCCTATTCGGCCGAAAATTTGAGGTTGCCTTCGCGAAGGTGGGCTGCATCCACACATGAACGACAACCGACAAGACCCATCACATGGTCGCATGCTCGCCAGTGCGGAGGCGGCAAGCACCGGGGGCTTAACTCGGTGTAGGTCAGCGGAACTCTTCGCGAGAACCCGTCTGACGGGCAGGGTAACGGATAGGAAATTCGAAATTCAACCGCTTCATGCTAAGTGTGACACCCTGGAACGGTTGGGCCATCCGGTTTTTCCCTTGGCAAGGCCAGCTTCGCATGGCTGAGGCGCCTGGCGCACTGCCAGCATCAACTCTTGACGAACGACGCCTTTTTGGGCTGACTCTTGATGTGAGTGGCCAGTAACAGCGCACCCATTTTCTGTGTCGCCCATAGCGATCACTTTGGCCGACCCAGCGACCGGCCGACAGTTACCAAGAAATGCGCTGATCGAACTGCTGCAAGCTGGCCCGGCGCTCGCGCCTTGCGAGCCCTGGACTTCGATGCCCAATACCAACAACTGGTAAGCCCTCGCCAACTTGTTTGGCTGAAGCTGAAGAAGAGAACAAGCCGAAGGGCTGA
>JBIKPD010000363.1:0-4114 GCA_044357665.1 Roseateles sp. | reverse complement strand
TTGGCCTGTTCATATTCCATGCCGAAGCGTTCGGCATAAGCCGGGTTGTCGATGCCGCTGAGGATCTCGTCGTCGCCACCGGCCTTGCCTTCGCCGGGCGTGAAGACGCGCATCTGCTGCTTGCGCAGATCCATCACACCGTGGAAATGCTTGCCCATGCCGACCGGCCAGGTGAAGGGCACGACGGTCATGCCGAGTTCGCGCTCGATCTCGTCCATCAGCGTCAGCGGATCCTGCACTTCGCGGTCCATCTTGTTGACGAAGGTCAGGATCGGCGTGTTGCGTGCGCGGCAGACCTGCAGCAGGCGACGTGTTTGCGGCTCGACGCCATTGGCCGCGTCGATCACCATCAGCGCGGCGTCGACAGCGGTCAGCACGCGGTAGGTGTCTTCGGAGAAATCCTGGTGTCCGGGGGTGTCGAGCAGATTGATCACGCAGTCGCGGTATTCCATCTGCATCACGCTCGAAGCCACCGAGATGCCGCGCTGCTTTTCGATTTCCATCCAGTCCGAGGTCGCATGACGCGTGGCTTTGCGCGCCTTGACCGAGCCGGCGATCTGGATTGCGCCCGAGAACAGCAGCAGCTTCTCGGTCAGCGTGGTCTTGCCCGCGTCAGGGTGAGAAATGATGGCAAAAGTGCGGCGGCGCAGGACTTCGCCTTCGATCGGGGAAGGGGCGCGCTTGGGCAGATCGGGAGACGGGGCGGACATGGCGGCTTTGGGGCGCGAACAGGCCGGGGCCACGCGCAGTGCAGGAAAAGCCGATGATTATCGCAGCCGCGCTGTGCTGGCCGGATTTGATTTCTCGGCCGGGCTCGGCCAGCCGGTGTTGATCGAAAACCGGCCCGGTTCCGACACCGTCGACAAGTCGCCAGCGGAGTTTTCAAGCTTCGTTAGCACCGAGGGTACCGCAGCGACCAAGCGGCAGGCTTGATCAGCTGCGCAGCGCTGCGCTTTGCAGGACTTCCGGGTTGACCACATGGCTGGGCTGGCCGGCAAGATAGGCCTTGATCTGGTCGAAGACATCGCCGAACTGGATTTCATACTGGTCAAAGGTCGAGTAGCCGATATGCGGCGTGCAAACCACTTGCGGCAGATTGAGCAAGGCATGGCTGGTATCGCGCAGCGGCTCGGTGTCAAACACATCGACAGCGGCATTGCCGGGCCGGCCGGCTGCCAGCGCCTGCTCGAGCGCGCCGCTTTCGATCAAGCCGGCGCGGCTGGTATTGACGATCAAGGCGCTTGGTTTCATCAGGGCCAGATGTTCGGCCTTGACGATGCCGCGGGTGGCCGGATAAAGCCGCAGGTGCAGGCTCAGCACATCGCAGACTGAAAAGAACTGTTCGACGCTGCTGGCGCTGGCATAACCAGCGGCCTTGGCTTTCAGCCTTGAGGCCTCGCTGCCCCAGACCAGCACTTCGGCGCCAAAGGCCTTGGCATAACCGGCCACCATGGCGCCGATCTGCCCATAACCGTAAATGCCGAAGATTTTGTAGCGCATCGTGCTGCCAACGCCCATCTGCCAGTTGCCGGCTTTGAGCGACTGCATCTGCTGCGGAATCTGGCGCATCGCTGACAGCGCCAAGGCGAAAGTCAGTTCGGCGGCCGGCGCGCAGGGTGTGTCGGTATGTTGATAGGAAGAAACGATGATGCCCAGCCGGCTGCAGCAATCGACGTCGATATGTGGATAGACGCTGCGCTGGCTGATCAGCTTGAGCTTGGGCAGGCGCTCCAGCAAGGCGGTGCGAATCTGCGTTCTTTCGCGAATGAGCACCAGGATTTCGGTGTCTTTCAAGCGTTCGGCCAGGATAGCGACATCCTGCACATGGTCATGCCAGATCTCGACTTCATGGCCATCGATTTGTTTGAAGCATGAAAGGCTTCTGACGGTCTCGAAGTAGTCATCCAGGATCGAAATTTTCAAGCCCTTGCTCCCTGTTTTTTGGCGTGCTGGCCCCTGGCCGACAAGCGCCGGATCGTACCAAGAATGAAAATTCTTCCGGCTGCCCTCGGCCTCGAATCCGGCGACCAATTGTTTGCCACCAATGCAAGAATCATCGGCCTCCAACCTTGCATGGCAAGGCTGCCGCTGCAGCCAGTTCCACCCAGATTTCGCCTTGCAAGGTGAGTACAGATGTGGCTGAAACACCGTGCAGCCCATCTTGCGTGTATTGCGCGTGAACAGCATTGCGCAGCCCAAGGGATGCTTTGCATAACCACTAAGGATGCTCTGCATAACCCCTCACGGCTTGTGCTAGCCCGGCCTCGGGCGGTCTGCGGCGTTGCATTATGCAGAGCAGCCTGAGGGGAAACCGGCGTGGCAAGGGTATTCTCGCGCTTGCAGAACCTCGAAAACGAAAGAAGATCTGGTCTGGATCGGCTGATATCCTGCTGGCTGCCCACGGCAGCCTCATGGAGAACAGCTTCGAATGTCCGCGGTTAAATACATCGAAATTTATTCGAAAAAATTTCAGTTTCAAGGAGTGAAAATCAATGTTTTACGGAATTCCAACCAGTAGATTGAGCGAGATGCAACAGGCGATGGCGGTAATTGCCGACATCTTCAAAGGTCAGTTCTACGCCAATGACATGCTGATAACCATCGGCCGCAATATGTCATTCAAGCGGGACAAGAAGTTCATGGCTTGTTTTTCGGCTGCGGTCCAGTGCGACCAAGAGCTGAGCCTGCTCTGGCGCTTGCACACGCTGGCATGGGCGGCCAAGAATTCACTGAATATTGAAGGGGACTTTGTTGAATGCGGGGTTTTCAAAGGCTTCTGTTCAGGCGTGCTATTTGATTACCTGGACTTTCAAGATATTCCCCGTCAAGCTTATCTTTATGACACTTTCGAGGGGCTTCCCGAGGAAACTTCCACCGAGGCGGAGCGGATTGCCTGGGATTATTCCGGATTTGCCAAGGATTTGGTATATAACGGAGTTTGTGAGAAATTCTCAAAATTTAGCAATGTCAATATCATCCGCGGCACCGTACCGGACAGTTTTAAAGTGGCCGTCCCTGAAAAAATTGCCTTCTTGCATATCGACATGAACTCGGAACAAGCCGAGATGCTGGCACTCGAACATCTGTTCGATAAAGTGACTCCCGGCGGCTTCATCGTTTTTGATGATTTCGGCTGGATGAGCAACAGGAATCAGATGTCGGCCGAACTGGCTTTCATGAACGAGCGCGGCCAACACGTGATGGAGTTGCCAACGGGACAAGGGCTGGTCATCAAGATGGCGTGATCATCGGTCGACTCTGACTGCCAGACCGTTCAACCAGGCTGCGGCCGGACGCAATTCAATCCGTCCGATATCTCGGGCATGGCGCAAATCGCGCAGCAGTTGGGTGGCACTGAGGCCTCAATCAGCTGCTGGCTCAACGTGGTTTTTCTGACCTGCCGGGGGAAACCAGGAAGACCATTTTCTTGCCGAGGTCGAGGTTGAGGCAATCATCCAACTATCTTGCAGAGTATTGGATAAAAGTCGCAATTGATTGCTGGCGCGGGTCGAGTGCATCGCGAGGGCCATCGCCGACCTGGTTGAATGACAGGGAACTCGCCGTCGTCAGCCCTGAAATAGGTGCGCAACTCGCGCACTTCGAGCAAGGCCGTCATTCGTCTTTCAATCGTTCATGCAGTTGATGGGCAAGTGCCAGCAATGATTTGTCCTGGCCCCAGCGGCCGACCAGTTGCAACCCGATCGGCAGGCCCAGGCGGCCTTGGGTGAACGGCAGATGCACGCAGGGCAGACCGAGCAGGGTCCAGCCGCGGCAAAAGACCGGGTCGCCGGTGGCGCTGATGCCAGCCGGCGCCTCGCCGGTAGCGCTCGGCGCCAGGATCACATCGAAGCGGTCGAACAGTGCATCGGCCACGCGCTGCGCCGCCGCCGTGGCAACCAGATCGCGCAGATGCTGGTCGCCGCCGATCGTCATGCCTTCATCGAGCAGGGCCAGCAGCCTGGCGCTGAGGCGGTTTCGATGCTGCACCCGCTCATGACTCAAGGCCCGCGCCATCTCGAACGCCATCACCGATTTTTGCAAACTGACCAGGCCATGGAGCGCCGGCGGCAACTCGAGGTCGGCCAGGCTGGCATGAGGTGCCAGCCGCTTCACC
>JBIKPD010000362.1:0-4121 GCA_044357665.1 Roseateles sp. | reverse complement strand
GAAGAACTTCAAGGAATTCCGTGAAGGCACGACCGGCAAGTTCATCGGCGTCGGCATCGAGATCGGCATGGAAGATGGCATGGTCAAGATCGTCTCGCCGATCGAAGGCTCGCCGGCATTTCGTGCGGGACTTAAAAGCGGCGACCTGATCACCAAGATCGACGACACGGCGGTCCGCGGGCTGGCGCTCGATCAGGCGGTCAAGAAGATGCGCGGCGAGCCCAATACCAAGGTGCAACTGACGATCTACCGCAAGAGCGAGACTAGGTCCTTCCCGTTGACGATCGTGCGCGAGGAAATCCGCATGCAGAGCGTGCGCTCCAAGATCGTCGAACCCGGTTATGCCTGGCTGCGGGTCAGCCAGTTCCAGGATCGCACCGTCGACGATTTCGCCCGCAAGCTCGAAGAAATCTACAAACAGGAGCCCAACCTGAAGGGCCTGGTGCTTGACCTGCGCAACGACCCGGGCGGCCTGCTGGAAGCGTCGGTGGCAGTTTCGGCGGCCTTCCTGCAAAAGGACCAGGAAGTCGTCAGCACCAACGGGCAGATTTCCGAGTCCAAGGCCAGCTTCAAGGCCAGCCCTGACTTCTATATGCATCGCAGCGGCAATGATCCGCTGCGCAAGTTGCCCGCCGCATTGAAGAGCGTTCCGATGATCGTGCTGGTCAACGAAGGCTCGGCATCGGCCAGTGAAATCGTCGCCGGCGCCTTGCAGGATCACAAGCGCGCGCTGGTGATGGGCGCGCAAACCTTCGGCAAGGGCTCGGTGCAGACGGTGCGCCAATTGAGCCCCCAGACCGCCTTGAAGATCACCACCGCTCGTTACTACACACCCAACGGCCGTTCGATCCAGGCCAAGGGCATCGTCCCGGACATCCTGCTTGACGAAACCGCCGAAGGCAATGTCTTTGCCGCCTTGCGCATGCGTGAAGCCGACCTGGAAAAGCATCTGGCCAGCGGCAACGAGGTCAAGGACGCGGCAGGTGACAAGGCGCATGAAACAGCCCGCGACGAAGCCCGCAAGAAGCTCGAATCCGAATATGCCAAGCGCAACGAACCGCCCAAGCCCTTGCCTGAATTCGGCTCGGCTGAAGACTTCCAGTTGACCCAGGCGCTGAACCAGTTGAAGGGCAAACCGGTGCTGGTGTCGAAGATTGCGACCGAACGCAAGGCCGAAGCCAAAACCGAAAACTGAACCACGCTTTGTTCATCTTCAGCAAATGGCCCGCCTGTGCGGGCCATTTGTCTTTTACGCTTCAGCAATAATCCTACTCGGCCGCGTCCAACTACCGGATCTAGGATGAACGACGAACAATTGCTGCGCTACTCGCGCCATATCCTGCTGGACGACATCGGCATCGAGGGCCAGCAGCGCCTGCTGCAAAGCCGCGCGCTGGTGATCGGTGCCGGCGGGCTGGGCAGTCCGGTGGCGCTGTACCTCGGCACCGCCGGGGTCGGGTCGATCACGCTGGTCGATGATGATCTGGTGGACCTGACCAATCTGCAGCGTCAGATTGCCCATGATCTGGCCAGCATCGGCACACCGAAGGTCGTTTCGGCGGCCAGCAGCATCGCCGCGATCAATCCGCAACTGCGGGTCAAGGCCTTGCAACTGCGCGCTGATGACGAACTGCTCGACCAATTGGTGAGTGAAGCCGATGTGGTGATCGACTGCAGTGACAACTTCGCCACAAGACAGGCGGTCAACCGTGCCTGCGTCACCCATGCCCGGCCCTTGGTGTCGGGTGCGGCCATCGGTTTCGACGGCCAGATCAGCGTCTACGACAGCCGCTATCACGATGCCCCCTGTTATGCCTGCCTGTTCCCGCCCGACAGCCAATTCGACGAAGCCCGCTGCGCCTTGATGGGTGTGTTCGCGCCACTGGTCGGCATCATCGGCTGCATGCAGGCGGCCGAAGCATTGAAGCTGCTGCTGGGGCTGCCGAACAGCCTGGCCGGACGCCTGCAGATGCTCGACGCCAGGTCCATGGCGTGGAGCGAAATCCGCGTTCCGCGCGATGCCGGCTGCAGCGTTTGCGGCAACAGGCCGTCCGGTATTGAATCAATCTGATCGATCAAACAGCGCAAACCATGAACAAACGCATAGAGCTCACCGCCCGCAACTTCCCCAGCGCCAAGGAGGAGCTGAAAGCGCTGGTGCCGCAGTCGCCCGACACCTGCAGCGCTTACCGGCTGGCTTTTGACGACCGGGAGTTCCTGCTGCGCGACGAATTGCGGCCGGTGCGCATGCAGTTGGAACTGCTCAAGCCCGAACTGACCCAGCAGGAACAGGGCATCACCTCGACGATCGTGATCTTCGGCAGCGCCCGCGTCGTTTCCCGCGAAAAGGCTCAGGGCCTGCTGAGCGAAGCGCTGGCGCTGGGCGATGCAGCTGCAATCAAGCGCGCAGAAATGCAGCTGAAAATGAGCGCTTATTACGAGGAGGCGCGCCGCTTTGCAGCGATCGTCACCCGGGTCTCGGTCGATCGCGGCAATCCGATCTATGTCACCACCGGCGGCGGGCCCGGCATCATGGAAGCTGGCAACCGCGGCGCTCAGGAAGCCGGTGGCAAGAGCATCGGCCTGAACATCGTCTTGCCGCGCGAACAGCAGCCGAACCCCTATGTCACGCCCGAGCTGTGCTTTCGCTTCCACTACTTTGCCTTGCGCAAGATGCATTTCCTGATGCGGTCGATCGCGCTGGTCTGCTTTCCAGGTGGCTTCGGCACGCTCGACGAGCTGTTCGAAATGATGACCCTGATCCAGACCGGGAAAAGCCGGCGCCGGCCGATTCTGCTGTTCGGCCGCGAGTTCTGGACCAAGCTGATCAATTTTGATCAGCTGATCGAGACCGGGCTGGTCAATGCGGTTGATCTGGGCCTGTTCCATTTCGTCGAAACTGCCGAGGAAGCCTGGGCGCTGCTCGAGTCCGAGTACGACATGAATCCGGGCGACTTCAACCAGGACGAAACATGACCCGTCAACGCGCTGTTTCACTGATCGGCGCACCGACCGACATCGGTGCCGGAACCCGTGGCGCCAGCATGGGGCCCGAGGCTTTGCGGGTCGCCGATCTGGCCGCAGCAATGCGTCGACATGGCGTTGACCTGCTCGACCTGGGCAATCTGAGTGGCCCGGCCAATCCCTGGCTGGCGCCCGAGGCCGGCTACCGGCATCTGGACGAGGTGACGGCCTGGAACCTGAGCGTTCACGACGCGGTCCACGCCATCCTCAAGACCGGGCGGATGCCGATCCTGCTTGGCGGCGATCATTGCCTGGCGATCGGATCGATCAGCGCGGTGGCCAGGCATTGCCGCGAGACGGGCAAGAAGCTGCGCATCCTGTGGCTCGATGCCCATGCTGACTTCAACACCAGCGCGCTGACCCCTAGCGGCAATCTTCACGGCATGCCCTTGGCCGTGCTGTGCGGTTTCGGCCCGCAGCAATTGATTGAAATCGGTGGCCAGGTACCGGCGATCCAGCCGAAATGGGTACGCCAGATCGGCATCCGCAGCGTTGATGCGGGCGAAAAGCGCTTCGTCCACGAGCAGGGGCTGGAAGTCTTCGACATGCGCTACATCGACGAGATGGGCATGCGCCAGGCGATGGAATTGGCGCTGGCGACAATGGACGCGAACACCCATCTCCATGTCAGCTTCGATGTCGACTTTCTTGACCCTGACATTGCGCCCGGCGTCGGCACCACCGTACCCGGCGGCCCGAGCTACCGCGAAGCGCAGTTGTGCATGGAGATGATTGCCGATAGCGGCTTGATGGCCTCACTCGATGTGATGGAGCTGAATCCGGCACTGGACCTGCAGAACAAAACGGCCCGGCTGGCGGTGGATTTGATGGAATCGCTTTTGGGCAAAAGCACCTTGATGAGAAAGTAAGTTTGCCCTGCCTGCGGCAGAGGGCAAATCCCGTCAGGGACATCAGCCGCAAGGCTGAATCAAAGTCCGAATGTACGCGTGTAATTTTTTCCTTCCAGTCATCATGAATTGAGCGCTTGGCAATCCGGGTGCGTCCATGAACGTCGAGCAGCGCAGCGGATTGCGGGGTTTGACAAGTACGAACAATCCCCGCATTCAGCCCTTCGGGCCAGCCATGCGGGCTACAAA
>JBIKPD010000361.1:0-4123 GCA_044357665.1 Roseateles sp. | reverse complement strand
CATCCACCGTAAGACCCTGGCGGGTGTAGAGATCAACCCGGCTTACGAGGGCATCAGCTTCTACAAGCTGCGTCGCTGAGCTCGCTCAGGGCTGCAGCTGCCCGCCGCCGAACGGCAGCGCGTTCTCGCGTATCAGCATCGCGAACAGCTCGGCATGCGAGCGTACGCCCAGCTTGGTGTAGATGTGGCGGCGATGCGCCTTGACCGTCTCGGGCGAGATGCGGAGATGCTGCGCGATGCCCTTGGACGAATGGCCGCTGAGCAGCAGGTGCAGAATTTCCAGCTCGCGCGCGGTCAGCCCCAGTGCCAGGGTGGGCTGCTTGTTGTCGGCCGCCTCGTCGGCGCCATCAACGTCGTGCAGGACGCTCGGGCGGCGTGCGGGCGCCGCCGCCAGCGAGACCTCGAAGCGCAGGCGTTGCCTCATCAGGGCCATGATCCACGGCGTGATCGACATGAACAGCTGCATCTCCTCAACCGAGAAGCGCACCGACGAGCCGAGCGACAGCGCCAGTTCGCGCTGGTCCTCGAGCAGCAGGTTGAAATGGATCTCGTCCTTGACGACGTTCAGTTGGAAGTAGCGCTGGAAATACTCCTCGGCCTCGAAGTGATCGGGCGCCACATCGTCGAGCCTGACCAACCCGGCGCGCGGGTCGTCGATGAAGGCCAGGTAGAAGGGGTCAAGCAGGTAAAAGCCGTTCAGATAGTCCTTGAACAGCTCGTCCTCGCCACCGTTGGCGCCGGGGCTTTCAGCCAGCACTTCGGGTCGCGCATCGCGCGAAAAGCACAGCACCACCCAAGACTCGAAAGGCACCGCATCCCGGAGATAGCGGATTAGAACGTACCAGAAGTTCGGCTTGTCTAAGGCGTCGATCAAGGCACCGAGCGTGCGGTGCCAGATGAGGTGATCAGCAGTGACGGGAGGCATGGACGGCGATGGCGGTGAGGCTACGGACAGGACATTCAGCCGCATTCGGTCAAGTATGGCACGGGTTCTGACAAAGTCCGGGCATTCACAAGCCAGTGACACCTGCAGTTCGAACTATCGCAGCCGCTGAACTCAGCCCGGAACGCCCTTTGGCAGGACCCTTTCCAAAGCACGCAGCTTTTGCCATAACAAGGCCTGCGGCATACACATGCCCAGCGCCCGCATGCAGCGATCAAGCCGCCCTTGCCGGTTCTTCAGCTGCTCAATAGCCTTGCCTAGATCCCGCAGCACCGAATCACCGTTCCTCCACGCGTCTAGGCAGGAAGTTTCCGGGCGATGCTGAATCACAGCGCCGCAGCGGCTCGCGGCGACTTCCAGACCTGCCGCGCCAGGCGCATCAGATTGCCGCCAAGAACGGCCTGGATGTCCGCGTCCTGGTAGCCCCAGTTCAGCAGAATCTGCACGATCCCCTCCAGTTGCTCAGGCGCGACCATCAGAACGCCCTTCTGGTAGCCAAGCTCGGCGGGAAAGATGTTGCCCATTTTCTCCAGGTAGTCATCCAGTTCCTGGGTATCAAATACATAGTCCAGACCCAGCGCCACATGCTGAGGTCCGACCAGTTGAACCACATAGTCGACATGGCGCGCGAAGGTTTCGCTGCTGTTGTCGTTGTTGCCCAGAAAGTTGCCGATACCGTTGATGCCCACGACACCGCCGGTGTTGGCGCAGGCACGTATCAGGTCGTCAGGAATGTTGCGCCGATGCGCATGGAGCGCACTCGGATTGCTGTGGGAAAAAATCACCGGTCGGCTTGCCACCGCGAACACATCGCGGACCGTGCGGTGGCCGGTATGGCTGCAGCACACCAGCATGCCGACCCGCTCCATCTCGGCGATCACCACGCGGCCAAAGTCCGTCAGGCCCTTGTCATCATCCTGGCAGCCGCCTCCGACCCGATTGTTGTTGTTGTAGGCCAGCAGCATCCAGCGTACGCCCAGGTCGTAGTAGAGCTGCACCAGACTGGGTTGGTCGGCGAGCGCATTTGCGCCCTCGATGTCAAAACCCACAGCCAAGCGCCCGGTAGCGCGTGCCAGCTCAATATCGTCCGCGCTTTCGATCAGCAGGTAGTCCTGGGGCCGCTGCTTGAGCCAGTGACGCATGCCCGCCAAGGTGCGGATGTGATCTTCGATGCCCATATCACCAAAGCCAACATTGAGCATCACTGCATCGACGCCAGCCGTCCGATAGCGCTGAAGCTGCGGCAGGAACGATGCGTCATGGGCGCGCATGACCGGCATGCAGCCATGGTTGTCCCAGACCAGGCTGTTACGCAGCAGCGCGCGCGCGTTGCCTGAGGTCGCAGCCATGACCGATGTCAAGCGTGAATCGTTGGAATTGTTCGGTGGCATATCATTTGTTGGCAGGCATGCATCATGGGCAAGACCTTAGACGACGCCATGTCCGCCTGCATTAGGCCGGGCCAACTATTATTTAGGAGCAACGACCGCATGACCCTTGCACCCACCGAAAAGCAGCCATCGCCGGACGACACATGGTCGCCGCTCGACTTCGACCGGGAATCATTTCGCGTCTCCACAGTCGAAGGCTCGTTCAAGCGTTTTGCTCGCAACGGGGTGCGCACCTTCCACCATGTGGTGGGCGGCAGGGGCATCTCCGACACGGTGCGCTTTGACGACGGTGTACTGCTCACGGTCGTCAATTGCGTACTGCCCCTGATGGCCCGATGGCGCTATGAGAACGATGAGCCGCTGATCATGCTGCGCGCCTCGCTGAGTTGCGAGGTCGCGTTCCGCTATGACGGCATCGCGCCGATCATTTTCAACCGACCCGAAGTCACCCTCGCTTGCCAGCCCGCAGGGCAGCACCTGACGGTCGACGTGATCGGCGGAGCCCGGCAGCAGGGCTTGATCGCTCTGTTTAGGGCATCAAGCTTCGCCGCCCGCTACGGGCTGCAGCCCGATGACCTGCCACCGGCGATGCGCGATGCGCTCACCGGCGATCGACCGGTGGGCCGGATCGCCTCGTTCCCACTGGACCAGCGCATCGCCGGCCTGGTGGCAGATACCATCGACAGCCGGCTCGATGGCGAGATGCGGGTGGTGCAGTACGCGGGGCGCCTGGCCGAGTTGGTGGCCTACACGATCGACGCGATGCAGCACACGCCTACATTGCGCGGTGGCGCGCTGCATCTGCGCCGCGATGTCCACCTGGCCCAGGCCGCGCTCGACCGGCTGCAGCATGATTACCGACGACCGCCGCTGTTTGCCGAACTGGCGCACGAGGTCGGGACCAACCAGAACAAGCTCAAGACGGTGTTCAAGGATGCCTTCGGCCTGACCATGGCCGAGTACTGCCTGGAGCGGCGCATGCGCGAAGCACAGTTGCTGCTGATGGAGGCGACGCTGACCATCGCGCAAGTCGCCGATCGCGTCGGCTACGAACACCAGAGCAGCTTTGCAGCGGCGTTTCGAGGCCACGTCGGCATGTCAGCGCGCGAATATCGGCAGCACCGCGCACCATTCACCCGGACGCTGGAGTCAGCAGCGGACGCCACTATGCGGGTGGATAAGGGTTCACCCGCGGAACAGAATCAGCCAGACTCGTAGTCGGTACGATCGCCTAAATATTCGGTGCAAGTGCAAATGCGGATGACGGCGGCCTTCCGATATCGTTTGACCGGTCGGTCCGGAGCCCCTTTTTTGGAGCCGGCGATCAGTCACTCATGTCAGCCTACTTGAGAAGGAACCGCAAAATGACCACCCGCATGATTTTCAACCTCCATAGTTTCGCGGCCGCGCGGCCCAAGGTCATCGTCCAGGCGTTGGTGGCTGCAGGGTTGATGTCGGCCTTGCCGGTGAGCGCGCAGCAAAAACCGACAGAAGCTGACACCGTCCTGCCAAAGGTGGTCATCACCGCCAACAAGCGCATCGAGAGCCAGCGCGAAGTCGCGGGCACGGTGTCGGTGTTGCAGGGTAGCGATCTCGAAAATCGCGGCGCCCACGACCAGGAAGACAGTCTCAAGTTGGTGTCGGGTGTGCAATTCAGCAAAGGTGACGTCGCGAGCAACACCATAACGATCCGCGGCATCGGCACCCAGACCGCCAACGAGGGCAGCGGCGCGCAGCAGGGACCCACCGGACAATACCTCGAGGACGTGCCCATGGCTTCGGCGCAGGG
>JBIKPD010000389.1:0-3856 GCA_044357665.1 Roseateles sp. | reverse complement strand
CGCTGCGGACGTCCTGTAAGAATGAATCCCATTCGGTCTCGACCCATTTCGACTCGATATGTTCGCGGCAGGAGGCAACCAGAACCAGCACGCGCGCCGCATCGAGCGCCGACTCGATCGATTTGCCGAAATGCCCTTGCCCCTTTTCGGCAAGCGACTCTTCGCTGAAGAACGTCTTGATGCCTTTGGCCTTGAGTGCGTCGTGCACCTTGCGTGCAGCCGCGGCATCGGGTGTGGGCTTGCCGTTCTTGCCCGAATTCTTGAATGAGATGAACACGTCGTAGGTCATGGTCTGTCGCTCTGTGTTGGTTGTTCTGAAAATTTGTCTGGCAAATAGGCGTTGCCGATCACCCGAAGCCTTGCGCCGAGACCGGCCGGTCACGGTGCAACAACAGCCAGTCGCCGTTTTCGGCCAAGGCCTCGATGCCAACCGCCTTGATCACCGCCGTGGCTTGCGCAAGATGGCCCTCAGCCAGCGCCGCGTCGAGCAGGCGGCAAGCGATGTCGAGTCTCAAACCCATGCGCTGGTACTGTTTGGCATGTTCTGAGAACGCACAGGTCTGCTGATAGACCTTGCAAAGGCCGGCTGCACCGAAAATCAGGCTGTAGCCGACCATCAAGCTGCGCAGGATCCAGTCGTGGCTGCTGATCGTGAGGTCAGCGACAAACAGCTGAAACAGCGCCGTCAAGACCGCCAGCATGACGCCGCTCACGGCCAAGCCGCGGCTGCGGCGGGACCAGGCCTCGTCCGCGAATCGGTTCAACGCTGCTTTGCCAAGCAGCTGCGCACCATCACCGAGAAAATAGCGACGTTGCTCATCGATCCAGGCGTTGCGCAGCCACTGCAAGCGCTGCGCCAATGGCAGGTCGATGGCTGACCCCTGGCCCAACCCCGTGGTCTTGATGGCTTGGCGGATCCAATCGAGTTCGTCGCGTTGCTCGCGCAGGTAATGGTCGGCAACGCAATCGTCAATGCCAGCCAAACGCCAGAAGTATTGGACTTTGCAGGCCTCGGCCAGGGCACGGTTATCGAGATAGCGCTGTTCAAGGCGACTGCGATTCGACAGTCGATACCAAGCGGCGCCGATGGCGCTGAGAGCGATGGCGCCGCACAGCAACCACGGCAGCGTGAACAGGCCGGCGTAGGTCTGCGCCAGCACGATGGCTGCAGCGCCGATTGCCAGCAAGGCTTTGAGCAGCAAGCCGCGCTCGCGCTGAGCCTGGATTGACAGCGCATCAGCCACCATAAACAGAGCCCGAGCCCTTGCTGCTGTCGATGCCTCGGGCGGCATGTCCCAGCCCGCTGGCAGTGGCAATGACGCGGGAGATTCAGCGTCGCTCAGCAAGCCTGACTGGCTGGCATGGCGCACATCGTGGTTGAACTGATCGATCCGCTGCAAAACGGTCAACCAGCGCGCTTGCTCGCCATCGGCAGACATGCCGGCTGGTTGTGGCGCCAAATGCTCAACGCTGCCCAGGGCAACCCGGGCGGCTGATGCCGACGGCGACGCGTCAATCCGCCGGGTATGCACATGGATCACGGCGCAGGTATCGGGCAAGACGGGCTGTGTCAACTCCAGCCCATGCCGAAACCGCCTGACCACATCGGCTGTGCCGCCCGGGCCGTTGCCGGGGCCGCCGTCCCAAAGCGCGATCAACACCTGCGACTGCCTGGCCATCCAATCGCCCAGGGCGCTGTAGCAGGCGGGCCGACCAACCTCGGCCGCAGAGATGTCGCGACACCAAGCCGCGCTGGCCAGCAGTTCACGAAACTCAGCCACGGATTGCCCACTCCGGAAATCGGCCTCGTAGTCGGCCTGCGCCAAGGGCAAGACCACACCCAAAGACCAGCCCTCAGCCACCGCGCAGCGGGCCACCAGGCGGTCGGCACCCTCGGCCAGCGCCGACAGCAGCAGGCAGGGCGAGTTCGGCTGCTGCGCGGACAGCCTGCGCAACTCGGCCGAGACGGCAGCGGCCAGTACCGGCATGTCATCGGCAGGGATGTCGCGGTGCCCCGTCACCGCCACGACGATGGGCACCAAGGCGGGGGGGCGGGTCGCTGTCATGCTGGCAGATTCGGTTTCTGGTGCGTCACCAGCTTCAGCCATTGACCGTTTTCGTCGGACATCAATTCGGCTGCCAGCAGCGTGAGGTGTCGCAGTTGAACCCAGCGCCGCCAACTGCTGGCTTGGTGGTCGACCGCATTGACCATCGCCGCTGCCAGATGCCGCAGGTCCGTCGCGGTGGATTTCGATTGCTCGGCGATCCTGGAAATTTCCAGCGCGGTACTCAACCCATGGATGCCAGCAGCCAATGCCGGAAAGAAGGCCGTGAAGATCAGCAGCCAATAAGCATGCAGCACGAAATGCCCCAGCACCGCCGCACCGGTCAGGCAGAACAGCAGCAGCGACAGCCTGTGCAGCACATGATCTGCGGCATGCTGCTCGGCGTGAACTCGGTCGTGGTACGCAATCTGGTCGTTCACCACGGCCAGCACATAGTCGCGCAAGCGTGGCAGCGAATCGGCCGTGGCGGCGATAAAGGCGCCGCCCTCTGCGGGCACAGGCAAGCCCAGGCTGGCCAGGGTTTTCTGCAAGAGCTTCAGATCGGGCGAGAGCACCTTCAGGTGGAGCACGCCGGCGGCGTCAGGCGTCACGCAAGATGAGGATTCGAACAGCGACTTCGTCAGCGCCAGCATCGGCAATCCCATGCGGGCGTAGCGCAGTTGCTCGGCGACGAAGCGGTTGGCAATCCATTGGCTGTGCCATTGCTGATGCCGAGCCCGCCACAACAGTGCGATAACCAGGGCCACCAGCATCAATTCCAGCAAGGCCCAGACGATGCCATGCTCATGCGACCACAGATGAATGGCGCCGGCAACCGCGGCAAACACCGCCATGACCGAAGCGGCCGAACTGATCCAGGCGGCGCTGCGATGTTTGCCAGCAGCGACTGTGGCTTTGATGTCGGCGCGATCGAACTGCGCGTCCAGGGCCGGCGTAGGCGCCAGCAGTTCATGTGCAGCCGCCCAAGCCGGGCCGCGATAAGCGCTGATCGGCTTGGCCGCGAGTGCCCGCATTGCTTTGCCGAACTGGCCCTGCACCAGCGCCATCATCGTGCGGTGGACCGTACCGGCATGCGATTCACGCTGGGCATAGGCGTCGTCGGGGCTTGGAGCGGCCGGCTCTATCGGTGCACCCGCTGCGATTGCTTGAAGGTGGCTCTGCATCTCGATCGCATCGAGCGGCCCGGAAAAGCAGTCCAGCAGGATTTTCCAAGGGGGTTGCGGACATTGCAGCAGGTGGCGCTGCGCCTGGGTCAATGTGATGCGGTCGAGCACGCGACTTGCCCCGGTTGCGTCGATCCAGATCACCGGTTTCATCGCCAAGGCAGCATTGAGAATCAGGCTGAATGTCCCGCCCTGTGCTCCGGCATTGGCGTCCCACACCACGACCAGCAGGTCTGCAAAGCCGAGACCGATCTCGTTGCGCAGAATTTGGGGTTCATCGGTTTCCAGATCGGCAACTGACGCACCGAGCCACACTTGGCGCTCGGCACGCGCCTGATGTGCGGTCAACGGCGTCGGCAAGCCAGGGGCCAGCAGGTGCAACACCAGACCCTGGGCGGCCGCAATCCTGGCAGCTTCACCCTCCACCGTTTCGGCCTCGTCAACACCGACACCGGTCAACAAGCGCAGGTTGCCACCGACGGCTGTGCAGAGGCTGGCGAGTTCGTGTATGGCCTTGTCCAGACTCCGCCAGGCAAGGGCTGAAGGCTCAAACGTCATCTGATCGGCGAGCCGGCCTGCGACCAGCGCCGTAATCGTTGAACTCATGTTTTCAGGTTTCCAACTGAA
>JBIKPD010000068.1:0-14275 GCA_044357665.1 Roseateles sp. | reverse complement strand
CTGGTCATAGCTGTCGACGATGGCGTCCCGGCTGTTGTCCTGGCCGTATTGAGCCCGCAGGCTGACGATGCCATCGGCGATTTCTACCCAATGGCCAGGATCGGCATTGCGGCAGTCATGGGTCAGGAAATCGCAGACTGTCAACCTGCCGCCGCGGACTGCGTAGGCCGCGATGCTGGGTGTCAGTCCCCAGTTGTAGAGCCTGCCTTTGGCCATGCCGGCAGTCCCTGGGCTGACCAAGACATCGGGTGGCGTTGGCTCGGCAATGATCTGCGCCAAACTCAGCCCGCAAGGGCTTTGCCGGCTTGCGGGAGCGGCAATCACCTGCTCGCTGACATGAAAGGCATGGGCTGTTGCCACGCTGTAATCGCTGCTGCTGACCGCGCTGTTGATGAGGTCACCCTCGGGTGAACCGCTGCCGCTGCCAAAACTGATCAACAAGGTGTCGGTGCCGGCATCGCCAGCCGGGATGTCGGTATGGTTGATCGTCAGTGGCGCCAGGCGATTGAGCGTCCAACCGCCGGGCAGAGCGATCTCGCAGCCGAGCAGATCGGCGTTGACCAGGCCATGCCCGGACTGACGCAGATCGCGTTGCAGCAAGTTCAGCGCGATCGCGCCAGTGGTTTGGGCATCGTCACCACTGGTGCTCGAGCGGCGCATGCCCTCGGCGAGCCTGAAGACCTGCAGCACGACGATCACGGTGGCCATTGCCAGCACCAGGCCAACCAGTAATTCGATCAGGCTGAATCCTCGCTTGGCTTGCATCGAAATTTCCGGCTATTTGAATTCGGTCACCATCACCAACTGGTGGGGCGGATCAGCCGGTGGATCGGAAGTTGCCTTCCAACGCAGCGTGATCGTCACCAGCTTGCTGGGCGTCAGGTCAGCGGCTGCCAATGGCAGGCTGCCTGCCGGCAACGGTGCGACCTCGTCGATGCTGACAAGCGGCGGATGCTCGGCCGCTCCGGGCAAGGCCGCGTTGACTTGTGATTGCCATTCAAGGTAGGGCGCACCGCCGGCGGCGCTGCTGAAATCATTGCTCAAAGCGGCATGGTCAGACACCCACATCCGGCCGATCAGAGCGTCTGCCAGCAGCGCAGCATCGGAGCGCGATCTGGCCAGCGTCGACTGCTGGATGGCGATGGCCTGCAGCCCGACCAGGCCAAGCACGCCGAGCGCAAAAATCAGCAAGGCAACCAGCACCTCCATCAGCATGAAACCTCTGCCGGTGGGTCGCCCTGATGGTTGCCTGTTCATCAGCAGGCCTGCGGATCGCCAGCAGGATAGCTGGGGTTGCACATCCGCACCTGCCCGCCTGGCGATACCAGGATCTGCAAGCAGGTCAAGTCGCCTCCGACCTCGGCGCAGCTGCCGCTGCGGTTGCTGACGACCAGGCTGATGGGCCTCGCGGGCAGGGGTACCAAGCGACCCAGGCCATTGAAAGTCATCGAACTGTCGCTGGCTTCCACCACTGAATTGCCTGAGCCGTCCTGTGCCGACTTTTTCTGCAGGATCGCCGGTTGCACCTGATCCGACGGCGCTGCGTCGCAATGGGCGGCGACGCTGTCGTCCGCGGATGTCGGGTCTACCAGGTCGACGACCCAACTGGTGCCGCTGTTGCTGATGACGCAATCGGCGCCCACCGAACTGGTCAACTGGAAGCGCACCAGCGCATTGCGGGCCGTCGCTTCCGACTTGGCGTATTGAAGCCCGGCGATCAGGGCTTCGGCCGTGCCCCTGATGCGGGTGTTCTGCAGCCAGGTTGAAAAGGACGGTACGCCCAGACCCAGCAGGATGGCAAACAGGCTCAGCGTCACCATCAGCTCAATCAAGCTCAGCCCAGCCGAATCCGGCAGCTTCAGCATTGACCGCCCTTTTTGCTCACCCAGCAATTGTTGTTGATTGCCCAACCGGCGGCGACCGAGCGCGTTGCTTTGTTGCCGGCCTGGTCGACCGTGTAGGTGAATCCGGTCATCGATCCCTTGCCCGTGGCTTGCAGGACGAAGCTCTCCGAGCTGGCGGATTCGCAGGAGAAATCAAAATAGTTGCTGCTGCTGTCCAGGTTGCAGGCGGGTGCACCGAGGTAGCTGTGTCGGTCCTGGAAATATTGTTCCATCTGCACTTGCAGCACGGACAGACGCGAAGTCGCTTCGGGAATCCTGCCGCGGGTGATGTAGTCGGTGTAGGTCGGCAAGGCCAAAGCCGCCAGAATGCTGACGATCGCGACAGTGACCATCAGCTCGATCAAGCTGAAGCCGCTGAATAGGTGGTGTGGACCGGAATCAGGCATCGGCTGCATCAGATGCGCTCCATCGCAGGTGGGCAAGGGCAATACCGCATTAGGGGCAGGTCGGCTTGCCTTGTCATTGCGCTGATGCAAAAGCGCCCGGTGCTGTGGTAAATGCAGCGTAAAGCCCAGACGCCCCGCAAAGGCAAGTCGTACTTTCCCCTATGATCGACATCTTTCAATCTGGCGCGATGTCCGCCTTGCACAAGCTTCATGACCCTACAGTCTTCGCATTCGACAACTGCTGCGCCTCCGTTGGTCGAGTTGCGTGACGTCAGCTGCGGCTATGGTGACCGGGTGATTCTGGAGCGGGTCAATCTGCGGGTGACGCGTGGTCGGGTGCTCGCCTTGATCGGTACCTCGGGCGGCGGCAAGACGACCGTGTTGCGCTTGCTGGGGAGGCAGATTCGCCCTTTTCAGGGCCAGGTCTTGTTCGACGGGCAGGACATTGCCGACCTCGATCTGGCACAGCTCTATGCAGTGCGGCGACGGATGGGCATGTTGTTCCAGTTCGGCGCCTTGTTCACCGACTTGTCGGTGTTCGAAAATGTTGCCTTCCCGCTGCGCGAGCACAGCAAGTTGTCGGAAGCCATGGTCCGTGACCTGGTGCTGATGAAGTTGAATGCAGTCGGCCTGCGTGGGGCCCGCGATCTGATGCCGGCAGAGATTTCCGGGGGCATGGCCCGGCGCGTGGCGCTGGCGCGGGCGATCGTGCTCGACCCGGATCTGGTGCTTTATGACGAACCCTTCGCGGGCCTGGATCCGATCTCGCTGGGTGTGGCGGCGCGCTTGATCCGCGACCTGAACGATGCCTTGGGCCTGACCAGCATCATCGTTTCGCACGACCTGCATGAGACCTTTGCCATCGCCGATGAGGTCGCGATGATTGCCAATGGGCGTGTCGTTGCTCAAGGTACGCCCGACGAGTTGCGTCGAAGCGAAGATCCGCTGGTCAGGCAGTTTGTCGGCGCGCATGCCGAAGGCCCGGTCCAATTTCATCAACCCGCGCAACCTGTGGCTCAGGATTTCGGACTGGGTCTGAGGCGGGAGCTCCGCGGATGATCGCGATGCTGACCCGATTCTGCTCAGGCATAGGCCGGGCCTTGCGGCTTGAACTGGCTGAAGTGGGGGCCTCGGCCCGTTTGTTTTGGCAACTGCTGGCGAGTTCGCCGCGCAGCCTGCTGCGTTTCGGTCTGGTCCGCGATCAGGTGTTTTTCCTGGGTAACCGCTCACTGTCAATCATCAGCGTGTCGGGGCTTTTCGTCGGCTTCGTGCTTGCGCTGCAGGGTTACTACACTTTGCAGCGTTATGGTTCGGCCGAGGCCGTCGGTTTGCTGGTCGCCTTGAGCCTGGTGCGCGAATTGGGGCCGGTGGTCACCGCGCTGCTGTTCGCCGGGCGGGCCGGCACTTCGCTGACGGCCGAGATCGGCTTGATGAAGGCGGGCGAGCAGTTGACGGCGATGGAGATGATGGCGGTCGATCCCTTGACTCGCGTCTTGTCGCCGCGCTTTCTGGGGGGTGTGATCGCGATGCCTTTGCTGGCTGCAGTATTTTCGGCGGTCGGCATTCTTGGAGGCTGGCTCGTCAGCGTGGTCCTGATCGGCATCGATGCCGGTGCCTTCTGGTCGCAGATGCAGGGTGGCGTCGAGGTCTGGGCCGATGTAGGCAATGGCGTGATCAAGAGTTTTGTTTTCGGCGTCATCGTGACCTTCGTGGCCTTGTTGCAAGGCTATACCTGCAAGCCGACACCTGATGGTGTGGCGCAGGCAACGACGCGCACGGTGGTGATGTCTTCACTGGCGGTACTGGCATTCGATTTCTTGCTGACCGCCATGATGTTTTCGATCTGATTTGAAGGGAAATTGAATGCAAGCCTCAAGGCATGACGCATGGGTTGGTTTTTTTGTGCTGGTGGGTGGCGCTGCGCTGCTGTTCCTGGCGCTGAAGGCCGGCAATCTGCTGAGCCTGAATTTCGATGAAAGCTATCAGGTGACGGCCAAATTCGACAATATCGGTGGACTGAAGAGCCGCGCTGCGGTCAAGAGCGCGGGCGTGGTCATCGGACGCGTCGAGTCGATCAGCTTTGACGACAAGAGCTTCCAGGCCCGTGTCGTGCTGAACCTGAACAAGAACGTCGTTTTCCCCAAGGACAGCTCGGCCAAGATCCTGACGGCCGGCCTGCTCGGCGAGCAGTACATCGGCCTTGAAGCCGGTGCCGACGAGAAGAACCTGGCTTCGGGCGACAACATCAAGCAGACCCAGTCGGCGATCGTTCTGGAAAACCTGATTGGCCAATTTCTCTTCAACAAGGCGGCCGACTCGGGTGCTCCCGCAGTCGGTAAACCATGATGGCAAGTCATGCCAAGCGCGCTTCATTGTGGTTTCTGATACTGCTGCTGGGCGGTTGCGCCAGTCTGCGCGGCCCTGGTGCACCGGGGCAGAAGCTTGATCCCTGGGAAACCTGGAACCGCAAGGTCTTCAGCTTCAACGAGTCGCTCGATAGTAATGTGCTGAAGCCTGCGGCAACCGCCTACAGCGAAATCGTGCCTGCGCCGGTCCGGCTTGCCACCGACCATTTCTTCGGCAACATTGCCGACATCTGGTCCTCATTCAATCTCTTGCTGCAAGGCCGGTTCAAGTCCAGCGTACAACAGACGATGCGGTTTGCGGTCAATACGACCCTTGGCTTTGGCGGTTTGCTCGACATATCGACCGAAGTCGGGCTGGAAAAGAACAGCGAAGACCTCGGCAAGACCTTCGGCCGCTGGGGTTTCGGCACCGGTGCCTATGTGGTCTGGCCGCTTTTTGGACCCAGTTCGGTGCGTGACTCGCTGGCCTTGCCCTGGAACCGGCTGGCTTCGCCGGCCCTGATCGTCAATGGCGGGTTGAGCAAGACCGCCATCATCAGCCTGCAGACGATCAATGCCCGCGCCAATTTTCTGCGCGCGGGTGAAATGCTCGATGGCATTGCACTGGATAAATACACTTTCTACCGCGACGCCTATTTGCAGCGTCGCGGCAGTTTCGATGACGATGAAGAGTACGAAGTGCTGACGCCTGGCAAGACGCCGCCCTGATAGCCGCTTGTCCGGCTGGCGCGTTGAGAAGCAGTGATGCTTGAAAATAAGGGAAATTGATGATTTTGATGAAACAAGTCTGCTTTAAGTTGCTCTTGGGAGTCGCTTTGACGCTGAGTGCTGCGCTGCCTTGCCTGGCCGCTGACGCGAGCGCGCCTGATCTGCTGATTCGGCAACTCTCGGTCGAGACGATCGAGGCGGTCAAGTCCGACAAGTCAATCCAGGGTGGTGATCTGCAAAAGATCATCGTGCTGGTTGACACCAAGGTGATGCCGCATGTGAATTTCCAGCACATGACATCGTCGGCCGTCGGGCGTTTCTGGCGTCAGGCAACGCCTGAGCAGCAGAAGCGTTTGCAGGAGGAGTTCAAGGCCTTGCTGGTACGCACCTATGCGGGTGCCTTGACCCAGGTGAAGGATCAGACGATTGCGCTGAAGCCGCTGCGAGCTGCTGCTCAAGACACTGAGGTGGTGGTGCGCACTGAAATTCGTGGCAAAGGTGACCCGATTCAACTCGACTACCGTCTGGAAAAGATCGGCGACATCTGGAAGATCTATGACGTCAATGTGCTGGGCATCTGGCTGGCCGACCAATACCGGAACAGCTTCGCCCAGGAAATCGGCGCAAATGGCATCGATGGCTTGATCAAGACGCTGACTGATCGCAACCAGAAGGCGGCCCAGGGCGGGGCCAAAGCCTGAGTCATCATGCTCAAGTTGCCTCCCTCAGTACGCATTGATGAAGTGCCGGCCCTCTGGGTCAGGCTGGAGGCCAGTTTGCGGGCCGAGGCAGCACAGGTTGCCTGCGCTGCCGGCTCGCAACTGCATTTGACTGCTGCCGACCTGCAGCAGTTCGACTCGACCGTGCTGAGCCTGCTGATCAGTGCTGCGAGGCTTTGCGCCGCTGAAGGCGTGCAGCTGAAGTTGCACCAGGTGCCCGACAAGTTGCTTGAATTGGCGCGGGTCTACGGTGTGGCGGAACTGCTCTGGCCCGAATTGATCGGCAAAGCCGGCAATCAGCTCGTATAGCGTTTGCTGCGCAGGTTGCGCTTGATTTCCTGCAGCATCGGGCGCAGCTTGGGGCCCAGGCGCAAGGCCACGCCAGTGCTGAGGATGTCGATGACGATCAGATGCAACAGGCGTGACACCATCGGGCTGTAGCGGTCGTAGTCTTCCGGGTGATCGACTGCCAGCAGGATCTGCCCGGTGCTTTGTCCCATCGTGGCCAGCGGTGAACCACTGGCGGTGATGAAGATCGTCGTCGCGCCTTTCTTGCGTGCGATTTCGGCGGCGTCCATCAGATCGCGGCTGCGCCCCGAATTGCTGATGATGACCGCGCAATCACCTGCTTGCAGCATCGTGGCGCTCATCAATTGCACATGGCCATCGCTGCAGGCTGCGGTATTGAGGCCGAGGCGAAAGAATTTGTGCTGGGCATCCTGCGCCACGATGCCCGAATTTCCGACCCCGTAGAACTCTACCCTTCGGCCCTTGCTGCCGGCTGCGGCCAGCGCGACGATGGCGCGCTCGAAAGCCAAGCCGGCAGCTTCGTTGCGGTAATGGAGCAAGGCAGCTACGGCGTTGTCGATGACCTTGACGATCAGATCACCAGGTTTGTCGTCTTCGTCCACCGCGCGGTGCACAAAGGGCACGCCCTCGTTGACGCTGCCTGCCAGTTTGCGCTTGAAATCTGTCAAGCCGTCGTAGCCGACGCTACGGCAAAAGCGCACAACCGTCGGCTTGCTGACATGGGAGCGCTCGGCCAACTCGCTGACCGGCAAGCTCGCAAAGGCCCTCGCGTCGAGCAGCAGCAGCCTGGCGACCCGCTGCTCGGCAGGCGGCAATGCCGGGATCGATGCCTTGACGCGTTCGAGAATGCTCATCTTGACCCCATCGAGTTAATTCGGATCATTGCTCTTCGGCCCAGGCAAAACCGTCGCGGGCGACCAAGGCGCTGGCCGCTGCCGGGCCCAAGCTGCCGGCCGTATAAGGCCGCGGGCCGGTGCTGTCGTTGCGCCAGGCATCGAGCACCGGTTCGACCCAGCGCCAGGCCTGCTCCTGCTCGTCGCTGCGCACGAACAGATTCAAGCGGCCGGCGATCGCATCGAGCAGCAGGCGCTCGTAAGCGCCGACCCGGTTGGCGGCGAACGCCTGGTCGAAGTCAAGATCGAGCGACACCGGCGCGAGCATCTCGCCATGCGCACCGCCCTTGGCCGCAAGCAGTTGCAACTCAAGTCCGTCTTCCGGCTGCAGCTTGATGACGAGCCGGTTGGGCTGGTTCGTACCGGGAAAGATCGGGTGCGGTACCTGGCGGAAATTGATGACGATCTGTGCATCGCGGCCGGCCAGGCGCTTGCCGGTGCGCAGGTAAAAGGGCACACCGGCCCAACGCCAGTTCTGTACTTCGGTGCGCAGGGCGACAAAAGTTTCGCAGGCGCTGTCCGGTGGTACCTTGGCTTCATCAAGGTAGCCGCAGACCGGTTGTCCGTCGACCGTGCCGGCCCGGTATTGGCCGCGCACGACATCGCGTGCAACGCTCTCGGGGGTGAAGGCTTTCAGCGAGCGCAGCACCTTGAGTTTTTCATCACGGATCGCATCGGCGTCGTTGGTCGGTGGTGGTTCCATCGCGATCATCGTCAGCAACTGCAGCGCGTGGTTCTGGATCATGTCGCGCATTGCGCCGGTGCCGTCGTAAAAGGCGCCACGCGTGCCGACTCCGAGGCCTTCAGCCAGAGTGATCTGGATATTGGCGATGCTCTCGCGGCGCCACAGCGGTTCAAACAAGGCGTTGCCGAAGCGCAGCGCCATCAGGTTCTGCACCGCGGGCTTGCCGAGGTAATGGTCGATGCGAAAAGCCTGACTCTCAGAAAATACCGCGCGTACCACCTGGTTGATCTGCTGCGCGCTGGCCAGATCATGGCCGAGCGGCTTCTCAAGCACGACACGCACGCGCTTGTCGTTGATGCCGGCGGCGCCCAGTTGGGTGCAGATCTGCGTGAACAGATGCGGGCTGGTTGCGAGGTAGAGCACCACCGTGCTCGCTTGCCGCTCATCCAGCCAGTCCTTCAGGCGCTGGTAATGCTCGGGCTGCGACAGATCCATGCGCCGGTATTGCACCAGGGCCGCAAAGCGCTCGAACTCCTCGTCGTTGGGGCGCTTCGAGCCTTCGACTTCGCGGAAGCGTTCTTTCAACCAGACGCGGTAGCGGTCATCGCTCATTTCATCGCGCGCGACTGCCAGGATCCGGCCGCCTTCAGGTAGCTTGCCATGGCGAAAAGCCTGGAACAGCGCCGGCATCAGCTTGCGCCATGTCAGATCGCCGGTGCCGCCAAAGAATACGAGATCGAAAGACATGCTGCGGGGTCCTGTAGTTGCGCGGCGAATCCATCGCCGGCGATTTTGTAACAAAGTTTCTTCCGGGATCATGCCGGAGTTTCTTGTCCGGGTCAACAAGCCAGGCAAAAATGACCTGATTCATGGGGGAACTATCCTGCTTGCAGGCATGTAACTCATGTCTGCGAGGATTGCCGGCTATTGCGGTTCTAATAGGGCTCGAATTGACAAGGGGAAATCCGCATGAATCAGCTGGAACAACTGAAACTATTCACCACGGTGGTGGCCGATACCGGCAACTTCAGGCAATTGGCGCAGTTCGCGCCGCGCGACGCGACGACCAATCCGTCCTTGATCCTGAAGGCAGTGCAGTCGCCCGACTATGCGCCGCTGCTGCACGATACCGTGGCGACACACAGGCAGCTGGCATTGGACGAAATCGTCGACCATGTGCTGGTGCGTTTCGGCCTGGAGATCCTCAAGGTCGTCCCCGGCCGGGTGTCGACCGAAGTTGATGCGCGCCTGAGCTTCGATGCTGCGGCGACCCAGGCCCGCGCGCATCGCATCATCGGCCTCTACGAGGCTGCCGGCATTCAGCGCGAACGGGTACTGATCAAGATCGCTTCGACCTGGGAAGGTATGCAGGCTGCTGCTGCGCTCGAGCGCGAAGGCATCCATTGCAACCTGACCTTGCTGTTCTCGTTCAGCCAGGCCGTAGTCTGCGGTGCATCGGGGATCCGTCTGATTTCACCCTTTGTCGGGCGTATTTACGACTGGTACAAGAAGACGGCCGGCAGCAACTGGGACGAGAGCGCGAGTTCGGGCGCCAATGATCCTGGCGTCAAGTCAGTTGCGCAGATCTACCGCTATTACAAGAAACATGGCATCGCGACCGAGGTGATGGGAGCGAGCTTTCGCAATATCGGCCAGATCCAGGCTTTGGCGGGTTGCGACCTGCTGACGATCAGCCCCGAGTTGCTGGCGCAGTTGCAGGCCAGCGAGGCAAGTCTGCCCTGCGCGCTGGACCCGGTAGCCGCCCGCGCTGCCGACATTCCAGCGGTCTCGTTTGACGAAGCGGGTTTCCGTTTTGCCCTCAACCAGGATGCGATGGCCACCGAAAAGCTGGCCGAAGGCATTCGCCAGTTTGCCGCCGACTCGGTCAAGCTGGATCAGATGATCGCGAGCTGAAAATGGACAAAGTATTGCGCTGTGATCAAAGCCCGGCCTGGGGCGCTTTGCGCGATCATTTCGAGCATTCCGGCAGGCAGTTCGATCTGCGCCAGGCCTTCGTCAGCGACGCCAGCCGATTCGCTGCATGGTCGATGCAGGCCCCCGAGGTCTTTGCTGATCTGTCCAAGAACCGCATCGATGCCCCAACGCTGGCCCTGCTGTTGCAGTTGGCGCGCGATTGCGGTCTGGAAGCGCAACGCGATGCGATGCTGGCGGGCGAGGCGATCAATCTGACCGAGGACCGCGCGGTGCTGCATATGGCCTTGCGCGAGCCGGTCGGCCAGGGGCTGTTCAGCAGCGAGGTGCAGGCATCGCTGACGGCAATGCTGGCCTTTGCCGAAAGCGTGCGTGACAAGGCTTCGCAGGGCCTGATCAGCGATGTCGTGCATATCGGCATCGGCGGCAGCGACCTCGGCCCGGCGATGGCCGTGACGGCCTTGCAGTCGTTCGCGCAAGCGGGCTTGAAGCTGCATTTCGTTTCGAACGTCGACGGCCATGACCTGGCGCCGGTGCTGGCGGAACTGAATCCGGCCAGGACAATTTTCGTCATCGCTTCGAAGACCTTCACAACCCAGGAAACACTGGCCAATGCCTTGGCGGCACGAGCCTGGTTTATCGCTGGCGGCATGGCTGAAGCCGATGTAGCCAGCCATTTCGTCGCCACCAGCAGCAACAAGACCGCGGCGGCTGCGTTTGGTATTGCCACGACTTTTGGATTCTGGGACTGGGTCGGCGGCCGCTATTCGCTCTGGTCGGTGATCGGACTGCCGATCGCCATTGCCATCGGCGCCGACAATTTCCGTGCCTTGCTTTCTGGCGCACATGCCATGGACGAGCATTTTGTGCAGACCCCGCTGGCGCAAAACCTGCCGGTGCTGCTGGGCTTGATCGACATCTGGTACCGCAACTTCCACGGTTTCACCAGCCGCAGCGTGGCGCCCTACCACCAGGGGCTCAAGCGCTTGCCGGCCTATCTGCAACAGCTGGAAATGGAGAGCAATGGCAAGGGCGTCGATCGCGCCGGCCAGCCGCTCAGCTACGCGACCAGTCCGGTCGTCTGGGGCGAAGCGGGCACCAACGGACAGCATGCCTATTTCCAGATGCTGCACCAGGGCACCGATGTGATCCCGGTTGAATTCATCGCCGTCAAGCACACCCGGCATGGCCCGCAAGTCAGCGGCGAATTTGCCGAGCGACTGGCAGACCAGCATCTCAAGCTGCTCGCCAACTGCCTGTCGCAGTCACAGGCGCTGATGCAGGGCAAGCGCGTCGAAGAGGCCTTGCTCGAGCGGGCGCCGACGGCATCCACTGCGCTCGACGCTTTGACGGTGGCGCGGCACCGCAGCTTTACCGGTAATCGCCCGAGCACGACGCTGGTGCTGGACCAGCTGACGCCGCGTTCGCTCGGTGCCCTGATCGCGCTTTATGAGCACCGGGTCTTCGTCAGCGGCGCGCTGTGGGGGATCAATAGCTTCGACCAATGGGGCGTCGAGCTCGGCAAGGCGCTTTGCAGCGGCCTGCTGCCGCGCCTTTCCACTGGCGATCTGAGCGGGCTTGATGGTTCGACTGCGGGCCTGCTGGGACATTTGCTGGCATGAACATCGTCTTTGACCTCGGCGGGGTGCTGTTGCGCTGGCGCCCGGCGTTGCTGATCGCAAACCTGTGGCCGCAGCGCGCCGCCATTCCGGCGCAAACGCTGGCAGCCGAGTTTTTCCAGGCCTATGGCGGCGACTGGGGTCTGTTTGATCAGGGTTTGATCGACGCGCCCACCGTAGCGGACCGCATTGCCCTGCGCACCGGCTGGCCGCTGGCCGAAGTGGCCCAGGTCGTCGCTGCCGGACCTGATGAGTTGCAGCCATTGCCTGACACGGTAGCGCTGATCGAGGAGCTGAAAAGCGCCGGACACCGTTTGTTCTTCCTCTCCAATATGCCTTCGCCCTATGCCGACCTGCTGGAGGATCGCCTGCCCTTCGAGCAATGGTTCGAGGCCGGGGTTTTTTCGAGCCGGGTCAAGCATTCCAAGCCCGGCGAACAGATCTACCGTATCGCCAGCGAGCGCTTCGGCAACTCAAGCGAGGGTTATGTGTTTCTTGACGACCAGCCAGCCAATATCAGCGCCGCCATTGCCTATGGCTGGCAGGGCTTGCTGTTCACCAGCGCAGCCCAGGCTAGGCGGGATATAGCGGCCTTAGTCGCTTAGCTCGGTATCTTCCGGCGGTGGACTGGCGGGCATGCGAAAGTCTTCGCTGGCCCAGGCGCCGAGGTCGACCTGGCGGCAGCGTTCGCTGCAAAAAGGGCGCCAGAGATTGTCGGGCGTGAACAAAGCGTCGTCGCCGCAAGTCGGGCAAGGGACCTGGCGTGGCGCGGCGCTCATGCGCAAAGCGTCAGCTCGAAGCTGGCGTCCTGCTGCGCCGGCTTGAGCCGGCCGGCCTCATCCTGGCGCATCATCCGGATCGAGATCATCAGCCGGTGACCGCTGATTTCCGGAATCAGCCCCAGGCTCGGATCGAGCCGCATGCGCAACAACTGGTAGACCCGACCCGCGCCCAGGCCTTGCTGGAACTGGCCACCTTCGGTTGCTACCTTGTGCGGTGCGCCCGAATCGCGCAGCAGACCCAGCAGCACCTGCAGCGCATGGGCCAGCGGCATCAGGCTTTGCGTCCATTGCAACAGGTCATTGCAACGCCGCACCGGCAGCAACTGCTGCCAGGTGTAATAGGCCGGCAGATCGAATTCGCAGGTGCCGCCAGGAATGCTGATGCGGCTGCGGATGCTCATCAACCAGTCATTGGCGGTCAGCGCTTGTCCGGCCTTGCCGACCAATTGCTGCAGGCCCGCGTAGGCGACGTCGATCCGTCCCACCACCTCGTCGAGAACGCTTTCGGCCACGCTGGGGTTGCCGCGGTAGCTGTTCATCAAGGTCCTGTGGCGTTCCAGCTCCTTCAGCAGGTCCGACTTCAGATCGGCCCGCGAGGCCACGTCCATGATTTCGAAAATGGTTGTCAGGGCGAAATGGTGATCCAGCGCGGTCTCACGCGCCATCAATTGACCCAGGCGGTCGAACAGATGTTCGAGCCTCAGCATCGTACGGATGCTTTCGTTGAATGGGTACTCGTAAAGGACCAAGGTGGTCATCCCTGTCGATCAGCCGGGTTGCAAGCGGGGCGCATTGTTGCGCTCCGAACGGCGCGATTGTTTCACAGCCTGCGTGCCCAGCGCTGTGCCAAGGTCAGCACCTGCTGCCGCAACTCGGCCGGGCTGATGCCTTCGTTGTAGATCACCGCATCGGCGCAGGCGCGACGCTCCGATCGGCGCGCCTGCAGCGCCAGCACCGCTTCGACGGCAGGCCTCGTCCAGCCCGAGCGCTGCATGACCCGCGTGATCTGTGTCTCTTCCTCGCAGTCGACCACCAGCACGCGCTCGACCCTGGCCAGCCAGCGCCCCGACTCGACCAATAGCGGCACGTCGAAGACGATCAAATCGGTACAGGCTGCGGCGGCTGCAGCCTGCGTCTGCTGGCCAATCAACGGATGCAGGATCGATTCAAGTCTTTGTTTGGCAGCCGGTTCGGCAAAAACCAGTTCGCGCATGCGCTGGCGGTCGAGTGAGCCATCGTCGGCCAGCATCGTCGGCCCGAATTCGGCCAGGATTGATGGCATCGCGGCACCTCGGGCGAGGGTCAATTGGCGCGCAATCGCGTCCGAATCAATCACCGTGGCACCTGCCTCGACCCAGAAGCTGGCCACCATGCTCTTGCCGCTGCCGATACCGCCGGTCAGTCCGATCCTCATTTTGCTCATCATCCGTCCCAAGCAAGCCAGCCCAGCACCCGCGGCTGGCCGGCAAACAGTATCAGCATCCCGGCCAAGGAGAGAAAGGGGCCAAAGGGTATCGGCACGTTGCGGTCATGCTGGCGCAATATCATCATCCCGATGCCAACCGCCGCGCCAAGCAGCGACGCTGCCAGCACGATCGGCAGCAGCATCTGCCAACCCAGCCAGGCGCCCATTGCGGCCAGCAGCTTGAAATCGCCGTAGCCCATGCCTTCTTTGCCGGTGGCCAGTTTGAACAACCAATAGACCGACCAGAGCGACCCATAGCCAGCCAAGGCGCCGCTGACTGCAGTGGTCAGCGGAATCGTCAAGCCGAACAAAGCCGCGGTCAGACCGGCCCACAGCAAGGGTTGGGTCAAGCAGTCGGGCAGCAGCGTGCTGTCCCAGTCAATCGCTGCCAGGGTCACCAGGCAGGCTGCAAAACCGCACCAGAGCAGCGTCACCGGCGCTGGGCCGAAACGCCAGGACAAGGCGGCAAAGAGCAAGGCGGTCAGCAATTCGACCATCGGGTAGCGG
>JBIKPD010000360.1:0-4178 GCA_044357665.1 Roseateles sp. | reverse complement strand
ATCGAGCATATCGACGATCTGCTCGAAGACCTCGAGCAGGCGCTGGCCGCAGTTTGATCTGACCCGGCATTGCGGGTGACTACATCCGCCAACCCGCCGTGCCCATCGCCGGGATGCGCAGCGCGGGTGCGGGTGGCATCGGACGGGCCGCAGCGGTCTCGCGGCTGATGCCGCTGTGCATCACCGCGGCCAGGCCGCTGAACATCTCGGCGCAGGCGTCGAGCATGTCGTCGAGTGAAACGATGCCGGTCAACCGGCCTTCGGCATCGGTCACCAGCAAGCGGCGCACGCCGCTGTCGCGCATCAGCGCAATCGCCGCCGAGATGTCCTGATCTTCGGTCACGCTGACCAGCTCGCGCCGGGCCAGCTTGCCGATCGGACCGGTGGCGACATCGAGCCCGCGCGCCAGCACATCAATTGCCAGATCGCGGTCGGTGACCACGCCGGCAACGCCTGGCCCTTCAGGCGTCTGGCTGGTCACGACCAGCGCGCCGACATGCTGCTCGCGCATCAGCGCGGCGGCTTCGACCAAGGAACTGCCAGCGTCGATGCTGACGATGCGGCGGCTGCAAATCGATGCAATCTTCATACCAATCTCCTGACCATTGAGGGCAGGATGATTGGCGCATTGCGGTCACCAGCCTGACTTGATGGCGGTCAATCCTCGAAGCGTCCGGGCCTGACCTGGTGAGTTTTTCAGAGCTTGCCGACGGCGGCCAGTGGCGCGAAATCGGCCGGCTGCTTGTCTTTCCAGGCGACGATCGCCCGGCCCATTTCGGCAGTGTCGAAAATTGCACTCTGCAGCAAGCTCATCTGCTGCAGCGAGGCTGCCACGCCATGGTCGCGCGCATGGTTCAGCGCCAGTTTGCTGCCGGCCAGCGCCAGAGGTGATTTGCCGGCAATCTTCTGTGCGACCTGCATCACATGGGCCAGCAGGCTGTCAGCATCGGGCAGCACCGCATTGACCAGACCGGCGGCCAGCGCGCGCTCAGCCGTCAGCCGCTCTCCGGTATAGGCCAGCTCGCGTGCCAGGCCGGCTGGCATGATTCCTTGCAGCCGCTGCAGCACGCCCAGGTCGGCCGCCATGCCGATATTGATTTCCTGCACGCTGAAGAAGGCATCGGCGCTGGCATAGCGGATGTCACAGGCCGCCGCCAGATCGAAGGCGCCGCCGATGCAGCCGCCCTGGATCGCGCAGAGCACCGGGAAGCGCGCTTCATCGAGCGCGGTGAAGCAGTCCATCAAACGGCGCAGCGAATCCTGGAAGCTCAGGCGTGCCCGCGGGCTGCTGGTGTCGAGCATCGACCCCTGGCCGGCGAAGGTTTCCAGCGCCATGCCGGCGCAGAAATGCTTGCCTGTCGACGAGATCACCAGCACGCGCGCACTGCCGCTGTCGTGCAGCCCGCGCAAGCTGTCGCGCAGCGCCGGGAAGAATTCCGGCACCATCTGGTTCATCCGCTCGGGCCGGTTCAGGACCAGATGGGCGACACCGTCCGGGTTGAGGTTCAGGCTGAAAAAATCGTTCATTGCTCGAATACCGGGTTGTTGATTGCCAAAGCATGCCTACACTTGGCCCCATGCGTAATTTGCGAACTGTCGACGGATTGCCGCTGCATGGGCGGCAATGGATCAAACCTGGCAATGGCAAGGCGCACGGGACGCTGCTGATTGTGCACGGACTCGGCGAACATATCGGTCGCTATGAGGCCCTGGCCGAGCGTTTGAATGCCTGGGGCTGGCATGTCGCCGGCTTCGACTTGCGCGGGCATGGGGCTTCAGGCGGCGCGCGCGGCGATGTCCCCGATACCGAGCAGTTATTGCAGGATCTGGCGCTGGTGATCGACGCGGTGCGCGGCGATGCCTTGTTGGGCGCCGGCCCTTTGCTGTTGCTCGGCCACAGCATGGGCGGTTTGATCGCGGCGCGATTTGTCGCCGGCGGTCTGGCCGGAGCGCAGCTGGAAAAACTGCCGCAATGGTTCAGGCCGGTCGACGGGTTGGTGCTGAGTTCGCCGGCGCTCGACCCCGGCATGTCTCTATGGCAGCGCCTGCAACTGCGTCTGGGTGTGGCGCTGGCGCCGCATCTGGCGGTCAGCAATGGGCTCAATCCCGAATGGATTTCGCGCGATGCGGCGGTGGTGCAGGCTTACAAAGCCGACCCCTTGGTGCATGACCGCATCACGCCGGCGCTGGCCAAGCTGATCGTCGATGGCGGGATCGAGTTGCGCGCCCATGCGCCGGCCTGGAAAACGCCGACCTTGCTGCTCTGGGCCGGCAGCGACCGCTGCGTGGCGCCGGCTGGCAGTGCAGCCTTTGCCGCTGCTGCGCCGCCGGCCTCACTGCGCGCGCTATGCTTTGAGGCCATGTTTCACGAAATCTTCAACGAACCCGAGCGCGAGCAGGTCTATGCCGCGCTGGAGTCCTGGCTGAACGACTGTTTTGATCGATTGGAGTCCCCATGAATGCCCGTGACCTGTCGCTGCCCTTGCAGCCTGATGACAACAGCGCCATCGGCGCATTCGCCGCCCGCCTCTGGGATGAGCAGATTGTTCCGGCAATGACCCGCTATATCGCGATTCCGGCCAAGAGCCCGATGTTCGATGCCGATTGGGAGGCTCATGGCCATATCGATCAGGTATTGCGCGAGGCGGCCGCCTGGGTAGAAGGCTGCAAGGTGGCCGGACTCAAGCTCGAAGTCATCCGCCTGCCGGGCCGCACGCCGGTGATCTTCTTCGAGGTGCCCGCAACCAAGGCTGATTGCGCCGACACGGTGCTGCTTTACGGCCACCTCGACAAGCAACCCGAGTTCAACGGTTGGCGCAACGACCTCGGGCCCTGGACGCCGAAATATGAGGATGGCCGGCTTTACGGCCGCGGCGGCGCTGACGATGGCTATGCGGTTTATGCCTCGCTGACGGCGATCATGGCGCTGGACCAGCAGGGCATTGCGCGACCGCGCTGCGTCGGCCTGATCGAGACCTGCGAGGAGAGTGGCTCCTTCGATCTGCCGGCCTATATCGAATTGTTGAAAGACCGGCTCGGCCAGGTCTCGCTGGTGGTCTGCCTGGACTCGGGCGCGGGCAATTACGAGCAGCTCTGGTTGACCACCTCGCTGCGCGGCATGGTCAGCGGCGTGCTCAAGGTCGAGGTGCTGACCGAAGGCATCCATTCGGGCGAAGGTTCAGGTGTGGTGCCGTCGAGCTTCCGCGTGCTGCGGCAGTTGCTGGATCGGCTCGAGGACAGCAAGACCGGGCGACTGTTGCCTGACAGCTTCCACTGCGAGATTCCTGCCAACCGGGTCGAACAGGCCGCAGCGACTGCGGCAATCCTCAAGGATGAAGTCTACAAGCGCCTGCCCTGGGCCTGTGGTGCCGATGGCGGACCGGTGCTGCCGGTGACTGATGTGCCGGTCGAGGTCTTGCTGAACCGCACTTGGCGGCCGACTTTGTCGGTCACCGGTGTCGACGGCTTGCCCGAGATGCAAAGCGCTGGCAATGTGCTGCGGCCGCATACCGCCTTCAAGCTGTCGCTGCGCTTGCCACCGCTGATCGACGGCAATGCGGCGGCGCTGCGTTTGAAGGCCTTGCTCGAGGACAACGCGCCCTACAACGCCAAGGTCACTTTCGTGCCTGACGGCCGCGCCGGGGCTTATGGCGCTACCGGTTGGAACACGCCCGAGCTATCGCCCTGGCTGAGCGCCGCGGTCAATGCCGCCAGCCTGGCGCATTTCGGCGCACCGGTCGGCTATATCGGGCAGGGCGGCACGATTCCCTTGATGAGCATGCTGCAGAACTGTTTCCCCGCCGCACAGATGATGGTCTGTGGCGTGCTGGGCCCGAAAAGCAATGCCCATGGCCCGAACGAGTTCCTGCATGTGCCCTATGGCAAGCGCCTGACCGCCGCAGTGGCGCAGGTGATGGCGGCCCATCCCTGAACTGGTCAACGCATTGTGAAACCGGTCTCGACCAGATTGCCCTGCAGGTCCTGCAGCAAATGGGTCAAAGGCGACAGTTGCACATAGCGCGTCGAGACCTTGATTGAATAGGCCAGCAAGCGCGCAATCCGTTCGGCATCGGGCGTCTGGCTGCCGGCCTGCTTGCGGCGGCAGCATTGGCCCAGTTGTGAAAGATGGCGTTGCAGGCCGGTCCACTCGAGCTGGCGCCAGAACTCGCCGAAGTCGG
>JBIKPD010000358.1:0-4184 GCA_044357665.1 Roseateles sp. | reverse complement strand
GGGAAGCTGCGCTGGGTGAGCGGCGCGAGCCTGTCGCCGACGCCGATTTCCTGCCTAGCCGCCTTGATCAGCAGCGTGGCTGGCGCTTGGTCGGCTTGACCGGTATCCATCGGGGTGGCTTTCGTCAACTCCGCCGTGCCAAGGTAGGCAGCTTCATAGCCGAGAACCTCCTGGGTGATCGGATCGCGCAGCGGTCTGGTGTTGCGAAAGACCCTGTATTCGGTGGCCTGGCTGAAGTCACCGCGGGCATAGGCCAGATCGCCGCGCGACAGCCAGACGCGACCTTCCTGGGTGGCAACGATGCGCGGCGCGTCGGCCAGCGCAGCGCTGTCGAAAATCAGCGCATCGTTGAGAAAGGGCTCGATCAAATGGACTGAAAGAGCCGCTATGCGGGCCTCGTCAAGCGCTGCTGCGCGTATCTGCGGTGACAACTTGACGAGAACCTCGGCGCCGGCTTGCGGCTCGGCCGCCACCAAGGAATGGGCGAGACTCGCGAACAAAATGCAAAGCAGCCAAGGTCCGGGATGGCGTTGCTGCGCGAGTCTTCGATCTGGCCTTGAGTCAATGGGCATCTGGCGCTCCTGCTGCCGCTGGGCTTGGTGACACGGCTTGCTGGCAGGGCAGTTTCATGCCGCTTTTGCGGGCTAGCGTCAATTCGGCGAAAATCCCCCGAAGCCGCGACGATTCTGCGCTCGAAGGGAAGCCGTCGCAATCAATCAAACATGGGCCTTGGCAGGCATTGGCTATCCAGCCTGTTGCCGGGTCTTGAACGCAAACGCAATGGCGATTTTGAATATTTTGAGGTATCCGGATCCGCGTTTGCACCGGGTTGCCAAGCCGGTCCTGCTGGTCGACCAGCGCATCCGCGACCTGACAGATGACATGCTCGAAACCATGTACGAGGCCGAAGGCGTTGGCCTGGCTGCCAGCCAGATCGATGTGCATGAGCGTGTGGTCGTCATCGACACCTCGGATGACCATGACCAGCCCTATGTGCTGATCAACCCCGAATTGATCGCCAGCAGCGCTGAATTCACCGAGGCCGAGGAAGGTTGCCTGTCGGTGCCTCAAATCTACGACAAGGTGCCGCGGCACTCGCGTGTGACGGTGCGGGCGCAGGGCCGCGATGGAAATTGGTTCGAGCTCGAGGCCGATGGCCTGCTGGCGGTCTGCATTCAGCATGAGATGGATCACCTGATGGGCAAGGTCTTCGTCGAGTACCTGAGTCCGCTCAAGCGCGAACGGATCAGGACCAAGATGCTGAAGAAGACCCGTGACGAACAGCCGCGCAGATAGGCATGACTGAAGCCAGGACATTGCGAGTCGCTTTTGCCGGCACGCCCGAATTTGCTGCTGCCGCACTGGCGGCATTGCCGCCGGCTGGATTTGAGGTCGTGTTGGTGCTGACCCAGCCCGACCGCCCTGCCGGCCGCGGCATGAAGCTGCAGGCCTCGCCGGTCAAACAGTTCGCGCTCGAGCATGGCATCGCGCTCGCGCAGCCGCGCAGCCTGCGGCTCGACGGCAAATATCCGCTCGAAGCCGAAGCGGCGCAACTGGCCCTGCAACAGGCCAGTCCCGATGTGCTGGTGGTGGCCGCCTATGGCCTGATCCTGCCGCAATGGACGCTCGACCTGCCCAGACTCGGTTGCCTGAATATCCACGCTTCGCTGCTGCCACGCTGGCGCGGTGCGGCGCCGATCCACCGCGCGATCGAGGCCGGCGATGCCAGCACTGGTATCACCATCATGCAGATGGATGCTGGCCTGGATACCGGTGCGATGCTGCAGATCGAAAGCCTGCCGATTGCACCGGATGACACCCAGGCCAGCCTGCATGACCGGCTGGCGTCTTTGGGCAGCCGCATGATTGTCGAGGCCTTGCAGGCTTCGGCGCTCGCCCCGCTGCAAGGGATGGCGCAGCCAAGCATCGGCATCAGCTATGCCAGCAAGGTTGACAAGACCGAGGCGCAGATCGATTGGCGCGCCGGTGCGCAGCAGATCGAGCGCCGCTTGCGTGCTTTTGACCCGTTTCCCGGCGGGCTGGCGATGCTCGACGGCGAGCCGATCAAATGCTGGCGCGGTGAGGTCTGCGCTGGTAGCGGCAAGCCCGGCGAATTGCTGTCGGTCGATGAGACCGGCATCGTCGTGGCTTGTGGTGAGCAGGCCTTGCGGCTGGTCGAGTTGCAGCGCTCCGGTGGCAAAAGGCTGCCGGCCCGCGCTTTCTTGCAGGCCAGGCCGCTTGCAGCGGGCGCGCAGTTCGACCTGCCGTGAAGGCCCGGAAAGGCGCCGCCTGCATTCTGTCCCGGGCGATCTGCAGTTCGTCATGCGGGTCTTTTCGCCCGGCCTGAAACAAGCCATGCTGCGCTACCTTGACTGATTGAGAACATCTCATGCTGAAGCGTTTGTTCATTACCGCTACCTTGCTGCTTGCCGCCGCCGGCTCGGCCCAGGCCTGGACCTGGCATTTCAACTGGGGCGGCGGCGAGACCGTCAAGGGCTCGGGCGAGGTCGGCAGTGAAGCGCGCGAACTCGGCCAGTTTGACGGCATTGCGCTGTCTGGCGACTTCAAGGTGCAAGTGCGCCAGGCTGAAGTGAACAAGGTCACTTTGCTGGCCGACAAGAATTTATTGCCGCTGATCGAGACCCGCATCGTCGAAGGCAGCAAAGGCCGCATGCTGGAGATCGAAGCCAAACGCGGCAGCAATTTGTCGACCACGGTGACGCCGCTGATCACGCTGGAAATGCCGCGCTTGCGAGCTGTCTCAGTCAATGGCTCAGGCGATATACGGGTCGAGGCGATGAAGACCCCCGAGCTTGAGGCCAGCATTGCCGGCTCGGGCAAGCTTGAGTTCGTCAACTTGAGCAGCGATTCGGTGAGCTTGAAAATCGCCGGCAGCGGCGACATCCTGGCCAGCGGCCGCGCCGGCAAGTTGAGTATTTCTGTGGCTGGTTCAGGCGATGTGAAAGCGCATGGTCTGGAGGCCAAAGATGTCAAGATCAGCATTGCCGGAAGCGGCAACGCCGAAGTCAGCGCCAGCCGCACACTCAAGGTGTCGATCGCCGGCAGTGGCGATGTCAGCTATGCCGGCTCACCCGAGGCCAGCATTTCGGTGGCAGGTAGCGGCAAGGTTCGCGCGAAGCCTTAGACGACAATCGGGGCATGTCCCTGTCAATTGCTGCGCAATGGCGCCACCCGGAATTCAAGCGCGCTGCGCTCGACATGTTGAGCATCAACCTGGGCATTTCGGCCTGGGGGCTGGTGACTGGCGTGGCGATGGTCAAGAGCGGCATGAGCGTGACCCTGGCGCTGATGATGAGTCTGCTCGTTTTTGCCGGCAGTTCGCAGCTGGCGGCGCTGCCGCTGATCGCCAGTGGCGCGCCCTTGTGGGTGCTTTGGGCGACGGCATTTTGCGTCAATCTTCGCTTTGTGATTTTCAGCGTGCAGTGGCGCATTGCATTCGGCCATCTGCCCAGGGCCAGAAGAATATTGATGGGTTACTTCGCCGCTGATCTGAACTATGTGACTTTCCTGAGGCGCTTTCCTGACCTGGCGCCATGCCCTGAGCAGGAACCTTATTTCTGGGGCGGCGTGGCCGTTAATTGGTCGACCTGGCAAATCCCTTCGATCGCAGGCATTTTGCTGGCGAATCATGTACCGACTCAATGGGGCCTGGGCTTCGCCGGCGTGTTGGCTTTGCTGGGCCTGCTCTACACCATGCTGAATGACGGCAAGGCCTGGGTCACTGCGGCAATTGCCGGCTGCGCAGCAATCGCTGCCTATGGCCTGCCTTTGCATTTGAATATCGTGGTGGCGATCGCTGCAGCGGTCAGCGCCGGCCTGCTGCTTGAACAATGGCGGCCTGATGCACGCCCCGAGTCCGAGGGCATTCAATGAGCGATGCTGAAACGGTGCTGGCGATTCTGGGCCTGGGCGCAATCACATTGCTGACGCGTTGTTTCTTCTTGATCAGCAACCAGTCGCGGCCATTGCCGGATTGGCTCAAGCAGGGCCTGCGCTATGCCCCGCTGGCCGCCTTGGCCGCTGTCATCCTGCCCGAAATTTTCATCACCCAAGGTCATTTGATCGACAGCTGGAAAGACGCCAGGCTCTATGCCGCGGCAGTCGGCACAGCTTATTTCGTTTGGCGTCGCGGCATTCTCGGCACCATTTTGAGTGGCACGGCA
>JBIKPD010000359.1:0-4184 GCA_044357665.1 Roseateles sp. | reverse complement strand
GCGGCTTTGACCGAAATCTGCTGGCCGACGATCGACCGGGCCAACGTCGTGAAAGCGTCCCCTCGAGACTGCAGCCTGGCTTCACCAAAGCGCGGGATCAATTTCTTCATCACCCGGTCGCGTTTGCCCAAATGGCGGCAAGCTTCGTCCCAGTAGTCCGGGGTCACCCCGGCGGCGGCAAGCAGATCCATTTCAGGCTTTCATCCAACTAGTGCCTGCCGGCGAATCCTGCAAGACGATGCCGGCGCTCAACAACTCGGCGCGGATACGGTCGGCAGCCGCAAAGTCGCGCGCGGCCTTGGCCTGGGCCCTGGCTTCGATCTGCAAGGCAATTGCCGCCTCGTCGAGGCCGCTGCCAGCTTGCAGATATTGACGCGGCGCCTGCTGCAGCACGCCCAGCACCGCACCGAGTTGCTTGAGCAAGGCCGCATCGGTCAGGGAACCGGTCCGGTTCACCTGGCTTGCCAACTCGAACAAGGCCGCCAGCGCACCCGGCGTATTGAAATCATCATCCATCGCCGCCCGGAATTCGGCCGCCTGCGGATGATTCCAATCGAGTTCAATCTCGGGCACCGGCAAACCGTCCAGCGCCGTGTAGAGGCGACGCAGGGCTGAGCGGGCATCTTCGAGGTTGGTATCGCTGAAATTGAACGGGCTGCGGTAATGGGTTCGCAGCATGAAATAGCGCAGCGTCTCACCATCGAAGCGCTTCATCACGTCCTGGATGGTGAAGAAATTACCCTCCGACTTGGACATCTTCTCGTTGTCGACATTGAGGAAGCCGTTGTGCATCCAGACATTGACGAAGGGCTGTCCCGAAGCGCCTTCGCTCTGGGCAATCTCGTTTTCATGGTGCGGAAACTGCAGGTCAAGTCCGCCGCCATGAATATCAAAATGCTCACCCAGCAGCGCGCAACTCATGGCCGAGCATTCAATATGCCAACCCGGCCGGCCATTGCCGAATTCGCTCGGGTACTTGGCATCTTCGGGTTCTTCCGCCTTGGCAGCCTTCCAAAGCACGAAATCGAGCGGATCTTGCTTGCCGTCATCGACCGCTACGCGCTCACCAGCGCGCAAGTCGTCCAGCGATTTACCCGACAACTTGCCATAACCCGGAAACTTGCGCACCGAAAAATTCACGTCACCGTTGCTGGCCCGGTAAGCCAAGCCCTTGCGCTCGAGCTTGCCGATCAAGCCGAGCATCTCGCCGACATAGTCGGTTGCGCGCGGCTCATGGGTCGGCCGCTCAATCCCCATGGCGCCGATGTCGCGGTGCATCGCCGCGATCATCTCGTCGGTCAGCGCGCGAATCGTGATGCCACGCTCAAGCGCACGCCTGATGATCTTGTCATCGATGTCAGTGATATTGCGCACATAGGTGACGTTGTAGCCGCTCTGCTTGAGCCAGCGCTGCGCCACATCGAAGGCCATCATCATTCGCGCATGGCCGACATGGCAGAGGTCGTAAATGGTCATGCCGCAGACATACATGCGCACTTGACCAGGCACGATAGGGACAAATTGCTGGACCGAACGGGACAGGGAGTTGTAGATGCGAAGGGACATGGAGCAACAAGGCCAGCCTTGGCGTGATGCCAAAGCCGTGAATTCACTGGACGGCTACGGTCGGGACCCGCTGCTCGCCCGCTTGGAGGCTTCCGCAGGATCGGGCTTGGCGCCGTAGAATGAAACCAAGTATAGCGGTCGACTTGCCCGAAGGATCGACGCCAGACCTCAGCAAAGACCCTGACTTCCATCGACGAATGACCCAATATCAAGCAAATTCGCTGATGACTTTCCGCCTGTTTTCACGCCTTGCCCTGCTCATCCTCCTGTCAATCGCCGGCACCGCAAATGCCAGCGAGTTGGACCGGGCGCAACAACAATGGTTTGCCGGTCAGCGCAGCCAGGCGGTGGCAACTCTGGAAGGTGCGCTGAGCAAGACACCCGATGAATTGAAACTGCGCTTTGCCCTTGGTGTGATGCGGATGGAAATGGGGCAAGTGAGCGCGGCCCGCAGCATCTTCACCACCCTGACCGAGGATTTTCCGGATCTGGCCGAGCCGCACATCAATCTGGCCGTCATCAATGCCAGCCTGGGCGACCTCGATCAAGCGCGCAACCAACTTGAACAAGCCTTGCGCCTGCAACCCGACCATGCACAAGCGCTGGAAAACCTCGGCGATGTGCTGTTGCGACTCGGTCTGCGCGCCTATAAACGGGCCAAGCAATCGGCCTTGACTCCCTCCGAGACCTTGAACTTGAAGCTCGTGCGTACTCAGAGCCTGCTGCAAGAAACCACGCCCAAAGGCCGTTGAACGCGGCAAACCTGGCTGAGGCACAATCGTTGCGGCCCACAATCACCCTTCAACAAGACATGCATACCAAGCAACCATCCAAACTCAAGCGCTGGTTGGCAATCGGCTCCAGCATTGCGCTGCTGACCTTTGCCGCCCAGGCGCAGACCGTCCGCCTGAGCACCAGCCAAGGCGACATCCGCATTGCATTGGATGCGGAACATGCGCCGAAGTCGGTCGCCAACTTCATTCAGTATGTCAAGGCCGGCCATTACAACGGCTTGATTTTTCACCGCGTCATCCCGGAGTTCATGATCCAGGGCGGCGGTTTCACGCCAAAGATGGACCAACGGCCCACCAAGCCGCCGATTCCACTGGAATCCCGCAACGGGCTGCTGAATGTCCGCGGGTCGATCGCGATGGCGCGAACCGGCGACCCCAACTCGGCCACGGCACAGTTCTTCATCAATACCGTCGACAATGCGTTTCTGGACGCCGCCAATTCTGCCGATGGCAATGGCTATGCCGTGTTCGGCCGCGTCCTTGAAGGCATGGAAGTGGTCGACAAGATTCGCGCCATGCCTACCGGCAGCAAGAACGGCCAGCAGAATGTGCCGCTCACCCCCATCCTTATCACCAAAGCCATTGTGGAGCCCAAGAAATGACCAAGACCGTAGAACTGCATACCAACCATGGCCTGATCCGCATCGAACTTGACGATGTCAAAGCACCGATTTCGGTCGAGAACTTCCTCTCCTATGTCCGCAGCGGCCATTACGACGGTACGGTTTTCCACCGTGTCATCAAGGGCTTCATGATCCAGGGCGGCGGGTTTGCACCAGGAATGAAACAAAAGCCCACCACCGGCGAGATCCAGAACGAAGCCAACAACGGTCTGAAGAACGAGCATTACACGCTGGCGATGGCGCGCACCAATGTGCCGCATTCGGCTTCGAGCCAGTTCTTCATCAATGCGACCGACAACGGCTTTCTGAATTTCAAGTCCGAAACGCCTTCGGGTTGGGGCTATGCCGTTTTCGGCAAAGTCGTAGCGGGCAATGACATCGTTGACGCGATCGAAAAGGTCAAGACCGGCAACTCCGGCGGCCATGGCGATGTGCCGGTCGAAGATGTGCTGATCGAGCGAGCCGTTGAAATCAGCTGATTGGGCTGCGGCTGCGCCGGCTGAATTGCTGGCGCCGCCGCAATGGCTGCAGATCGACTTCCTGTCCGATCTGCATCTGGCGCCGCAAACGCCTGCCAACCTGGCAGCTTTGCGTCGCCACCTGCTCGACACAACAGCCCAGGCGATTTTCTTGCTGGGCGACATTTTCGAAGTCTGGATTGGCGACGATGCCAGAACCCAGCCCTTCGAAGCCGAATGCCTGTCGATCTTGCGCGATGCCAGCCGGCGTGCGGCAATTTTCTTCATGGCGGGCAACCGTGATTTTCTGGTCGGCCGCGACTTCCTCGACGACTGTCAGATACAGGGGCTGGCCGATCCCACCACCTTGAGCGCCTTTGGCCAGCGCTGGCTGCTCAGCCATGGCGACGCACAATGCCTGGCTGACCTGCCCTATCAGGCTTTTCGCAGCAAGGTGCGCAGCCAGCCATGGCAGGCTGAATTCCTGGCGCTGCCGATCGAACAACGCCAGACATTGGCCAGGCAGATGCGCGATGCCAGCCAGGCAAGCCAGGCCCGCAATCCGGTCCTTGTCGACCTCGACGAACAATGCTGCATACAGATGCTCGAGCAAGCCGGCAGCACACAGCTGATCCACGGCCATACCCATCGACCCGCCACGCATACATTGGCCCAAGGCATGCAGCGCCATGTGCTGTCTGATTGGGACTTTGACTGCCCGAAGCCGCGTGGTGATCTGCTGC
>JBIKPD010000357.1:0-4204 GCA_044357665.1 Roseateles sp. | reverse complement strand
CAGCGGGAACACGGCGCTGACCGGCACCAATAACGCGCCTTCCTGGCTGCGCGTGATGATTTTCAAGGCGACCCGGAAGCCATCGCCGAGCTGCCGGCGCTGCGCTGCAGGACTGGTCAATTCGACAATCACGCGCACCCGCTGCTCCTCGACGCCAAGCGCCGAAATCTTCGTGAACGCACCAGGTTCAACCCGGCTGACAAGGCCGTCGAGCTTTTGCGTCCCACCCCAGCGGTCGATCACGACCTTGCTGCCCGGGCTCGCCTGCAAGGCATCGCTGGTCAAGAGCTCGGCCACCAGTTCGAGCCGGCTGATGTCACCGATCTCGAGCAGCGGCACACCCAAGTTGACCACCGCTTCGCTGGCCTGATGCAGTCGCAAGACAAGGCCGGCAACGGGTGAGCGCAGCTCGAAGGCCTTGCCGCTGCCTTGGTTGACCATCCCCAAAGCCGCGCGGGCCTGGGCCAGGCCGTATTGGGCGACCTGCCGTTCGGCGGCCGCAGCCGCCTGCTCCTGCGTGGCGGCCTGCAGACTCAACTGATCGGTCTCGAGCTTGGCCGCACCGACGAAACCCTGTTGTGCCAGTTGCTCGCTGCGCGCCAACTCGCGCCGCGCCTGCGCCGCGCCAACCCGCGCCAATTCGAACCGACTGCCAGCAGCGCGCAGCATGGCCGCAGCAGTCGCCACCCGCGCCGCCAGTTCTGCCTGGCTGCGCGCATCGATCAGCGGCGAGGCCGCAGGCAGGAGACGCCCGAGCAGCGCACCGACGGCGACGCCATCGCCTTCGCGCAAGCTCGGCCGCAACCACAGACCGGCCAGCGGTGCCGAAACCAGATAGCGGTCGACCACCCGGGTCCTGCCATCCTCCTCGACGCTGCTTTCGAAACGCCCCACAGCCAACAGCGCCGTTTCAACCGGTACCGGCCGCGGCGCAAAGGCCCAGGCCAGCAAGACGGCCAATGCCAGCGCCCCTCCGGCCAGCCCCCATTTGCTTCGCGTCTGCATTGCTCATTCCCTTGTTTTCAAGGCTGCCACCAGGTCGAGCCGGTCGATACGCCGACGCACCACCAGCGCGCTGGCCAGGCCCGCGGCGAACACCGCCAGCGCCGCCCAGGCATAGGTGCGCGGCTGGATCACGACCGGAAAAAAGAATTGATCCGATTTCAGCAAGCCGACGATCAGCTGCGTCAGACCCCAGCCGAGCCAGAGCCCCAGCGGCACGGCGATCATGATGCTCAGGGCCAACTCGCCGAGCAGCAAGGCCGAGACCTCGGCTCGGGTGAAACCAAGTACGCGCAGCGACGCCAACTCCCAGGCTCGCTCGGCCAGCGCGATACGCGCGTTGTTGTAGACCACGCCCACCGCGATGACGCTGGCAAATAGCGTCAGCAAGGTGCTCATGATCCGTACATTGCGCGCGCTGATGTCCTGCATATTGCGCAACAGCGTCGCCTTGCTGAAGGCGCCGACGACACGTGGCAGCGACTTGCTCGCCAGCAGCAGCGCCGGCTCCGCGCCGCGTTCGAGCGCGAGCGAAAACTGCGTGCTGACATCGCCCTCACCGAGCCAGGCATTCAGCGCTCGCCGCTCGGCATAGATATTCAGGCCCATCATTTCGCGCGTTACGCCCTCCAGCGGCAACAGCAGCACGCGGCGGCTTCCTTCCAGCAATTCGACCCGAATGAGGTCGCCGATGCGCAAGCCGAGCTTGTCGGCCAAGCGGTCGGTCAACACCAGGCCGGCCGTGCCCGGCAGCGTCTGTTGGCCGTCCACGTCGATGATGCGGCGCAGCTCAGGGCTGGCGGCATAACCCTGGATGACGCCGCGCTCGCTCCGATGCCCGTTGGCGAGTCGCACTGCCAGGTTGCGTCCGGATTCGACCGCCAGTACGCCGGGCAAGCGCTGCAATTCATGCCGGGCTGCATCGTCGCCGGCTTCGCCGAGCCAGATGATCACGTCGCTGCGCATGGCAAGGTTGAACTGCGTGTCGACGATGTAGTCGATCGCATCGCGAAAAAAATTACCCATCACGACAATCGCTACCGCAGCGGCTACGCCACCGATCGACAAAGCGCTGCGCCATGGGCGACGCTCCATATTTCGCGCAATCATGCGCAAGGCGACCGATGCCTGACCGCGCGACAAACGCCTGACCAGCAGTTCGAGCAGCGAGCGCCGGTAGCGCCCCGGGGCAGCAGGCCGCATCGCCTCGGCAGGTGCCAGGCGCACGGTTGCGGCGATCGCGTTCATGGTGCCCAGTACCGCGGTGGCGACCGTGACGCCGGCGCTGATCAGCACCAGGGCGGGTGCCACGCGGTGCTCGAAACGCTGGAACTGGAACAACTCGGCATAAAGCAAGGTCAGCTGCGCGCCGAGCCAGTCGCCCAATGCAATGCCCAGCGCCATGCCGATCAAGGTGATCAGCAGCACCAGTTTCAGGTAATGGGCGGCAATCATTCGATTGGGGTAGCCAAGCGCCTTCAGCGCCGCCACCTGCTCGCGCTGCGTCGCGACCAACCGCGACACCACCACGTTCAGTAAAAAGGCCGCCACGCCGAGAAAAATCGACGGCAGCACGGTGCCGAGCACGCGCTGCTCATTGATCTCGTTGTCAAGCATCAGATGCGATGGCTGGTCGACGCGCCCATGCGCTTCGCGTCCGCCGTAAGGGGCGAGCAAGTCGGCCAGTCCGGCGATCACCGCCGGCTCGGATACGCCCGGGGCGAGCTTGACGCTGACCCGGTTGAATGCCCCACGCATGTCGTAGGCAGCGGCCAGCAACTCGCGATCGAGCCAGAACACGCCGAAGCCGCGCACATCGGGCATGCCGGCCATGCCGGCAAAGATATATTCAGGCGACAGCGCCGTGCCGACCATGACCAGTTCGCGCTGCCGGCCATTGATCAACGCCGTCAACCTTGCGCCGGGCTTGAGGCCATGGGCCTGGGCAAAGGCCTGAGAAATCAAGACTTCGATCGCCGCACCGCCGCTCTGATCCGGACCCAAGCCGCGTCCGCTGCGCAGCGTCACCAAGTTCATGCGCGGCGGCTGGCGCAAGTCAAGTCCGATCATCTGACCAATGATCGGGTCCGCCAGGCCGGCGATTTCGACCCTGACCACCTGTTCCAGCGTCGTCTGCACATCGGCCACGCCAGGCAATTCAAGCATCTGAGCCTGCAATGCCAGCGGCGCGCGCTTGAGACTGGCGAACAGATCAGCAAAGCGCCCTTCGGCGTAAAAATCATCGCGCGCACCGGCCAGCGAATCCACCGCCGACAAGCTGGTGATGAAGCCAGCGATGCCGCTGGCCACCACCAGCGCAATCGTCAATGCCTGGCTCCACATCAAACGCAAGTCGCGCAGCAGCTTGCGGTCAAGTGCTTTCATGCTGGCTCACCACGACAACTCCGATGGCGCGAGCTTGTGCGGGTTGCTTTCGATTCGCTGCACCCCGCCGTCGCTGAGGTAAATGACGCGATCGGCCATCCCGGCTATCGACGCGTTGTGGGTGATCACGACTGCGGTGGTGCCAAGTTCCTGATTGATCCGGGCGATCACCTCCAGCACCAGCTTGCCGGTCTGGTAGTCGAGCGCTCCAGTCGGCTCGTCACACAACAACAACTCGGGCCGCTTGACGATCGCCCGCGCAATCGCCACCCGCTGCTGCTCGCCGCCAGACAGCTGGGCCGGAAAATGGTCCGCTCGCGGCAGCAAGCCGACCATCGCGATCGCCTCGTCGACTGGCATCGGATCGGTCGCGATGTCGGTGACCAGCGCGATGTTCTCGCGCACGGTCAGGCTGGGAATCAGGTTGTAGAACTGGAACACGAAGCCGACATGCTCACGCCGGTAGCGGGTCAGCTCGGCTTCGCTGGCGCCGCTGAGCTGGTGGTCGGCAAAATGCAGCAAACCGCTGCTGGGAACATCGAGTCCGCCGAGGATATTCAACAAGGTCGACTTGCCACTGCCTGAAGGTCCCAGCAGAACGATGAATTCACCGCGCGAAATCTGCAGGTCGACGCTCTTCAAGGCATGGACGGCAGTCTCGCCATCGCCATAGGTCTTGGTGATGGCTTTAGCCCTGAAGACCGGCAGGCAGCTCGCTGTAGACATGTCAGGAGCGTCGCTGCCTTGAGCTCCTGCAGCCTTGAGGAACAGCAAACCATCAAGCCGGTCCCGATCCAGGCAGTCGCAGCTGTCGAGA
>JBIKPD010000067.1:0-14486 GCA_044357665.1 Roseateles sp. | reverse complement strand
CCGAGACGCTGGCCGTCCGCCAGCAGCACGCCCGTCAGCTTGGCATCGCTGGTCTCGAATGACTCGACCGCTGCCGTCACATAGTCGACACCCGACTGGCGTGCCGCACGCCGCGCCAGTTGCAGCAAGCTCCAGGCATCGAACCAGCCTTCGTGCTGGGCGCCGAGGGTGCCGACACCGATGTCGTCGAAGTTGATGCCGGGGAACCGCGCGCGCAATTCGTCCGGGCCCAGCACCAAAATATCGGCACCGTGCGAGCGCTGCATGTCGGCAGCTGCCTGGCGGTCGGCGACTTGGTCCGGGCCACCGAGGATCAGGTAACCCTTCTCGCGGTAGCCGATGTCTGCATCGTCGCCGAACAGGCCCTTGATGTCGCGGAACATCCGGGCCGAATAAAGGCTCATCTGGATATTCGTCGGCGTGCCGAATTGCGTGCGGATCGATGCGGCGGACAAGGCCGTCGAGGAGTACTGGTAAGTCGGATCCTTCTCGACCACGGTGATCGACCCGCCAAAGCCGGCCTGGCGCAGCGCCCAGGCGCTGAAGCTGCCCATGATGGCACCGCCGACGATGACAACGCGGCCGGATCCGCGGGCTGGCGCGGGGTCGCCACTGGGTCGGTGCATATTGACAGGCTTCATGCCCCGCATTCTGCGGGACATGAGGCGTGTGCTGCTAGACGGCATGACGCATCCAGGCCACCGTGGTGCGGCCGATCCAGGTGCGCAGGTGCTCGCTGTCGACGGCCATGTCAGCGCAGCACAAACGGATTGCCGGCGACCGCGCCGCTATTGATCCAGACCGACTTGGTCTGCAGGTACTCGCGCACCGCATCGATGCCGTTCTCGCGGCCCAGGCCAGAGTCCTTGTAGCCGCCGAAGGGTGCCATGAAGCTGACCGCCCGGTAAGTGTTGACCCAGACCGTGCCGGCCTGCAGTCGCTCCGACATGCGGATGGCACGGCCGATGTTCTGCGTCCACACAGCAGCGGCCAGGCCGAAGCGAACATCGTTGGCGATGCGCAGCGCGTCGGCTTCGTCGGTGAAGCGGATCACTGCCAGCACCGGCCCGAACACTTCCTCCTGCGCGATGCGCATGTCGTTGCGCACGCCAGTGAAGATGGTCGGCTGCACGAACCAGCCTTGTCCGCATTCCGGGGCGCTGCCCCGCTCGCCGCCAAGCAGGACCTGGGCACCTTCGGCCCGCGCGATGTCGATGTAGTCGAGCACCTTCTGAAACTGCGGCGGCGTGGTGATGGGCCCGACCTGCGTGGCGGGGTCCATTGGGTCGCCCATGCGGGCGGTGCGGGCCACGGCCAGCAGCTTCTCGACAAAGGCGTCGTGGATGCTGTCTTGCACCAGCAGTCGCGAGCCGGCGATGCAGGTCTGGCCGGTGGCGGCAAAGATGCCCGAGATGGCACCGAAAGCGGCCTGCTCCAGGTCGGCGTCCTCGAAAACGATATTGGGCGACTTGCCGCCCAGCTCCATCGAGGTGTGTTTGAGCAGGCGAGCTGCCTTCTCGTTGATGAGCCTCCCGGTGGCGTCAGACCCGGTGAAGCTGATCTTGCTGACCAGCGGATGCTCGACCAAGGGCGTGCCGACTTCGGCACCGAAGCCGGTGACCACATTGAACACGCCCGGCGGGAAGCCGGCTTCATCGAAGAGTTCGGCAAACTCCAGGGTTGACGCGGAGGTGAACTCCGAGGGCTTGATGACGAGGGTGCAGCCGGCGGCCAGGGCCGGCGCGATCTTCCAGGCAGCCAGCAGCAAGGGCGAGTTCCACGGGGTGATGGCTGCCACCACACCCACCGGCTCATGCCGCGTGAAGGCGAAGTAGCCCTTCTTGTCCAGCGGCAGGGTGCTGCCCTGAATCTTGTCCGCCAGCCCGCCGTAATAATAAAACCATTGCGGGATGTAGTTGAGCTGGCCCTGCATCTCGGCGAACAGCTTGCCGTTGTCGCGCACCTCGGTGGCGGCGAGCTTGGCCGCGTCGCGGGCGATCAGGTCGCCCACCTTGTGCATCAGCGCGCCGCGCTGGGTGGCGGTCATCTCGGCCCAGGGTCCCGTAGTGAGCGCGCGATGCGCGGCCTGCACCGCGGCGTCGACGTCGCGCGCGTCAGCGCGCGGGATCTCAGCCCAGGCCTGCCCGGTGTACGGGTTTTGGGTCTCGAACCAGTTCGCCCCCGCAGGGTCCGCACTCTGGCCGTCAATACGGAGCTGGTAGCGCTTCATACTGCCGCAGCCTCAGAACGGCTTCAGCCCGAGCGCGGCGCGGAAGCGGTTCTTGACGTAAGCGCCATCGCGCGGTGGCAGTGCGCGGGGCGGCTCGTCGGCCTCGATCAACACCTGCACGAACAGCGTGCCCGACCTGGCGCTGATGCGCCGGGCGATGTCATCGCTGGCAGCGAGACTGCCGGTCGAAAACGCATCCTCGATGCCGAAGCCCTTGGCCACCGCCACGAGGTCGGTGCCCAGGCTGGAGTGGCTGCGCTGCATGCCGGTCTCGCCGAAGTGACCGTTGTCCAGCACCACGATGGTCAGGTTCTTGGGTTGCTTGACGCCGATGGTGCCCAGGCTGCCGATGCCCATCAACTGTTCGCCATCGCCGGTAATCACCACCACCGACTGCTGCGGCTGCGCCAGCGCCAGCCCGAGGCCGATCGAGGTGGCGCCACCCATCGCGCCCCAGAGGTAGAAGTTGCGCTCGCGGTCACCGGCGGCGAACACGTCGTAGGCAGCGGACCCCAGCCCGGCGATTACCAGCGCCTCAGGCGTGGCGGCCAGCAGGCGGGAAACAAAGGCACGACGGCTCGTGCGCTGACCTGTTGCGGTGCTTGACATCAGTTGCGCTCCCACTTCTTGCGGCCGATCAGGCTCTGGCCCAGCAGCACGGCGACCTTCTCGCCAGCCTGGAACGCGGCATCGAAGCCCGCGCTGACGATCTCTTCGACCTTGGCGGGATCGTCCACCCGCAGAACATGGATGCCCATCAGTTCCAGCGCCGCCTGCGTGGCCTTGCCCATCGGACCCTGCCAGGGGTTGAACTCGGCGTACTCGCCACGCATCGTGACAAGCGTGAAGAACGGGAGGTCAGCCGCGTGCAACAGCGAGAACATATTGATGCAGTTGCCAACGCCGCTGCTCTGCATCAGCAGCACAGCGCGCTGCCCGCCAAGCCAGGCGCCTGCGACCAGGGCCACGCCCTCCTCTTCCGTGGTCAGCACGACGTCCTCGATTTCTGGGTCGGCGATGGCACTGCGGATGGTGTGCGAATGGCCTGCGTCGGGCACATAAGCGATCTGGCGAACCCCGCCCTGCTTGAGTACCTTGAAGACCGCCTCTTGCCAGGCAGGCGCCGCTGTAAGTGTGGTGTTCATCGCCGAGTTTCGAGCTGAAGTGTTGACACCAATCATCATAATATTCAATGATTGGATCTGTAAAATAGCAAATTAGCATTCCACAATCAGGTTTGGCGATCAAGCACCGAGACCATGGACTTCAAGCAACTGCGGGCCTTTTTGACCGTCGCCGAGACCGGCAACGTGACGCGTGCGGCCGAGGTACTGCACCTTGTTCAGCCAGCCGTTTCGCGGCAAATCATGCTGCTGGAGCAGGACATTGGCAAGCCGCTGTTCGTGCGCGAGCGGCACGGCATGGTACTGACCGAAGCCGGGCGCTCGCTGCTGACCTATGCGCGCCGGGCCATGCTTGAACTCGACCGAGCGCGGGCCGAGATTGCGGGTGCCGACGCAAGCATCGGCGGGTTGGTGACGTTGGGCTTGCTGCCCAGCACGATCGACATGCTGGCTGGCCCGCTGGTCGCCGCACTGGCCGCAAGCTATCCAGGCATCCGCGTCCGCATCGCCATGGGTTACGCCGGGACGCTCCTGCGCTGGCTGCAAAGTGGGGAGATTGATGCGGGTCTCCTTTACGGGGCCGAACGCTCGCCGGACGTGCGGACCCAGCCGCTGATCGAAGAGCCCCTTTGGGTGATCGGACCCAAGGCTGCAAAACTGCGTCGCGACCAGCCGGTGCCATTGGCCGAGTTGGTCGGCCGGCCACTGGTGCTGCCAAGCCCGCCGCACGGCATCCGCGCCCTCGTGGACCACGCCTGCGCGGTGTCGAGGCTGGAACTGACGGTCGCGGCCGAGACGAATGCGCTCAGCGTCCAGCGCAGCCTCGTACTCGGCGGGCATGGACTGACGATCCTGCCGCCCATCGCCGTGGCCGAAGACCTGCGCACCGGGCAACTCAGCGGTGCACCCCTGTGCAATCCGGCCATCAAGCGCACCATCGTCCTCGCCTTACCGAACGACCGACTTACCGGCCACCCTGTACGTTGCGCGGTCGAACTGTTGGTTGCTGGCGCACGGAAATCCGTTGAAGGGGGTGCCTGGCTGGAAGGCCGTTGGCTCGGTGAATGACCAGAAGTTGATTTCTGTCTTGGTCTTGCTGAGTCAAAAATACACGCGGCTCTTTGCAGCCACAAGTCTCAACTGGCAGACGCCCTGAGGACCCGCATCAGCAGCGGCTTGGCTTGAACCCAGGTCAGACCAGCCGGCGTGACGGCTCGCGGACATGAAGAAACTTCGTATAGAGGTCGCGCGGCGGCGCAACAGAAAGCGCCTTCATCATCTGCCCGACATTGCCTCGGTGGTAGGACCCATGAGTGATGACATGGAGGAGCATCTCTTCCCGGCTCATCGTGCCGGCGTCACCGTCGGTGAAGTGAAATGAGATTGGCTCGTCGAGTTGATGCGCAGTGACATTGCCGGCGTAGCCCTCAAACCAGGCATCAAGCTCGGCGACGGCAAATTGAAGCTCACCCAGGTCCGGTGTGGCTTCCGTGTTGGTGGCTGCATAGTTATGCGGCTCGCCCAGCAAGTGCGCCTGAAAGATCCGGTCCACAACATAGATGTGGTTAAGCATCCGAATCGCCATGTGAACCGATTCCGCGCCCTGTTCAGCAGCCACCGGCGCCAGCGCATTGAACAACTCGTTGTTGGCCCAGGATTTCTGCGCGAACAGGGATTGAAGTGATTTTTTGGACATGGTGTGAACAGGGTTGTTGCTGGCAGGCTTGATCATCGTCGACAACAGCAGGGTTCAACACCCAACGCCAACAACAGGCGCCAGAGCGAAGCCGATCAAAATTCCCGTGCCCAAAGCGCCACCCGTGCCCACGCCGCAGCAAAAACCAACCCAAGCAGCGGCGATCGCAGAGTCGAAGGGCCAGGCGCGCGACTGCCGGGTATTTTGTTGGGGCGTCGCCATGCATAGCTGTGGAGACTTGACACCACTATTTTTGTTTATACAATAAATAAAATGGACTTCGAATTCGATCCCGCCAAGGACGAAAGCAAGCTCGAAAAGTACGTTTGTCGCTGGCTGATGCCGACGGTTTTGAATGGGAATCTGCCGTGGTTCGTGAAGACACGCGCGAACAATATGCCGAGCCACGCTTTGAAGCCAAAGGGTATATCGGAGAGCGCTTGCACGTGATGGCTTTCTGCCTGCGCGCCGATGCGGTGCGTGTCATAAGCCTGCGCAGGGCCAACCCAAGGGAGGTGAAAAGCTATGCCGAAACTTAAACCAGGAACGATCATTCCCAACTCCGACGAGACCGCAGCTATTAATTCGGGCATTGAAGCTGATGCAGATGCGCGTGAACTCGGCAGTGATTGGCACAAAGGCGCCAAGCCTGCCAGCGAAGCATTGGCACCTCAGGCCTATGCCGCCTTGGTTGCCATGAAGCGCACTCGCGGCCGCCCCAAGGCAGATGAGACCAAGGTCTTCACAGCGATTCGCCTAGATGCTGATGTACTGGAAACATTCAAGGCGACCGGAAAAGGCTGGCAGACTCGCATGAATGCTGCCTTGCGACAGTTCATTACTGAACACCCCCCAGGACCTTGATCAGGTGCACCCATGTCAAAGCCCTCACCGCAAACGAAGCCCAGTACCTTGTTGGATTTCACACGGCTGACGAAATCAGAAATCGACTCCTTAAGGCAAAACAAGAAGTTGATCTCCGATTACGTTCAAAAGGAATTGCGGGGGTCTTTGGGGCTCAAGATTGCTGAGCTTAAAAAGGGCAGCCGATCTATGGATGCTCTGCATAACCCCTCACGCCTTGTGCTAGCCCGGCCTCGGGCGGTCTGCGGCGTTGCATTTCTTGCCAATAGCACGCGCTATTGGCCGCAAAATGCGCCTTGCATCCCATCCAGATCCGCGCTGCACACAGTCGCGTTGAGTTATGCAGAGCATCCCTATCTGACGGACAGATGGCAGAAAAAGTTCGTTCGACCGTAAACTCGTAACCAGATATGCCACCGCAATATGACTAACACGCGCCCTTTAAAACCGTCACTCGATGCACAAACCGAGCAGGCTGTTCGCCGCTTTTTGGAGGTCGCGCAAGCGCAATTTCATCCTCGAGGGGCGATTGTGTTTGGCAGCCGCGCAAGAGGTACCCACAGGGTTGACAGTGACGCTGATGTCGTCGTGTTGCTGGAGGGCGAACATGCTCGACTAGTGCCAACCAAGATGGCCATGGCGAATCTGGCATTTGACGTGCTGATGGAAACGGGCATTAATATTTCTCCATTGCCCATATGGATGGATCAATGGGACCATCCGGAACGTTTTTCAAATCCAGCCTTGCTCGAAAATATTGCCCGCGAAGGCATTCGACTGTGACGAATAACAGGGCAGCAAGCGCATTGATGACCAAAGCCCATCAAGCACTTCGATCAGCCCAAGGCTTGATCGCCTCGGCCGGCGGTGGAACATAGGGCGTGTCCAACTCCGATAGCAGCAGCGCTTTGCAAGCCGTGCGACGTGAAACCTTGATCTGAGGGAATGGCATTTCGAGTCTCATTGAAACTGACCAAACAGACAGTGGCGCCGCAGCATCGCGACAGCAGCAAGCAATTAGCGAAAGAGTTACTGTTCGTTTTATCAAACAACGAATCGGCATTTCAACCAATTCAAGCCAAGTATTGCACCCTTTGTCTGCCACCCATACGGGTAAAAACTCTCACAAACCAAGCCTCAGCGTGCGCGCTTCTTGAGCGAGCCTTACCAAAATTCACTGTCGCCATTCAGGACCCGTTCGTAAGCAGCATCAGCAGCTCGGTCATGGCTTCGGCCGCGGTGTTCGTTTACTTGGAAAAATATTTTTCCAAGGAAAATCTGAAATTGGCCATTGACTTGGAAACTTCTGAAATCGATCCGGATGCCTCTCGTCAGTACATTGACGCCATCTGGTTCGCCGCGACCGCATCGCCGGCCGCCCTTCAACTCGCCGTCAGCTGACACGCATGCCTTTGGCCCTCATGCGCTGCTCTCCGTGTGCATGTGGTTTAAGCGCGGCCGCCGCCGAGCCTGTCCAACCCTTGGCTTCAGTTCTGCCACTCAGTCATGCAGGCTTGCACCTGGGGGAAAGGGACTGGGGCCAGCGTACCGTCGCAGGCAAACCCGCGAAGTTGGGCTGCTCAAGGAAAGCATGCCCCGCCGGCGCCTTGATGCGGAGCCGTGGCGTCGTGTAGCTTGGGTGGTCTCGTGAACCGCCGGCCGGCCGCACCTGCGGGTTGCCTGTTCCGCTATGGACTGGCCTCCCTCGGCCAGTAGTTCAGGTCCCGGAATTGGTAGGGAATGTTCTCGAAGTCCATTCGCATCAATCCCGGTGAATCGACGTAGACCACGTCGGACGCCAAGTCGGCGAAGAGTGCGTGGAAGTGCTGCGACGACTTGACGACCACGGCCCGCTTGGACGTGAGGTCGATGCCCAGCCCAGTGAACAGGTTCGGCCCGAAGACCTGGGTGCGCACCGAAATCAGCACCAAATCGATGCCGTCCTGTGTGCTCACCCACACCGACGCGCCACAGGCCTGGACCGAGCCTGCAAGACCCGACTGCTGATGGTCGGACTTGACCGCACGTACCGTGACGCGCATGTCCACAGGGTCGCCCGACGTAGGCCCACATTTGCCGCCGACCCGAAGCTGGAGCACAGCGCCGACGCCGGCATCCTTGCAGATCTGCACGGCGCCCAGGTCCCAGAACGCACCGAGCGCCACATTGCCGATGCCACGCTCGACGACCCGCCGCAAGATGAAGGTAGCGTCGCTGGCGGCGCCGCCCCCGGCGTTGTCGGCCACGTCGGCCAGCACGAACGGCTTTTTTGATGGAGCAGCCAGCACGCGATCCAGTGCGGCGTCGATGCTGACTTGAGTGCCCCGGTTGGCCTCACGCATTGCGAACAGCTCGCGTCCCAGTTCTCCGGCAAGCGCCTGGGCGCGAACTTCAGCCCCAGGCTGCAAGCCATCGGCGACGACCCAGACCTTGGCGCCCGCCTCGGGCACATCGCCCCAAGGGAAACCGTGGCCGAAGCTCACGCTCAAGATGCCGCTCTGGCCTTCCAGGTCTTTCATGCGCTGCACAAAGGCCACCATCGGCTCGCGGGTGGTGTGCCACAGGCCGGACATGCGGCAGTCGAAGACCGCTGTCACCGGTCGAATGCGCCGCTCGGCGGCGGCCACGGTCAGCGCCCACACTTCCGCCAGGCGGTCGTTGATGTCGGTGTGGGGGTACTCCTTGTAGCAAACGATGACGTCGGCGTGCAAGCGGATCCGCTCGGTAAAGTGACAGTGCAGATCCAGTTCCACGCCAATGGGAACTGCTGGCCCGACGATGTCGCGTACATGCTCGATCAGGTCGCCCTCACAGTCCGGGTACCCCTCGGCGACCATGGCGCCGTGCAAGGGCAGGATCACCGCATGCACCGGCAGCGACGCGCGCAAGCCAGCCAGCAGTTCGTCACGCAGTTGCTCGTACACGCTGCGCACTGTGGGCCCGTAGGGTTGTGCAAACGCCCACAGGCCGGCAACAAGCTTGTGACCGTCTTGTGCCGCCAGTTGCCGCATGAGCTGGTCGGCCGGCGCGAACAGCGGTACCTCACCGATGCCATCTCCACGGCGCAGGCCCAGTTCCTCGAAGTTGGCCCGGCCCGTTGGTGCGGGCGCAAAGGTGTTGGTCTCGGTGACGATGCCGGCGTAGAAAATCTTCATCTTGCTGCTCCCCGCCCGGCGGCCGGCACGCTGGTTTCGAGGCGGTCAGAACGCGCGCGACAGCGTCACGCCCACCGTCCGCGGGCGTACAAAGTTCACCTGAACCGGCGCCCCAAGCCCGGCGAACTGTGTGTAGGCACTGACCTGCCCGCGCTCGTCAGTCAGGTTGCGCACGTAGACGCCCAGATCGAAGCCGGCCCAGTTGCCGCCCACCTGCGCGTCCAGCACCGTGTAGGCCGGCAGCTTGTAGTTCGGAGTGCCGGCGCTCCCCGGGAAAGACGTGTTGCGGTCCCCGGTGTAGCCGACGTTGACCGCCGCAAAAGTCCCCGAGCCGCCCACTGAGAAATCCCAGCGCGCGTTCACCGACGCCGCCACCTTGGGCGCGGTGGGCAAGCGGTCGCCTGCGACGCCGCCCAGGCCGGGTGAGTTTTCGCGCAGCTCGGGGTTCATCAGCGATGCGGCCGCGCGCAGAGTCAATGCCCGTGTGGGCCTGAGCACGCCGCCGAACTCCAGGCCGCGCACTTGCGCCTTGCCCGCGTTGCCGTTGGTACCCACGCCGTTGTTGAAGACCTGCACTTGCAGGTCTTTCCAGTCAATCTGGAACACCGCCACATCGATGCTGCCCAGGTTGTTGGCCAGGTCGGCCTTGTATCCCACCTCGTAGCTCCACAAGCTGTCGGACTGGTACGGCGCGGAGCTGGTCTGCTTGCCCGTGGCGGGATCGATGAACGGCGCGTTGGGCCCACCGGCACGGTAGCCGCTGCCGGCGCGTGCGTAGACACTGGCTTTGGACGTCAAGCGGTAGCGCGCGGCCAGCAGGTAGGTGGCGGGTGATTCGGACGTCGCGAATGACAAAGTCCGGTTTGACGTAAGCAAGCCCGAATCGCGTTGCGCCTGGTCGAGCGAGTTGCGCGAGGCCCGCGCACCGGCTGTCAGGGCCAAGGCCGAGCTGACATTCCACACCACGGTGCCGTAGACGGCCGTCTCTTTCCACACCGTGGCCGAGCCTGCGTTGTCCAGCAGCATCGAGCCGTTCGGAAAGGGCGAAGTCGGCGCGGTGGTGGCCTTCCAGTTGACGTAGCCGTCGCCCTTTTCGTGGGAGTAAAACACGCCTCCCAGCCATTCAATGACCCCGCCCGAAGGCGACACCAGGCGGAACTCCTGAGTGGTCTTTTTCAGCCTCACGCCTTGGCCGGCGTCCAGGGCCTTGATGCCCAGGAATGGAGGCAGCACCAGCAGAAAGGTCTGGTTGTAGTCGGAGATGTCGTCGCTGCGGGTGTTCTGGTAACCGGTGATCGAATACGCCCTGGCGAATCCCAGGTCTGCCTCTACGTTCACTGCCACCAAGTCGGAGCGCTGCGCGGTGGGTTGCGCGCGGCTCAGGTTCGTGGAAGTCAACTCGCCCGCCAGCGGCTGCCCGGCCAGGTTGAAGTTGGCTGTGCCCAGCCCGTCGTACTTGGTTTCCTGTGTCTGCGCCGACACCCGCAGTTCCAATCCTTTGCTGGGCTTGAAGCCTAAAGACACACGGGCGCCGGTGCTGGTTCCCTGGTTGACATTGCTGCCAGCTGCCGGTCCGGTGGCGTCGATGTACCCCCCGTCTCGAGCTTGGAAGACAGCGGCACGCATCGCTGCCCGGCCTTCGCTCAAGGGCACATTGACGTTGCCATATAGGGTGAAGTTAGTGCCACCCTGGCTGGTCTTGGAGGCCTCGCCGCCAGCTTGGCCACTGAAGAAGGCGCTGTCGGGCAGACGGGTGTTGTACTTGAGCAAACCGCCCATTGCGGACGCACCGTACAGCGTGCCCTGCGGACCTTTCAGCACCTCGATGCTGGACAGGTCGAGCAGGCGTTGATCAAACGCTGAGGCGCCGAAGTTCAGGCCCGAGGTGCCGCCGATGGGCACGTCATCGATGTAGATGCCCACCGTCGGGTTAGACACAGCACCGGTGGTCACACCACGGATCACGATGTCGCCCGAGCCCGACTTGCCGAAGGTCTGGTTGTAGGTCACGCCGGGAACGGTGGCCAGCACGTCGACGAGGTCTTTCGCGCCCAGTTCGAGCTGGCTGTCAGTATCGATCTTGACGACTGAAACCGGCACGTCGCGAATCGCCTCCGCACGGCGTGTCGCTGTGATGGTGATGGTCTGGAGGACCTGCGGTTCAGGCGATGGCTGTGCCAGCGCCGCAGGTGTCGCCAACACGCCAAGAGCCGCAGCGGCCAGGGCGGTGCGCGGTGTACGAAGCGCGGCGGGGATGGTGTGTTCAAACATGTTAGCGGCTCCTTTGGCGTGGTTGCTGACAGAGCATTTGCTCCGTGGAACTGCAGAATAATCGGGAAATACATTTCCGCAAACTAGTGTAATTACCTATATAAAATATTTGATAAGTTACGAAACTACAGCTCGTGACTTCCCTAAATTCGCGTGCTGCTGCATTTATAATGGTCCTGGGGAATAGCCAGGAGTTGCCATGTCGTTGATGCATCGATCTCTGTCAGACAAGTTCGAGTGGTACGAGCTATGCCTGGAGCGCCGCGCGCTTAAGCTGGGCCACAGCCACGCCAAGCCGTCGCTCGTGTCGATCCTTAAACACATGCGGCGCGACGCGCCTTCGCGCATCGCCTTGCTGGCGCAGCGCTCGGGCATGTCCCGGCGCCGCGTCAGCCAGATCGTGGCCGAGGGTGTTGGGGCTGGCATCCTGCGGCTTGTTGACGACCCGGACGACAAGCGCGTCTCGCTCGTGACCATGAGCGAAGGCGGGCAGCAGATGTGCGACGCCGAGGTTCACAGCATTCACGTCATCGAGGCCGAGCTGGCGCAGCGCATCGGGCGCGGCAACCTGCAGAAATTGAAAGAGCTGCTCGAAATGGACTGGGGCCCGGCTGAAGTGGCTGCTGTTCCCAGCGCCGCTGCGGGTGCCGCCCCGCCAGCGAAGCAGGCCGTTACAGCGGCGCGACCCCGAGGGCGGCGGCCCACCCTGGCCACCAGCACCACCCCCTCCACCAATCACCGAATGAGGATGAATGAACGCACCCCAAACAGCCGCTGAATGGCGCGCACTCGCCACCGCCAGCTCGCCCGATGTGCGGCCAGTCATTGACGGCCGGCGCGTTGCGCCATCCACCGACAACACCTTTGAGGTCGTTGACCCGCACAGCGGCGAGCGCGTCGCAGCCGTGCCCGCCTGCGATCAGGTTGATGTCGATCTAGCTGTTGATGCGGCGCGCCGATCGTTCACAGCAGGCGTGTGGTCTGCACTGGCCCCCAACACCCGAAGCAAGGCGCTGCGCCGTTTCGCCCAGTTGCTGGTGCAGCACGGTGACGAACTCAGGCTGCTCGATTCGCGCCAGATGGGCGCACCCATCGGCAGCATGGTGTGCGACGTCAACGGCTACGACGAAATCACGGGAGAGTGTGCCGACCAGGCCGACAAGCTGCAGGATGTCGCCATCCTCAGCGCATCCACAGCCTTGGCGCTGAACCTTCGCCGCCCGCACGGCGTGGTTGGCGCCATATCGCCATGGAATGCACCGGCGCACACCGCGCTGATGAAGGTGGTGCCTGCCCTGGCAATGGGCAACTCTGTCGTGCTGAAGCCTTCGGAGTTGGCGCCGCTGGCCTGTCTGCGCATCGCCGATCTTGCGCTCGAAGCAGGCATCCCTGCCGGCGTCTTCAACGTCGTCCCCGGCCTGGGCCCGCAAGCCGGCAGGGCGCTGGCGTTGCACCGGGATGTGGACTTCCTGACCTTCACCGGTTCCACGGCAACCGGCCAGTTGCTGATGCAGTACGCAGGCCAGTCCAACCTCAAAGGCTTGATGCTGGAATGCGGCGGCAAGTCGCCCCACCTGGTGTTTGACGACCTCGGCGACATCGAAGGAATGGCCGATGCCTTGGTACAGGGCTTCATCCTCAACAGCGGCCAGGTGTGCGGCGCCGGCACACGCATCCTGGTGGCAGACCACCTGTACGACCGGCTGCTGCCCTTGCTGGTGCGGCAGGTACAAGCTACCCGCATTGGTGACCCTCTGGACCCCACGACTCGGATGGGGCCGCTGGCCAGCGCTGGGCAGCACGCCCGCGTACGGCAGATGCTGGACCAGGCCCGCGGCACCGATTCACTGGTGGCCCAGGGCGAAGTGGTGGCGGGCAATGCCAGCGCCAACGCATTCGCAGCGCGCCTGTACACCTCCAGCGATGCTTCGTCGCCCATCGTGCAGGAAGAAATCTTCGGCCCGGTGGCCACGGTGATGCGCTTCAGTGACGAGGCGCAGGCATTGGCCTTGGCCAACGGCACGCGCTATGGCTTGCTCGCCACGGTGTGGACACGCGACTTCGACCAGTCGCGCCGCGCCGCAGCGGCACTGCGTGCAGGCATCGTGCTCACCAACGCCGTGGTCAAGCCAGCGCCGGCCTACAGCTACTACATGACAGGTGAGCCGGTGGGCATGTCGGGCTTCGGCGCCGGCGCCGGCCCTGCAGGCTTGCTGGCCTACACGCGCTGGCGCTGCCAGTTGCATCACCTGGCCTGACAGCCCGTGGCTTGGCCAGATCAAGTTGCGGCACCGCCGGCACCAGGGCCTGGCGGCGTGGCCAGCACGTCGGCGTGGTACGCGCTGATCGTGCTATCGCTGGTGACGCTGTTTGCGCTGGTGGACCGCCAGATCCTGGTGCTCCTGTCCGAGCCCATCCGCAAACAGCTCGCATTGAGCGACTTTCAGCTGGGCTTGTTGCAAGGGACGGCGGTGACCTTGTTTGCGGCGCTTGCCGCCTACCCGTTGAGCTGGCTGGCTGACCGCATCGACCGCCGCCGCGTGATGGCCGCCTGCGTGATCACCTGGAGCGTCGGCTGCGCAGCTTGCGGCCTGGCACAAACCTATCCCCAGTTGCTGATGGCCAGCGCCTTGGTGGGCGCGGCCGAGGCCGGCCTGGTGCCCATCACCTACGCGCTGATTCCTGCGCTATTTGCGCCACGCCAGTTGCAAGTGGCCAATTCCACATTCGCACTGGCCACGGGCATCGGCGGCTCTGCCACCATTGCCTTGTGCGGCATGTTGGTGGCCAACGTGGAAGCTGTCCGCCCCTTACTGCCCGACGCGCTGAGCACGCTGGAAGGCTGGCGCCTGAGCTTCTTCGCGGCTGCCTTGCCCGGGCCGTTGATGGCGGCGCTGGTGTTGACCATCACCCGCCGCGGCGCGCGGCCCTTGCAGCCACCCGTCGCGGCCGCCACGACCATCCCGGCTGCCGTGGCGCCGCGGCTGATACCCCACCTCCGGCAGCACCTGCGCACCTTCGTGCACTTCAGCGGCGGCGTCGGTCTGTCGTTCTTCGGCTTTGGCGCAGTCAATGGCTGGATCGCCAACATGTTGATTCGCCAGTTCGAACAGACACCCATGCAGGTGGGCAACGGCCTGGGCCTG
>JBIKPD010000356.1:0-4227 GCA_044357665.1 Roseateles sp. | reverse complement strand
GGCGGGTTCACCAACGAAAACGACTTCGACTACAAGCGCAGCCAGAACTACCGTGATACATCGGTGTATGGCGAACTGACTTATCACATCGCCCCGACGCTGCGCGCCACGGTGGGCGGCCGCCACTACGACACGCGGCTGAACAACACCTCGTCGATGGGCATCCCGATCTGGGCCTTCAAGCCCGAGACCACCTCGTTCTCGCAGAAGGCAGCCGGCAATCTGTTCAAGGCCAACCTGGCCTATGACCTCGGGCCCAAGCAGATGGTCTACGCCACAATGTCCGAGGGCTTCAGGCATGGCGGCGCCAACGCGGTGCCGACCACCGGCAACTTCGCCGAGAGCGCCAAGTACCAGATCTACAAGCCCGACAGCAACGTCAACTACGAACTGGGCTTCAAGGGCATGACGGGCCCGCACCGCTACAGCCTGGCGGTCTACCGCATCGACTGGAAGGACATCCAGCTCGATGTGGCGACGCCCAACTGGGGCTTCTTTGCCGCCCAGAACGGGGGCAAGGCGCGCAGCCAGGGCCTGGAGCTGGAGCTGGCAGGTCCGCTGTCGAGTTCGCTGCGCTACACGCTGAGCTATGCCTTCACCGACCCGAAGGTCACCGAGGCGGTCTACCAGGTCAACAACGGCACGACGCTGATTGCGCCGGCCGGTACGCGCCTGCCCGGAACGGCCAAGAACACGCTCAACGCCTCGCTGGAACACAGCGGAGCGCTGGCCGGCTGGGTCTGGACCAACCGAGTCAACCTGTTCTACCAGAGCGCCTCCGAGAACAACCTCTCGCTGTCGCCCAAACTGAGCAAACAATGGCCAGGCTTCTCGCTGGTCGGGCTGACCTCGACGCTGGCTGCCGAGCGCTGGAGCGTGTCGCTGTTCGTCAAGAACCTGTTCAACCGCGAAGCCATCACCGGCGGCTTCCTCGAAGCGCAGATGGGCACCGACACGGCCCAGCATTACGACGGCAACGGCTCCAAGGTCTTCATCTCTCAACCGCGCACGGTCGGCATGTCGGCCAGCTACAAGTTTTAAGCCGTGGCGGGCCGCGCCCTTGTGAAGGCTGTGTAAACATCGGCGCATGACTTCGATATCGAACGACGCGCTGTCGGCGGACAGACTGATCGAGCGAGTGGTTGCACTGCTGGAGCGTGGACAGCCCGCCGCAGCTGCGGCGGCTTGCCATGCAGTACGGCTGTCTTGTCCGGATGATGCGGCCAAGCAGCTGCTGGTCAGCCACGCATTGCAGCGCCTCGGGCTCTTCGATGAGATGACCGTGGCAGCAGCGCGTGCGGCCGCACTGCTGCCGCTGGACTTCGAACTGCAAAAGCGCCTGGTCGAATGCCATATCTACGGCGGCCGCATCGACCTAGCGCGCACTCACTTGGCCTTGCTTGAGCAGCGCTTCGCAGCACAGGGCGCGCTTTTGCTGCGGGTGGCCGAACTGCATGTGCACAGCGACGGCCATGCCGACGCGTTCCGCTGCTGCCGGAGCGCGCTGGCGCTGCTCGGCGACAATCCGCAGGCGCTCTACGCGTCGGCGGCGGCGGCATTGACAATGGGCCAACTGGATGAGGCGCAGGCGCTGTTCACGCGGGTGATCGCGCTGGATCCGCTCGACGGCGATGCCTATGTCAGCCGTGCCTCGCTGCGCAGCTGGCGTGCCGACAGCCATCATCTCGACGAGATGCAGGCACGGCTGAAACAGCTGCCGGTCGGCCATGCCGCCGAGATTCCGCTGTGCTACGCGCTGGCCAAGGAACTGGAAGACCTCGGTGAGTTCGATCGCTCGTTCGCGCTGCTGCAGCGCGGCGCGCAGCGACGGCGTGCACAGATGAACTACCGGGTCGATGGCGATGTGCGGGCGATGGCCGGCATCGCCCGCGCCTTTGATGCAGAACTGCTGGCGCGGCCGGCGGCACCGGCAGACGACGAATGCGGGCTGTTCGTGCTGGGCCTTCCGCGTTCCGGCACAACGCTGGTCGAGCGCATCCTGGCCTCGCATAGCCAGGTCGGCAGCGTTGGCGAGACCAACACGCTGGCCTTCGCGATCATGCGGCTGGCAGCGGGTGGCGGCGCCAAGGCCGAGCTGATCCAGCGCTCGACGGCGATTGATTTCGGCCGGCTCGGCGCCTTGTACCGTCAGGGTATTCGCAGCTACGGCCAGCCAGGTGCGAAGTTGATAGACAAGACGCCGGCCAATTTTCTCTACTTGGGACTGGCACATCTGGCGTTGCCGACCGCGCCGGTGGTTCACCTGCGCCGCCATCCATTGGACAGCTGTTACGCGATGTACAAGACGCTGTTCCGCATGGGCTACCCGTTCTCGTACAGCCTCGACGATCTTGGCCATTACTACCTTGCCTATCACCGGTTGATGACGCATTGGCGGCAGCGGCTACCGGGCCGTTTCGTCGATGTCGATTACGAAGCGCTGGTGCGCAACCCCGAGGCCGGCACGCGCGCCCTGCTGAGCGCCTGCGGGCTGGGCTGGGAGCCACAATGCCTGGAGTTCCATGACAACGCCGAGCCGACCGCAACGGCAAGCGCGGCGCAGGTGCGGCAGCCGATTTACCAGAGCTCGGTCGGGCGCTGGCGACAGTACGCGGCGCAACTGGCACCGCTGGCTGCATTCCTGACCGATCATGGCGTCGACTGCAGCTGACAAGCCATCAGGCCCCATATCTCGATGCTGAACCCCTTTTTTCTGGCTGGGCCGCAATGAAGACTCTGTTGATCAAGACCCTCGCCGCTCTGGCCTTGGTGGCCGGCCTGCCCGAAGCGCAGGCGCAGGCGCCGGTTCAGGTGCAGCGCCCATTGGTGTACGCGATGTATGCCGACATCAAGGACTGGGACCCAGCCATCGCCGCATCGACCGAGGCGGTGCTGCTGACCAATGTCTACGAACCGCTGGTTTGGTACCGACCCGGGGAAAAGCAGGCGGTGCAGCCGGCGCTGGCGACCCGCTGGCAGGTCAGCAAGGACGGTCGCGAGTGGCGATTCACGCTGCGCAGCGGTGTCAAGTTCCATGACGGCAGTGACTTCGACGCGAGCGCCGCCAAGGCCTCGATCGAGCGCACGATCAAGCTGGCGCGCGGTGCCGCCTATGTCTGGGATGTGGTCGAGTCGGTCAAGGCGGTCGACGCGACCACGCTGCTGATACGCACCCGCATACCGGCGCCGGTCGACCTGATCGCATCGTCGCAGTACGCGGCCTACATGGTGTCGCCGAAGGCGATGGCGGCCGGCACCGACTGGTTCAACCAAGGCAATGCGGCCGGCACAGGGCCGTACCGCGTCAAGTCATGGGCGCGCGGGCAGAGCGTGGCGCTAGAGCGCTTCGATGGCTATTGGGGCGGCTGGCAGCCTGGGCAGGTCGGCGCAGTGCACTTGCGCGTGGTGCAGGAGGCCGCGACGCAGGCGCAGATGATCCGCTCCGGCGAGGCCGACTTCATCACGCTGCCGTCTGCCGACTTGGTGCAAGCACTTGCCCGCGACCCCAAGGTGGTGGTGCTGCGCGGCGATTCCTGGCGCAACACCCAGTTCCTGATCAATGCCAACAAGCCGCCCACCGATAACCCGGCCTTTCGGCAGGCGCTGACCTATGCGTGGGATTACGCCGGCGTGGTGGGCAAGGTCTATGAAGGCGGTGCCAGCGCTTCGGTCGGTCTGGTGCCGGCCAGCATGTGGGGGCATGACCCGAAGCTGAAGATGCCGATGCTGGATCTGGCGCGAGCCCGGGTTTTGATCGCGCAGTCCGGCGTACCCGCATCGCAGCGCAAACTGACCGTCACGTACATCGCGACCAGCGAGGAGTACAAGAATTCACTGTTGATTTTCAAGGCCAATCTCGCCAAGCTGGGCGTTGAGCTGGAGCTGCGGCCCGGTCCTTGGTCAAAGATTTGGGACGAGGCCAAGCAGTTGGAGACGGCACCTAATCTGATCTCGAGGACTTGGTGGCCGACCTATGCGACGCCGTCGGATTGGCTGGTCGGCTTGTTCCGCAGCGAGAAGCAGGCAGTGTTCAATCTGTCGCACTACGCCAACCCGCGTTACGACGATCTGGTCAATCGCGGCGTGGCGCTGGAGGCGGTCGATCGCGCGGCGGCGGCGCAGCTGTTCAGCCAAGCACAGCAGCAGTTGATCGACGATTCGGCCGCCATCTTCGTGGCCGACCTGCGGGGCCGGGTCATCCACCGTAAGACCCTGGCGGGTGTAGAG
>JBIKPD010000066.1:0-14551 GCA_044357665.1 Roseateles sp. | reverse complement strand
GGTAGTACTGGACCGGCGATCCTGCGCCGTAAGTGAAGCTGTTGCCGATGAAGAGAATGCTGCCGGCGAAAGCCTGGCCTGCGCACATCAACAGGCCAAGCATCAGACCCAGCTTAGCGCGCTGAAGTCCACGACCATGGCTGGGTAATCCGGCCTTGCAATCCATTGGGGTTGTCATACTGGTGATCCTGAAAGTAGGGCGCTGCAATTGTTTCGAATGTTCATATGAGAAGCCCTCACCTTGTGCTGATTCCGGTTCGAATACAGATTGATAAATGACCGACGGTTCGAGCTGAATTATCTGTCCCAAGGCATCGGTTGGGCGTTGCGACTCGAGGCCACCGCCCGATTTACGCGACCGATCGGGTAGCAGCGGCAGTGGTATTAACTGCCTTCCTCGGGCCATACAATCAATGCTCGATTAAAACGGCTTTCAAAGCTGGAAAAATTGCCTTGAAATGAAGCACCATGGATGAAGTAACCCCTTGGTATTGGGAACCTTTCGATTTGTTTCGCGATGCCGATGCCCAAGCGAGGGTGGCTTTTTTCAATGTGACCGTGAAAAAGAAATGCGCCAAGGGCGATTACCTCTTCATGGCCAACGATGCCGGGCGGCGGATCTTCTTTCTCGAAGAGGGCATCGTCAAAATTTACAACTTGTCGCCGAACGGCACGCAGACAATATTCTGGTTTTGCGTACCTGGCGATGTGTTCGGAGCCGGGGGCATCAGCGGCAGTGATTTCCAATCGGTCTACGCGCAGGCGGTGGAGCCGTCGACTGTCCACTTCGTTTCACGCGCGGACTTCGAAATAGTGATGAAAGCGCATCCGCAGATCGCGATCAATATGGTCCGCCTGATGGGCGCAAGGCTCAGGCTGGCCTGCGATTCGATGGTCGACATCTCGGAACACAAAGCAGAGTCCAGACTCGCCCGGGTGCTCTTGCGACTTGCCCATAACTATGGCCGTCGTGCCGGTAGTCAGGTGGAAATCCGGGTGCAGGTCTCGCATCAGGAACTGGCCGACATGATTGGCAGCAGTCGGCAGACGGTCAATACGCTGTTGCATGAGTTCTCCAACAATGGCTGGATTTCTCTGAAGGGGCGCACTTTCTCCATCATTTCGCAGGGTGACCTGCAGGAAATTACCGATCAAGGTCGTTACGATTGAGCCGGTTTGACGTCGGCGGATGGCCTCGCCGCTTGGCCGTCGGTTGATGAATCAGGCCCTGTTCGCTTGAATTCCAGAATCTGGATCGCCATACCTTCGCCCCGAAAATACGCTGGAAAGGATGAAGAGTGCCGGATGCTCGCCGGGATTGTGGGTATCAACCAGGTTTCCAGTTGTGCCAACAAGCCGGCAGCCTTGGCGATTCGATATTTCGCGCTGTGGATACATTCCCTGTCGCGGTACTCGCACAGGTTCTCTGTAGTACCGCCACAAGGTCCATTGGCCAGACCTTTGGGGCAGGTTTCAGGACAGATATATTGGGTCGCTTCGAGGCGGCAGGAGCCGCAGGTTTCGCAGCCGACCAGGGGGTTTTTCAGCGCCCGTTCAAGCCCTTCGGCAAGATGGTCGAGCCTGCCATGGCGCGGCCGGATCGGTCGCATCAAGCTGCCGAGCAGCCAGGCGGCGGGTCCTTTGCCGAACAGCAGTTGGTGCGTTCGATGCAGCAGCCGGTATTTGAGTCGCGCACCCGTGGAAGCTTGAGCCATTTTTTCATCTGCCAGATGCCAAGCGCGCGCTGGGGCAAGCTGTGCCAAGCCGCCTTGAGGAAAGCTCAAACATTCCTGCCAGGCTTTTCGCCAAGTCTGTTCGTCCCGGCAGAGATCCTGTAGTTCTAGCAACTTGGCCTGCAGCAAGTTCAATTGAGTCAGATTGTGAATCGCGGTGAGTTGCACGCCGGCATAGCCCAGCGCCTGCAGGCCGATGATCTGCAAGGCAAGCCTGCGCATCGCACGGTTCAGTCCGTAGTCGGGTAGTTTTTCCTCGGCTTCAAGCAGCGCCAGGAAAGAATCGGTGACCGTCACGCCAGCCAACTGGTGCTTGCGCATGTAGCGTGCAGTTTTTGCCAACATCGGCATGACATTGGCTACCAGCGGCAATCGATAGTTACGCTGTTCGATCCATTCGCGCGCTTCAGCATGCTTGAGGTGATCGAAGCCGATCTGGGTCACAGCGTAATCGGCACCAGCGCCGACTTTCTTTCCCAGCTTTAGGTACTGGGCCATGCAGTCTTCTTCCCGGTACTTGAACGGATTGAGGGCGACGGCCACCAGCATCTGTGGACTGATTTTTTTGACTTGCGCCAAGGCGGGCACCGATTCAAGGTAGCGGTGACGATTGCCGACAGCCTCTTCTCTGAGCTTGTCACCGGTCAGAATCAGCATGTTTTCCAAACCCATGTCGGACATGCGTTCCACTGAGCGATGCAGGTCGGTGCTTTCCCGGCCCTTGCCCGACCAGTGAACCAGCGGCTGTTTGCCGCTTCGCATTGCCAACTGTGCCGCGGCGGTGACCGGATCCGGGTCACGATCCGAATGGACCCGGTCCGAGACCGAGAATCCGGCGACTCTCGGATCGACCGCCACCTCGGTCAGCAAAGGCAGGATCTTTTCGAGTTCCTCCCGCAAGACCTTGTCCACCGATGGAACGAACTCGAGTGTCCAGAAGAACTGTCTTGCGGTCAACGCTTGACGGATGGCATTGACGCTTGCTGGCGATTCCAATGCCGAAACCGGCCGGCATTGAACGCCTGTTTCGAGAGTCATCGTCGGGCCGCTGCGACCATCTGCTCGACTTCGATCGACCCCGCAGCAAAACCCTTCAAGGCCTCTTCGTAGAGCAGACCGAGAATATGTTCCTTCAGGTCGCCGTAGGCAGGCGAGGTCAGCATATTGAACTGCCTTGGCCGCTCAAGCGGAACCTCGATGACGGCCTTGACCTTGGTCGGTTTGTAGCTCAGGACCACAATCCGGTCAGCCAGGAAGATCGCTTCGTCGACCTCCGACGTCACAAACAAGGTCGTCATGCGGGTCTCTTCGAACAGGGCCGAGTAATACTCCTGCATCAATCCGCGCGACATGTGATCGAGACCACGGAAAGGCTCATCAAGAATCATTACTTTGGGGTTGTTGATGAAGGCTCGCGCGACCTCTGCCCGACGCTGCATGCCGCCGGAGACTTGGTCCGGGTACTTGTTTTCGAAGCCCTTCAGACCGACCTTTGCCAGCAACTCGGTGGCCTGTCTTGCCACCGCTTCCTGCTTCTCACCCTGTTCGATCGGCCCGAACATGATGTTCTGATGCAAGGTCATCCATGGAAAAAGCGCGGTTTCCTGGAATACCACCGTGCGGTCGCACCCCGGCCCCTTGACTGGTTGCTCGTCGATGGTGATGGTTCCCATCGTCGGCTTTTCATAACCGGCGATCAGCTTGATCAAGGTGCTCTTGCCGCATCCTGATGGACCCAGCAGCACGGTCAACTTGCCTGGTTTGATGTCGAACGAGCATTGCCTGAGAACGATCTCGCGCTGCTGCTCCCGCTTGTAGACCTTCCCGACATCCAGCAAGCGGACTGCGCCTGTCAGCTGAACCGTTTCTGCAGGCATATCGCCTCCTATGCTGTGCCTGGCCGTCACTATGAGAACTCACGCTCACCGGAAACGAAGGCTTTGACTGCCTCCTCGTGTACGGCTTCAATGGCTTCCTGCTTGAGCCGAAGGAATTCCGGCGAAGACAGGATCCTGGTGTTGCGCGGCCGGGGTAGGTTGATATGGATGGTCTGCTTGATATGGCCCGGACGTGATGCCATCACCAGCACCCGGTCCGCCAGGTAGATGGCTTCTTCGAGGTCATGGGTGATGAACATGACGGTTTTGCAAGTCAGGTCATAGAGTTCAAGCAAGGCGTTGTGGGTGACAGACTTGGTCAAGGCATCGACACCGCGAAATGGCTCGTCGAGCAGGATCACCCGTGGGTCGTTCAGAATGGCGCGGATGATTTCAACCCGGCGGCCCATGCCACCCGAGACGGCGCTGGGATACAGGTTTTCGATCCCGCCGAGGCCGACCTTGGCGAGCAGCTCGCGCGCTTTCTCGAGCGCCGCAGACCGGCTCATGCGCTTCTGGGCCACTGGACCGCAGATCAGATTTTCGATGATTGTTGCCCAGGGAAACAGGGCGTTGTTCTGGAACACCACCATCCGGTCAGGACCAGGTTTTGGGTTGCTGCCAGGGCGGTTGACGACTTCGCCGTCGAGATAGATCACGCCGCTGGTGAGCGAGTCAAATCCGGCGATCGCATTCAGCAGCGTCGACTTGCCGCAACCCGAAGGGCCGACGATCGCCACGAATTCACCCGGCCTGAGTTCGATCGAACAGTCTTCAACAGCGACCACAGCCTTGCCGAAAGGGTCATAGACCTTGCCCGCATTGCGTATCGAAATCCACCCCGAACGACCTGCGACTCTATGTTCGTGCCCGGCATAGGCGCGTGACAAGGTGTAGAGCAGTTCGCGTCCACGCTGGCTATGGGTGCGGCACAGGCTTTGGAACCATTGGCCGTCGATAACCAGCAATTTGGTCGGTTTTTCACAATGCGCCGTGATGATCCTCAAGGGCATGCCCTGCACAACGGCAGCAAAGCCGAACAACTGGCCCGGTGTGCTGGCTTGCGGCTCGATCGAGAACTGTTCTTCAGCGGCCTGAACTTCGGGATGACCGACCTGGCCCGAGGCCAGAATGTAGAAATTGTCGGCCTTGTCTTTTCTCGAGTAGATGAAGGCATTCTTGGCGAAATCCTGCTCGATCGCATGCTCGGCCACTTGGCTCAGGAGATCGACGGGGGCCTCGCTCAGGAATGAATTCAGCCGCAACAAGGTCAACTTGTCTGCATGGGTCAGCATGGCGGTTTCCTTGTTCATTTCTTCAGCCATGGCATGACATTCCTGCCGAGCCAGGCAATCGCCTGGCTCGAGACAATCCCGGCGATGCCGATCGACAGCATGCCGACCAGAATCCCGACCATCGAATGGCTCATATAGGAGTTCCAGGTCAGGTAGCCCAGGCCGTTGTCACCCGATGCCATTTCGGCCGCGATGACGACTTCCCAGGTGATCGCAATGGCGATCGTCAGCCCGGTGAACAGCGAGGGCAGGGCGCCTGGGACCAGGATCTTCCAGAACAGCGACCGCTTGCTGGCACCAAGTGAAAGAGCAGCCTGGATATAGCGCTGGTCGATGTTGTCGATACCTGCAAGAACGTTGATCAGGATGGGAAAGAATGCGCCGAGAAAGGTCAGATAGATCATCGTCATCTCGGAACTCGGCCAGAACAGGATCGAAATCGGCAACCAGGCCAAGGGCGGAATCGGACGTATCACCTCCAGTACCGGGAAGGTCATCTGCTTGAACTTGCGCGACATGCCCATCGAGACACCGATGGCGATCGCCAGCAAAGCGGCAATAGTGAAGCCGATGAAGACCCGTTTGCCACTGTTGCTCCAACTCAGAAGGTAATCGGGCTTGCCCATGACGACCTTGGCGCCTACAACAACTTCGATCGGGCCCGGGATGGTCTGCAGCAAGCCGCTGCTGCGTGCGGTCTGCCAGAGCAGAAGGAAGATCGTGACGCCGAGCAAGCCTTGCCAGAAGGCCGCACTGCGAAGCTGCCGCGCCAGTTTGTTGCGCCAGTTAGGCGGCGCGGCGCTGCCATATTGCGCTGTCGTCATGCGCGCCCCTGTTCTTTGAGTTGCCAGGCCATCAACTTGCGGCCGATGGCCCTGATCAAGGCGCTCGATGCATACCCCAGGCTGCCCAGGGTGATCATCGCGATGAAGATATTGGGCAATTGGACATTCTGGTAAGCATCGAAGATCAGGAAACCAAGCCCTGATTTCCCGGCGATGATTTCGCCACCGACCAAGGAGAACCAAGCCACCCCCATGGCGATTTGCAACCCTGTGAAGATGAAGGGCATGGCGCCCGGTACGACCACCTGGAACAGTACTTGGCGTTTGTTGAAGCCGAGGCAGGCAGCGGCCCGGAAATAGGTTTCATTGATTGAAAGCACGCCCAGGTAGGCGTTCAGGACCGTAGCGAAAAAGCCGGCCAGCATGGTGACAAAAATGACCGGCAATTCGATCCCCGCCATCGTCAGCACGGCCAGTGGAACCCAGGCCAAGGGCGGAATCGGCCGCATCAGTTCAACCACGGGAAAGACCATGTTGCGGAATGTCCTGTTCCAGCCAAGCAGCAGGCCGAGCGGAACGCCCAGGAGCACGGCCAGGGTGAATGCGGCATAGACGCGCAGGGTGCTGACCAGAATATGCTGGTAGTAGATCGGAGTGAAGATGGAAATCCCGTTGGCCGGACGGGTGCTGGTCCATTGCTGGAACAAGTAAATCGGGTTCGGAATGAATTCGAACCTGGGCGGAACATAGACAGCAGTCAAAAAATACCAGATCAGGAAGAACAATGCGATGCCCAGCAGGCCGCGGCCGAACTCGGCTTGGCCCAGCCTCTGCAGCAAGCGCCGACCGAAGCTGCTTTCATTTTCGACCCAGCCGTCGGCGATCATCAGCGCTCGATCGATCGCCAACTCCTGCGCTTGCAGGTCGTGGGCGCCCGGTGCCGCCTCCGAGCTTGCTGCCTGCGACAAGGGATTCAATGAACTGTGCAGCATGGCGCTCCATTTCCTGGCAAATGCGAAGCAGGCGCAGACTCTCTGACGCCAGCGGACGAACCCGGCTATTTCTTCAAATCATCATTGCGGAAGGGATTGTCTGCATGGACTCCGCCCTTGATTTCAAACAAGGCCTTTTTCGGATCGAGTCCGAGTTCGTTGAAGGCCTGCGTGATCAGGCTTGGGTCGATCGCGTCAGCAGCCAGTTCGCCCTGGACCACGCTCATTGACTTGAGAAAATTGAAGACCGAAGCCGACAAACTCAGTGCCTGCGGCGTGATCGTCATGACAGCCGTGTTGGCGATCGGGCTGCCGCCGGTATTGGACGGTAGTTTTTCATAGAAGGCTTCCCAGATGTTCTCGCGAGTGAAGTCAGGCAGTTCGCGCTTGATGGCATTGACGGTCTCGATCGGCCGGTCACGCATGAAATACAAGGCTTCAATATTGGCTTTCAACCAGCCGATCGCTGCCGGGCGATTGTTCTGGATGAAATCCTGCCGCATGATGATTGTGTTGGCATCGAGCAGACCGAAATGTGCACCCGACAGAGCGTAGCGGCCATAGCCCAGTTTGACTGCATTGGCTGCACTGGGCTCGTAGACAAAGGCTGCATCGATCTTCTTGGCCTGCAGACTGGTGACGATCACTTCGGCCTGATTGAAAACCCATTCGACTTCGATGCCGGCTTTCTTGACCATTTCCTGGCCGGTTCGGTCGGCACAACTGCCTTTCGGTACGGCCACCGTCTTGCCCTTCAGCCAGGCAAAAACCTCGGCAGGCGTCGCCATTTTCGGGGCGTCCGACCGGACCAGCAGGATGCCGCACATACGGCTGGGAGAAATCATGTTGAAGCCGACGATCTTGAGCGGGGCGATGCTGGCTTTGGTCGTAGCGACGATCGAAGGGTTGTCGCCCAGGTAAGCGATGTTCTGCTTGTTCGCCAGCAGGTCGGTGATGACCGGCGGGCCCTGCAGATTGCGCTTCCAGGTCACCGTGCTGTCCTTTGGCAACCACTTCGGCAGGATGTTCATCTGCTTCATGATGATCGTGTCCCAGGCGCCGGTCCAGCCAAGGAACAAATTGACGTTCACATTCGCCGGTGCGCCTGCCGCCGGCGTCGCCTTGGCTGCGATAGTCTCGTATTTTGATATGTTGAAAGCATCGTCGGCTGCGAAGGATTTGCCGGCGATGACGAAAAGAGCGGCGGCCAGCAATGTCCCCAGCCGGGACTCGATGCTGCGACGACTGCACGGTTCAGCGAACAATCCAGTTACGCCTTGCTGCATGACGGCGCTGCTGCCGGTAGTGGGAATTGCTGCTGTTTGAGTTGCGCACCACATGTCTCCTGCTCCTTGTTAAAATTTTAAAAGATGGCGGAAATTAATATTCTCGCCGTGTCAGTTTCTTATCCGAACATCGCCAGGAATTTTTCATGTTCTTCCGGTGACATGTGATAAGAATTCTCTTCCAGCGGATATGTTCCCGCTTGTACTTGATTTCGATATTGCTGCAAGCCATCTTCAATGATTGGCCTGACATCGACAAAACCACCACGGTTTTTCGGGGTTGGAAAAGCGCTGTATCCGACCACATCGCCGCTGATGTGATAAACACCGTCATTTTCAGTGCCGCCACCGAGGCTGATGACCGGAACCGGCAGTCTGGCTGTCAGGAATGCCGCAAGTTCGGTAGGGACCTGCTCAATAATGAACGAGAAAACCCCGGCAGCAACGAACGCATCGGCAGTTTCCACGATTTTACGAGCGTCCTCGGCCGATCTTCCCTTGACACCAAAGCCTGATTCTTCGGTGCGACGGGAAGCCTGCATCCCGATATGTCCCATGACAGGAATTCCAGCGCGTACAATCTCGGCAATATATTCTGCAGTGTACTTGTTGCCTTCACATTTGACGGCGTCTGCGCCGCCCTCAGATATCATTCGACCGGCATTCCTGATCGCATCTTCCTTGGAAAGATGGTAGGACAGATAAGGCAGATGTCCGACGATGAATCCGTATTTTGCGACCCGGCTGACCGCCTGTGTCATATAGAGTTGCTCTTCATATTTTACCGTGGTCGGGTCCTTGTGACCAAACAAAGACATTGGGCCGGCATTGCCGATGATCAGCATGTCAAAACCGATTCGGTCAGCGATCGCCGCCATCGGCGAATCATAGACGCCGATCGAAGTAATGCGTTCCTTGTTCAGTTTTTTCTGCTGAAAATACTTCAGAGTAATTTTTTTGCGCTTTTCATCCATGGCGTCCTCCTGCTTTGGAAACTATTGCTGAGCCGGTGCGGGCAGCTCATGGTCGGAGCGATGATCCGTCAGTCATCCGCGTGGAACTGTCGGCTAGCCGACATAAGGAAATTATTTTTCGATTTAAGTCCTTGCCACTGATGTACCAGGCAATGCGTGCAGTGGCTCGGCCAGTTACCGAACTTCGGGTGACGTCGAGCGTCTGCGGCTTAGGGATGCTCTGCATAACCCCTCACGGCTTGTGCTGGCGCGGCCTCGGGCGGTCTGCGGCGTTGCATTTATTGCCAGTAGCACGTGCTATTGGATGCAAAACGCGCCTTGCATCCCATCCCGATCCGCACCGCATCCGCTCGCGTTGAGTTATGCAGAGCATCCTTAGCTTTTCGGCATGGAACGATGATCGTCAATAGGACGGCAACTCCGATCAGCTTCTGGTTCTTGAAAGTACCGGCATCGCTGCTTGTTTGCTTGACGGTCATTCGGCTGCGCAAGTTGTTTCACGCAAACGCAACCATTGCCAAGTTGGAAATGCTGGCGAGATGTCCAGAATTCATTGGACGAATTTCGAAATAGAGCGACAAGCAAAGGGCAATATTTTCCATGCGGAGGCATCTGGTGAGGGCGCCAAGCTGCCAGCGACCGAGAAAATTCGCCGTCCTTGATCAGAGGGTAGCTAAAACCATCTGAAGCTGCCAAGTGCCGTAGACACATCGAATGCCGTGCAATGGGCCCTGGTCGCTGGAAAAAATATCTGTTTCTGTCGGCTAGCTGACAGTCTCGAATTTGCGGATGTATGACGATGCGTTAATGAATCTCGCTGCGGAAGCTTTTCGAGGGCGATGATCTGGCCATGTAAATTCATCAACGGATATTACTAATGAACCGGAATACATTCCACCTGACCTTGTCATGCAAGAATCGACCAGGCATCGTTGCTGCGGTCTCTAACTATATTTTCGAGACCGGCGGAGATATCCAGGAGGCGCAGCAGTTCGACGACAAGAATTCAGGGCGATTTTTCATGCGGGTCAGTTTCACGACCGATGAAAATTCAATGCTCTGGCAATTGCGGAGTGGGTTCATGCCTATCGTCGAACGTTTCGGGCTCAGTTGGCATTTGCGTTCACCGCTGGAGTTGAGGCGGGTCTTGATAATGGCTTCGAAGCTCGATCATTGCTTGGCAGATTTGTTGTATAGATGGCGCATCGGTGAATTACCGATGATCATCAGCGGCATTGTTTCAAATCATCCGCAGGCAATATATTCTAATATTGATTTCGGTGATCTTCCTTTTTACCATATGCCGATCGATGCCGGCAACAAAGCGCAGCAGGAAGAAAATCTCTGGCAACTGATCAGTTCCACCGCGACCGATATGGTAATTCTGGCACGCTATATGCAGATTTTGTCGAACGAGCTATCGGCCAAACTATCCGGCAGCTGCATTAATGTGCATCATTCATTCCTGCCGGGCTTTAAAGGCGCCCGTCCCTACCATCAAGCCCATGCGCGCGGCGTCAAGTTGATTGGCGCCACCGCACATTTCGTGACCAGCGACCTTGATGAAGGGCCGATCATCGAGCAGGATGTCATGCGCGTTTCGCACCACGACACGGCCGAAGATTTGGTGCGCAAGGGCCGCGATCTGGAGCGGCAAGTGCTGGCACGCGGCCTGCGTTACTACCTCCATGACCGGGTGTTGATCAATGGCACTACAGCTGTGGTTTTTGCCGATTGAACAAGGGGCTGGCGATGACCGCTGAGATTATTGACGGCGCAAGAATCGCCGCCGAGTTGTTGATCGACCTGAGGCAGGAGGTGGCGACCTTCCTGACGCTGCACGGCCGCGTGCCCGGACTGGCGGTGGTACTTGTAGGCAATGATCCGGCCAGCCAGGTCTATGTGCGTAGCAAGGTACAAAAGTCGACCGCGGTTGGAATGCGTTCGATCGAGCATAAATTGGCTGCTGATGTCAGTGAGTCTGCACTGCGACAACTGATCGAAGCATTGAACCAGGACGATCAGGTCGACGGCATTCTGGTCCAGTTGCCGTTGCCAGGCGGGATTGATGCGCGGCATTTGTTGATGACGATCGACCCGCAAAAGGATGTTGACGGCTTTCACCCTGTCAATGCCGGACTGCTAGCCACTGGCGCCAAAGACGTGCTAGTGCCCTGCACACCGCTTGGATGCATGGTCCTCGCTCGCAGCGTACTTGGCGATCTGACCGGCCTAGAAGCGGTTGTCGTAGGTCGATCCAATATTGTCGGCAAGCCATTGGCGCAATTGCTGTGTCTGGCCAATGCCACCGTCACCATCGCCCATTCGGGGACTCAGGATATTGCTGCGGTCTGTCGTCGTGCCGATTTGCTGGTCGTCGCGGTCGGCCATCCAGAGATGGTCCGAGGCAACTGGATCAAGCCCGGAGCCGTGGTCATCGATGTCGGCATCAGCCGTCTGTCTTCGCCCGACCTGGGTGTTGGCAAGACCCGTTTGGTCGGCGACGTCACTTTCAGCGAGGCGCTGGAAACTGCCCGTGCCATCACGCCGGTGCCCGGTGGCGTTGGGCCGATGACGATCGCCTGCCTTCTCAAGAACACACTGCTTGCTGCGCAGAAACGGGTTGGTCGTACGCAGCCGGCAAGGGTAAGGCAATCGATGGGCGAGTTTGCATGACGCGCAAACTGATCGCCTGGAAGATCGAAATTGAAGAGCTCCGAACGATGTCCCGGATCGGAATCTGGGCGCATGAAGTCCAAGCGCAACCACTGCTCATCAACATGAAGATCAAGGCGATTGCTCCGGCCTTGCCGGAATCGATCGCTGACTGCCTCGACTATGAACCGATATGCCGTTGGGTGACCGAAGAATGGCCCGAGATGCCGCATACGGCATTGCTGGAAACCAAAGTGGGAGAGTTGATGAAATTCATCTTCAGTTTCGACCAACGCGTCGAGTCGGTTGATCTGTTGATTTTGAAACCGCAGGCGATCAATCAGGCCAGGGGTGCGGGTGTGCGGGCCGAACTGACCCGCCATGACTATGAGGCGGCGTTCGGATGTCTGACCAGTCATCGCGATGATGTTCTACCAGGGCAGAGATCTTCAGCAAGCGCAGCCTGTCGACCCGGCCGGATTCCGACTTGAGCATCGGACTGCCTGCATGACCAAATTGAGCCAAATCGAATGAGCGAATTGACTGAACATGGCGGCGGCACCATTTCATTGAGCCGGTTCTTCCCCTTTTTGCGCTGGGCGCGTCCGACGGTCGAATCGATGTTGCGCGATGCCTGGGCCGGGCTCAGCGTCAGCTTGGTGTTGATTCCTCAGGCGCTGGCATATGCGACGCTCGCAGGCATGCCGCCGCAAACTGGCTTGTACGCCGCGCTGGTGCCAGGCCTGGTTGGCGTCTTCTGGGGCACATCGGCCTTGCTGGCAGTGGGTCCGGTAGCGTTGACCAGTCTGCTCGTGTTCGGTTCGCTGCTTCCAATGACGATGCCGAACAGCGCCGACTGGGTCGTGCTCGCCATCTGGTTGTCGCTTTACGCCGGCATGATTCAGTTGCTGCTCGGTGCTTTCCGGCTAGGACGCATCGCCTGTCTGGTCTCCCTCCCGGTCGTGATCGGATTTACCAATGCGGCGGCCATCATCATCGTGATTTCCCAGTTGCCGGCTCTTTGCGGCATTGCCTTGTCCTTGGCTGCAATAGCTGATCCCTTGACTGCCTTGCAAAGCAGCAAGGGGGCCACCATCACCACCCTGTTCGGCGGATCAGCGTTGCTTTGCTTACTGCTGCTCAAGCGCTTTGTGCCAAGAGCGCCGGCCATTTTGCTGGTCTGTGTGATCGGAATTGGCGCCAGTTGGGCTTGCGATTATTCAGGCCGTGGCGGGGCGATCATTGGATATATTCCTGCCGGCTTTCCGCCTCTGACCCTGCCGCAGGCGATCTCGTTCGAGCAACATCAGGCCTTGTGGCCAGCGGCATCGATCATCGCCTTGATCAGCTTTGTGGAGGCCATCTCGAGTTGCAATGTACTGGCCCGCAAGACCGGCAAAAACTGGGATGAAAACCAGGAGCTGATTGGCCAGGGCCTGGCCAAGATAAGCAGCGCTCTCAGCGGCAGCTTTCCAGTCAGTGCTTCCTTTTCGCGCTCAGCTTTGAACCTCTACGCTGGGGCGGTGAGCGCCTGGTCGACGATTTTTGCCGTGCTCTGCGTGCTGTTCAGCTTGTATTTCTTGATGGACTTTTTCTATTTCATGCCGCGCTCTGTGCTGGCGGCCTTGATCATCGTGCCGGTCCTAGGCTTGATAGATCTGGCGTCGATCCGGCGCCTGCTGCATATTTCCAAGGATGACGGCATGATCGCGATTGTCACGATCGGCGTCACCTTGTTGAGCGCCCCCCAACTGCACTGGGGGGTATTCGCCGGCATCGGACTGGCGCTGGTGTCGTTCCTCTACCGCAGAACCCACCCGCGCGTGATCGAGGTGGGCCATCATGATGATGGTACGTTGCGCGATCGAAGCCGCTTCGGGTTGGCCGCGATTGCGGATGACATGCTGGCGGTCAGAATCGACTCAGCGCTGAACTTCCTGACCGGGTCGCTGTTCGAGCGTTTCATCGTCGATCATTGCCGCAAGAATAAGCATGTCAAACGGGTGCTGTTCTGCGCAGGTTCAGTCAATGACATCGATTACAGCGGAATAGAGACGCTGTTCGCTTTGCAATCGGCTTTGCAGCGCGACGGCATCGTACTGCAACTGAGCGCGGTCAAGAAGCAGGTCTGGGATGTGATGGAGCGAGCCGGCTTTATTTCGCGGTTGGGAGAGGCGAATATTTTTCTGACCGATGCACAAGCGATAGCGGCAATCCGCCGCGGCGGCCAATAGGGCGTTGAAGGGCGCGGCTGGCGGGGCCGTCTCACCCTGCAACTTTGAGCGTGGCGGCGTACACCTGACCGTTCAATGGCGTTGGCGGCACACCGCCGGTCAAGACCGCGATCAGGTTGTCGGCTGCCAGGTCGGCCATCGCCAAACGGGTCTTGACGGTGGCGCTGGCAATATGGGGGGTCAAGACGATGTTAGGTAGTGTCAACAGGACCGGGTTCACCGCCGGCTCGCCTTCGAAGACATCCAGGCCTGCCGCGGCGATTTGATGCTTGCGCAAGGCTTGGGCCAGCGCCACCTCGTCGACGACGCCGCCGCGCGCGATATTGGTCAGCGTTGCTGTTGGTTTCATCAAGGCGATTTCGGCCGCACCGATCACATGATGCACCGCAGGGCTGTAGGGCAGGACCAGCAGCAGATGGTCTGACTGTTGCAGCAAGGCCTCTTTGCTGACGTAGCGCGCACCGCTCTCCTGTTCGAGTTCAGGCGCCAGGCGGCTGCGGTTGTGATAAACCACCTGCATGCCGAAGCCCAGGGCGCCGCGCTTGGCAATCGCCCGGCCGATCCGACCCATGCCCAGCAAACCCAGCGTGGTGCCGTGGATGTCGCTGCCGGCCAGCAGGTCAACCGCCCATTTGTCCCACTCGCCGCGGCGCAAAAACTGCTCGCCCTCGGCCATGCGACGGGCTGCGGCCATCATCAAGGCAAAGCCGAAGTCAGCAG
>JBIKPD010000065.1:0-14634 GCA_044357665.1 Roseateles sp. | reverse complement strand
GCCCTTGGAGGCAAGGATTTCGCTGATTGCGGTCTTGGCGATGTCGGGCGACATCTTGTAATGCTTGGCCAGGATGTCGCCTGATTCGACCGGATTCTTCAGCAGATATTCGACGCCTTTGCGGCGTGCACTGATGATCGCCTTGATGATGTCCGGGTTCTTCTTCAGGTAATCGGTGCGGACGACACCGACCGTCTGGGTCGCGTTGGGGATCATCTCGGCCGACTTGAGGATCATCTTCAGCGTGGCGCGCTCGCGGCTGTACACCGGCTCGGTCATGTAGATCACGTCCACTGCGCCTTCGCGCAGGGCAGTGATCGCGCCTGATAGGCTGCCGACGGCTTTGCGGTCGACATTGGCCAGGATGCCGACCTTGTTCAGCGCCATCGTCGACACCATGTCGGTGACCGATTTGGGGCTGCTGTAACCGAGCTTCTTGTCCTTCAGGTCGCTGATCGAATTCAGCGCTGAACCCGTCTTGGCGACCCAGTAGATGTCGGCCAGGCTGAGCACTCCGCCATGCACGATGGTCAGATCGACCCCTTGCTTGAAGGCCGCGATCGCCGCTGGCAGCGCCACCTCGCCATAGGGAATGTCTGCCGCCATCGCATTGCGCACCGTCGTGCCGCCGCCCGCCGAGGTGATGAAGCCGGTGACATCAAGGCCGGCCTCCTTGAAATAGCCCTTTTCCATGGCCACGGCAAAGGGCACGCCATACATGCCATCGGCCCAATGGGTCACGGTCAGGTTGACCGCCGCTGCCGGGAAACTGATCGCCGTGATCGACAGCAGCAGGCAGGCGGCTGTCTTGTTGAAGGTCTGAATGAATTTCATACTTGTCTCCTTGGGGGGTTGGCTGCAAATGCAAAAAAGTATTCTTGTCAGGACTAAATTCCGTTCGTGCTGAGGACCAGAGTCCGTTTGTCCTGATGTTTAGATCCCGTTCGTCCTGAGGACCAGAGTCCGTTTGTCCTGATGTTTAGATCCCGTTCGTCCTGAGGACCAGAGTCCGTCTGTCCTGATGTTTAGATCCCGTTCGTCCTGAGGACCAGAGTCCGTTTGTCCTGATGTTTAGATCCCGTTCGTCCTGAGCTTGTCGAAGGACTCAGTCCGAGCCTTCCCTTGGCAAGCCAGTCCGTACGGATCATTCTTGAAAGTTTGGCTCAACTCCTGTTCCTCTTTCCCGCCTCAATTGCCAGCAGCGCGGCGTTCGCGCTGGCGCCGCAACCAGGTGCTGGAACGACCGCCGAGCGGGCGCTGCAACTCGGCTTCAGCGAAATCTACCACTGTCAGCAGGCGGTCCAGGTTGATGCCGGTGGAAAAACCGCTGTGTTCGGCCATCAGCACCAGGTCCTCGGTCGCCAGATTGCCGGCCGCACCGGGCGCAAACGGACAACCGCCAATGCCTCCCGCGCTGGCGTCAAAGCGCCTGATGCCAGCCTCGAGCGAGGCCCAGGCATTCGCCACCGCCATGCCGCGCGTGTCGTGCAGGTGAATCGCCAATTGGGCCAGCGGCACCACCTCGGCCAGGGCGCTGATGCGCTCTTTCACTGCAGCCGGGGCGGCCGCGCCGATGGTGTCGGCGATGACGATTTCGTCGGCACCGGCTAGCAGCATTTTTTCGGCCAGGGCCAGCACGCGGTCGAGCGGCGAAATGCCCTCGAACGGGCATTCAAAGGCGACGGCGATATAGGCGCGGGTGCGCAGCCGGTTGATTTTGGCCTGGCGCAGCGTTTGCTCGCTGGCTGCCACGGCCGCCGCCAAGCTCATATTGATGTTCTTCTGGTTCATCATGTCGGTGGCCGACAAGACCACCGCGATTTCCTTGGCGCCAGCAGCTTGCGCGCGCTCCAGGCCCTTCAGGTTGGGCACCAGCACCGAACTGCGCAGCGCCGGAAAAGCCTGGTTCACCTGTTGCAGCAGCTCGGCGGCGTCGGCCATCTGCGGCACTGCTTTGGGCGAGACGAAACTCGTCGCTTCGATGCTGCTGACGCCGGCTTGGCAAAGCAGGCGGATCAGCTCGAGCTTGGCTGCGGTGCTCAGGTGCAAGGCCTGGTTCTGCAAGCCGTCGCGCGGCGACACATCGGTGATGAAGATCTGTTCCATGGCGCTGCTCAGTTGATCGCGCCAGCCTGGCGCAGCTTGCCGATCTGCTCGGGCGAATAGCCCAGCAGTTCCTCGAGGACCCGCCCCGTATGTTCGCCCAGCCCTGGCGGGCGGGTGAAGCCGGCCTGCGGCGAGCCCGAAAGCTTGATCGGATTGCCAGGCATGCGCACCGACTTTCCCGATGCCAGCGTCACGTCGACGACCATGTCGCGCGCCAGCACCTGGGTGTCGTTCAAGGCCTGTTCGAAGTTGTTGACCGGGCCGCATGGAATCCGCGCCGCGCGCAGCTTGGCCAGCCAATAGTCGGTCGTTTGGGTCTTCATCTCGGCATTGATGATTGCCTCGATTTCAGCCTTGGCCGCAAAGCGCACCGGTTGCTGCAGGTATTCGGGTTTGCGCAGTTCAGCCAGGTCCATCGTGTCGACGAATTTCTCGAAAAACATGTCGCCGATGCAAGCCACGATCAGGTGACCATCGCTGGTGCCGAAGCTGTTGTAAGGCACATGGACGAAATGCCCATTGCCGATCGCTGCCGGCACGATGCCCGACATCAAATGCATCGTCGCCATGTAGTTGAGCAGCGAGATTTGCCCGTCGAGCATCGAAATATCGACATGCTGGCCGACGCCGGTCTGGTCGCGCTGCGCGATCGCTGCCAGCACACCCATCGTGCCGAAGATGCCGCCGCACAGATCGCCGATCGGAATGCCGCTGCGCATCGGCTCGCCATTGCCGGTGCCGGTGATTGACATGCCGCCGCCCATTGCCTGCACGACCTGGTCGAAAGCCGGCCTGTGGGTTTCGGGCCCGGTCTGGCCGAAGCCGGTGACCGAACAGGTGATGATGCGTGGGTTGATTTTGGCCAGCGATGCATGGTCGATACCCAGCCGTTCGGTGACGCCGACGCTGAAGTTGTCGTAAACCACGTCGGCAATCCGGACCAGATCCAGAAAGACCGCTTTGCCAGCCTCGGTCTTCAGGTCGACGCAAACGCTCTGCTTGTTGCGGTTCAGGGTCAGGAAATAAGCGCCGACGCCGTCGATCGAATAGGCGGGGTCGTTTTCCAGCAGCCGGCGCGTGCCTTCGCCGCTGACCGGCGGTTCGACCTTGATCGTGCGCGCCCCGAGGTCCGCCAGCAGCATGCTGCCATAAGGCCCCGAAAGCATATGGGTCAGGTCAAGTACGGTGATATGTTCGAGCGCGAAAATGGGTCCAGCCTTTGTTCAATGATCCGCTTGCGAAACAGCCCATCGCGGGCCCTGCAGTTGCAATCCATTGTCCGGTCGCGCCGCAGTCAATCGGGCAACCCGTTGAAATAAACCCGAACCCCGTTCGCCCTGAGCCTGTCGAAGGGCCCGAGCCCGCCGCATCGCTCAGGATGGTTCGACAAGCTCACCACGAACGGCTCTTGGTCACAACGAGCAGCTGTTGGTCACAAGGAACAGCTGTTGGTCAAAACGAACGGTTGTTGGGCACCATGAGTGGCTGTTTGTAACCACAAGCGGCTGTTGGTCATCATGAACGGAAGATCAATCACCTCGAACCAAAGATTTTTCGCGCCAAACCCAGCCCCAATCTCCGTTCGCCCTGAGCCTGTCGAAGGGCCTGAGCCCGCCGCATCGCTCAGGATGGTTCGACAAGCTCACCACGAACGGCTCTTGCTCACCACGAGCAGCTGTTGGTCACAACGAACGGTTGTTGGTCACTATGAGTGGCTGTTTGTAACCACGAGCGGCTGTTTGTCATCGCGAACGGAAGATCAATCGCCACGAACCAAAGACTTTTCTCGCCAAACCCAGACGACCCCGTTCGCCCTGAGCCTGTCGAAGGGCCTGAGTCTGCCGCATCGCTCGGGATGGTTCGACAAGCTCACCACGAACGGACGGGAAGTCACCACGAACGGAAGGGAAGTCACCACGAACGGAGTGGTGGTCGCCGCCAACGGAAGGGCAGTCACCGTGAACGGAAGGGCGCTAATGATGCTGAATCCCTGCAACTGCTATAAAGAGCAGTCCCCAGCCGATCCGCCGAATTTTTTCGGACTCCAACCATGTACAACCCACCCCATTTCGCCACCCAGGACCTGGACCTGGCGCTGCAATTGATGGCGCAGCATCCGTTTGCGATGCTGGTCGGGCCCGATGCACAAGGCGGTAGCTTTGCCACCCATCTGCCGCTGACGGCCATGCAGGATGAGCGAGGCCTGTTCCTCGAAGGCCATATGGCGCGCGCCAACCCGCATTGGAACTGGCTGGCTGCGCAATCCGCCAACGGGCAACAGGTGCTGGCGATTTTCAGCGGGCCCAGCGCCTATATCAGCCCCGGCCATTACGACACCAAGTTGGCCGTGCCAACCTGGAACTATCTGGCTGTTCATCTCTATGGCGAGCTGAGCCTGATCGACGATGAAGAAGCCAAGGACGCGCTGCTGAAGCGCCTGATCGGTCAGCATGAACCCGCTTATGCCGCGCAATGGCGCAGCCTGCCGCGCGACTATCAAAGCAAGATGCTCGGCGCCATCGTCGGCTTCCGCTTCAGCGTGCAGCGCTGGGAAGGCAAGATCAAGCTCAGCCAGAACCGCCCCGCCGCCGAACGCAGCCGCATCCAGTCGGCATTCTCCGAAGGCAATCCGCAACAGCAGGCGCTCGCCGGTTGGATGAAACAGTTGGGGCTTTGAGCTACGGCGGGCGCGGTCAATTCGTAGAAATTCCCCGCATTTGGCCTGCGGCCGCCATGGCGTACATGGACACCCCCCGGTTTGCCAGGACGCTCAATTGATGATGACTGGAAGGAGAAGATTGCACCGGTAGATTCATAGTTTGATTCAGCCTTGCGGCTGATGTCCCCGATGGGATTTGCTGGCTGACTCCCTATCGGGCTATCGCACTTCGATGTGCGCCAGACAGCGTGCAAGACTTCGCTCACCACTACGGTTGCCGGATCTTGCCGGCACGCACCGACCACCCTCTGGAGTGATGTGAGGCCGCCGACCCGCAAACCTGCATCGGGATAGTCGCCAGGCGACCGCAAGCCGATTTCTCACCTCCGGCATTGGGTTGACTACGCCAGCCTTGAGTGCAGTCCAGAGCGTTCGTACCAAGGGCTCGAGGAGAATATTTGATCCTTGGCCTGGTGCCTGGCTTTATTGGGCTGATCAGAACTCGCTCAAATAGTAGCGATCCGGACAGTATCTCGCTGCCTGTGGTGACGACTCGTCAGTCAGCCACCTGGAAAAATAGGTCGAGATCGTCGCCGTGATAATGCGACAGTCTTGTTGCCCGACGGGTCCGTTCACCAACCCAAACAATGAATCTGCTGCGCACCGCTTCCCTGATCTCTCTGTTGACCCTGGCTTCGCGCATCACCGGGCTGATCCGCGAGCAATTGGTGGCGGCCTTGTTCGGCGCCAACAGTCTGACCGATGCCTTTCAGGTGGCCTTCCGGATTCCGAATTTGTTGCGCCGTTTGTTTGCCGAGGGCGCCTTCTCGCAGGCTTTCGTGCCGGTGCTGGCAGGCACCAAGGCGCGCGAGGGCGAGGCCGCCACCCATCAACTGATCAATGCCGTCGCCACTTTGCTGCTCTGGGCCTTGCTGGTGACTTGCGTGCTGGGTGTCGTCGGCGCCCCCATCCTGGTCTGGGTGCTGGGTGCCGGTCTGCCGGCGAACGGGCGTGAGGCAGCGATCGTCATGACGCGCTGGATGTTCCCATATATAGGCTGCATGTCGCTGGTGGCCTTCTCGGCCGGCATCTTGAATACCTGGAAGCGCTTCATGGTGCCAGCGGCCACGCCGGTGCTGCTGAACCTGTCGGTGATTGCCGCAGCCTGGCTGCTGGTGCCGCGCCTCGAGGCTTGGGGTTGGCAGCCGATCTACGGGTTGGCCATCGGCGTGATGCTCGGCGGTTTGCTGCAACTGGCCGTGCAGGTGCCGGCATTGATGCGCATCGGGGCGCTGCCGCGCTTTGGTTGTTCGCCCGCCCGGCTACGTCAAGCCTGGCAACATCCCGGCGTGAAGCAGGTGCTGAGTCAGATGGCGCCGGCACTGCTCGGTGTCGGCGTGGCCCAGTTGTCGCTGCTGATTAATCTGCAGGTGGCCTTGTTTGTCGGCGCAGGCGCAGCTTCCTGGCTGACCTATGCCGATCGCCTGATGGAGTTCCCGATTGCCTTGCTTGGCGTCGCGCTCGGCGCCGTGCTGACGCCGCAGTTGTCGGCTGCCCAGGCCAAGGGTGAAGCCGAGAGCTATTCGGCCCTGCTCGACTGGGGCCTGCGTCTGGTCGTGCTGTTGAGCATTCCCTGTGCGGTCGCCTTGCTCGTCTTCGCCCAGCCGATGGTTGCCGTGCTCTACCACCGCGGCGCATTTCAGGCTGCCGATGTGCTGCGCACTTCGAGCGCGGTGATGGGTTATGGCTCCGGCTTGCTCGGTCTGGTGGCGATCAAGGTGCTGGCACCGGGTTTTTATGCCCGGCAGGACATGCGTACGCCGGTTCGGATCGCCATCACCGTATTGATCCTGACCCAGCTGATGAACGCAGCCTTCGTGCCCTATCTGGGTGTGGCCGGGCTGGCTTTGTCGATCGGTCTGGGCGCGCTGATCAATGCCGGCTGGCTGTTGCGGGGCTTGCTGACGCTGGAAATTTACCGGCCAGCGCCGGGGTGGATAGGCTTCGCGCTGCGTGTCATGCTCGCCAGCCTGCTGATGGGTGGCTTGCAATATCAGCTGGCCACCAGGCTCGACTGGATCGCGCTGGGCGCCAGCGAAGGTTGGCGGGTGCTGGCCATGGCTGCCAGTCTGGTCGTCTCGGCGCTGGTCTATTTCGCCACCTTGATGTTGGTCGGGATCAGGCCGCGCCAGTTCATGCGTCGCGGTTGAACATGAGCCAGTTCCTGCACTTGAACCTGCCGACCCCGCTGGCCTATTTCGCCACGCTGGTGGCCGACGATGTGAGTCTGAATCTGCTTGAAGCCGCGACCGCGATCGCGCAGGACGAGTTCCCCTCGCTCGACATCGAAACCCAGCTGGCTGAGGTCGATCAGCTGGCCCGGCGTCTGAAACAGCGCTTGCCGACCGATGCTGTCGCCGCCCACAAGCTGCGCGCCCTGGTGCAGTTTTTCAATCACGAGCAGGGTTTTGCCGGCAATGCGAATGACTATTACGAGCCCGGTAACAGCTATGTTCATCATGTGCTGGCAACGCGCCGCGGTATCCCGGTCACCTTGGCGGTGATTTTCATCGAGTTGGCTTCCCAGCTCGGATTGCGCGCGCATGGGGTTTCTTTTCCCGGACATTTTCTGGTCAAGCTGAAGCTCGGTGCTGGGGATGTGGTGCTCGATCCGATGACCGGCGAATCGCTGTCGCGCGATCGACTCGAACAGCTGTTGCAAGCGGGTCTGGGCGAACGCGCAGGACCTGCTGAGCTGTCGGTCGAACGGTTTTTGCAAGCGGCGCCGGCGCGGCAGATCCTCGCCCGCATGCTGCGTAACCTGAAACTGATCCATCGCAGCGCGCGCGACTTGCCGCGCCAATTGGCCGTGCAACAGCGGCTGGTAGTGCTCTTGCCTGATGACCCGGCTGAGCGACGCGACCGGGGTTTGCTGCTCGAGGCGCTGGGCCAATGGCCTGCCGCCGCGCAGGATCTGGCCCATTACCTGGCGCGATCGCCGCGCGCACCGGACCGCCTGGCGCTGGGCCAGATGCTCGAGCGTTTGCAGCAGTCTGGCAAGCCACCGCTGCACTGAGCGCAGCGCCGCCACTAGAATCGCGATGGCTGCCGGCAATCAGGCTGTGCAGTCAGCCCGGACCATGATGAACCATTCCTCAGAGGAACGCCAAGCCAAACGCCATCTGATGCTGGCCTGGATCGGCTTGGCCGCTGCGGCCGTCTTGCTCTTTTGGCTGCTGAGCCCGGTGCTGGCACCGTTCATCGCCGCAGCCGTGCTGGCCTATGCGTTGACGCCGGCGGTCGAGGCCTTGGCGCGACGCGGCTTGCCGCGCATCTTGGCTGCCGCCCTGGTCGAGTTGCTGCTTTTGCTGGCCTTGCTGATGCTGGTCCTGCTGGTGATCCCCATTCTGAGCAAGGAGTTGCCGCTGCTGCGCGAACAGATTCCGTTGCTGGCCAAGTCAGTCAATGAACACCTGGCGCCCTGGCTGAAGCAATTTGGCATCCAGCTGTCACTCGACCAGGCCAGCATCAAGGCCTTCGTGATGAAATATCTTGACGCCAACCTTGAAGAATGGATGGCAACGGCCTTGAGCTCGGCGCGCATCGGCGGCAGTTTTCTGCTCGGCCTGGTCGGCAATGCGGTGCTGTTGCCGGTTGTGCTGTTCTATCTGCTGCTTGACTGGAACCAGTTGATGTTGCGCGCTTGGGCCTTGGTGCCGCCACGCCTGCATCACAGCGTTGGCGGTTTCCTGCGTGAATGCGACCAGATGCTGGGCCAATATCTGCGTGGCCAGTTGCTGGTGATGTTGCTGCTGGCGATCTTCTACAGCGCTTGTCTGGCGATGGCGGGATTCGATCTGGCCTTGCCGGTCGGCATCTTCACCGGACTGGCGGTGTTCATCCCTTACCTCGGCTTTGGCTTCGGCCTGCTGCTGGCCCTGCTTGCCGGTTTGCTGCAGTTCACCGGAATGTATGGCTTTCTGGCCGTGGTGGTGATCTACAGCCTGGGCCAATTGCTGGAAGGCTTTGCGCTGACGCCGCGTCTGGTCGGCGAGCGCATCGGGCTGAGCCCCTTGATGGTGATCTTCGCCTTGCTCGCGTTCGGCCATCTGTTCGGCTTTGTCGGCGTCCTGATCGCCTTGCCGGTCAGTGCGCTGGTGGTGGTGGCGGCCAAGCGGGCCCGCCAAGCCTATCTGAAGAGCCCTCTGTACCTTGGGTGATCGGCAGCGGATGAACGGGTCTTGAAACAGATTCCACTTGCGATCGGCCCGGCGCCGGTCTTCACCTTCGATAACTTCCTGCCCGGGGCCAACGCAGCGGCGTTGGCTCATCTGCAGGCGCTGGGGGCTGCTGCGCCGCCGGTCTTCCTCTGGGGACCACCGGGCTGCGGCAAGACCCATGTGCTGTTGGCACTCGCCCACGACTGGCAACAAGCCGGCGCACAGGTGGCCTGGTACGACGCCGGGACCTGTCTGCCCTGGGAGTTGCCGGCACAAGCGGCGCTGTTGCTGCTTGATGACTGCGAACGCTTCGACGCCGGCCAGCAACATGCGGCGTTCGCGCTCTTTATCGAAGCGGCGAGTCACGGACTTTCCGTGGTGGCTAGCGGGCGTTGGCCGCCGGTCGATCTGGACTTGCGCGAGGACCTGCGCACCCGCCTGGGCTGGGGCCCGACATTTGCGCTGCAGCCCTTGTCCGAGCAGGAAATGCGGGCGGCCCTGCGTCTCGAGGCCGAGCGCCGCGGCATTCTGTTGAGCGCTGAAGTGATCGACTACCTATTGAACCGTTTCGCCCGCGACCTCAAGCACCTGATGCGCTTGCTCGACCGGCTCGATGAATTTTCACTGGCCGCCAAACGTGCGGTCAGCGTACCGCTGCTGCGCCAGATGCTGGCCGATGAAGGAATTACAGGATGAATTTGACGCTTTTTGATCTCGACGGTACCTTGATTCCGAGCGACTCCGACCATGCTTTCGGTGCTTTCATGGTCGACATCGGCTGGGCTGATGGCGCCCGATGGCAGCAACGCAATGATGAATTTTTTGCGCAATACCAGGCCGGCCAGCTGGACCTGGCTGCCTATGTCGACTTTGCCACCGCGGTCTGGCGCGATCGCCCCTTGTCCGAAGCCTTGGCGGCACGCGAGCGCTTCATGGCCGAGGTGATGCAGCCGATGCTGCACGACAAGGCCCGTGCGCTGGTGCGCCAGCATCAGGAAGCCGGTGATCTGGTCGCGATCGTCACCGCGACCAACGAGTTCATCACCACGCCGATCGCCAGCAGTTTCGGCGTCGAACATCTGATCGCTGTGCAGTTGCAGCGCGATGAACAAGGCCGCTACAACGGGGCAGTGCAGGGCGTGCCGTCCTACCAGTCAGGCAAGATCATCCGGGTCGAGCAATGGTTGGCGGGCTTGGGGCGACAATGGCAGGAGTTCGAGCGCAGCACTTTCTACAGCGACTCGATCAATGATCTGCCCCTGTTGGAGCGGGTCAGCCACCCGGTGGCAACCAATCCAACGCCGGCGCTGGCGGTAATTGCCGAACAGCGCGGATGGCCTTTACTGAAACTTTTTTCATGATCAAGAACTTCATAGACAAGTTGCTCGGCAAGCCGGCGCGCGGCAAGGCAGCCAAGAGCCCGCTGGGCAAACGGGTTGAAACGCTGGTGGCCGAGCATGGCATCGACCCGGGTTTGCTCGATGAGCGGGCCGTGCGGGTGGTGAAAACGCTGACCGACGCCGGCTACGAGGCCTATATCGTCGGCGGCGCCGTGCGCGACCTGCTGCTGGGCATGAGGCCCAAGGATTTCGACGTGGCGACCAACGCAACGCCCGAACAGGTCAAGAGCCTGTTCCGCCGTGCCTTCATCATCGGCCGGCGTTTTCGCATCGTGCATGTGGTCTACGGCCGTGGTCGTGAGCATGAGGTGATCGAGGTGTCGACCTTCCGCGCGCTGCTGGTCAATGAGAGCGCCGAACAGGTCGAGGGCAACGAAAAGACCTTGAAGCAGGAAATGGCCGGTAAGTCCCATGTGGTCGACGCGGCCGGACGGGTGTTGCGCGACAACGTCTGGGGCCCGCAGATCGAAGACGCGGCGCGGCGCGATTTCACCATCAATGCCCTTTATTACGACCCGCAACGCCAGCTCGTCGTCGACTATCACGGCGGTCTGGCCGATGCCAAAAAGCGCGTCTTGCGGATGATCGGCGACCCTGAGACACGCTACCGTGAAGATCCGGTGCGGATCGTGCGCGCGGTGCGCTTTGCTGCCAAGCTCGGCTTTGACCTCGAACCCAAAACGCGCGCGCCGGTCAAGGCGATGGCCGAACTGCTGGCCAATGTGCCGGGTTCGCGCTTGTTCGATGAAATGATCAAACTGCTGCAGACCGGCCATTCGCTGGCCAGCCTGGACGAGTTGCGCAAGCAGGGTCTGGCGCGCGGTGTGTTCCCGATTCTGGATGCGATGCTCAACGAGAAGGGCGAGCTCGCCGATGGCGTGCGCGGCAAGTTTGTGCGCATGTCCTTGCAGGACACCGATCTGCGCGTGGCCGAAGGGCGCGGCGTGTCGCCAAGCTTCATGCTCGCCTGCATGCTTTGGTTCGAAGTGCTTGAGCGCTGGACCCATATCCGCGAAGCCGGCGAGGCGCCCATGCCGGCGCTGCAGCAGGCGGTCGACGCTGTTTTCGATGCACGCATCGGCGACATCTCCGGCCGCGGCAAATTGGCCACCGATATGCGCGAGATCTGGATGATGCAGCCGCGCTTCGAGCGCCGCACCGGCAGCGGTGTGTTCACGCTGATCGAACAGCCGCGCTACCGCGCTGGCTTTGATTTCCTGCGCCTGCGCGCTGACGCGGGCGAGATCGAGGGCGCGTTGGCCGATTGGTGGGAAGACTTTGCCCTGGGCAGCGACGAAGAGCGCGAAGCCTTGCTGGAGATAGCCCGCGACGCTGACAAGCAGCAGCGCCGGGTCGTCAAAGTGCATCAATTACCGCGCAAGGAGGGTTCCGCGGCTCCCGAGCAGCGCGAAGCGGCCGCTGCGCCGCTCGATGCCGCACCGGCCAAGAAGCGCCGGCGCCGCCGCAAGCCCGGCGCTGCACCTGCTGCAGAAATTGCCGACTAAACCGCACATCGCCTTCATCGGCCTCGGCGCCAACCTGGGCGATCTGCAGGTCACGCTGGGCCGCGCATTGGCCGGCTTGGCGGCTTTGCCGCACACCCGCTTGCTGACGGTTTCCAGCGCCTACCAAAGTGCGCCGGTCGATGCGGGCGGCCCCGACTATCTGAATGCGGTCGCGCAGTTGCAGACCGGTCTCGGCCCGCTGGTCTTGCTGGCAGCGCTACAGGCGCTGGAGCTTGAGCAGGGTCGCGAGCGCAGTTACCAGAATGCCCCGCGTACGCTGGACCTTGATCTGCTGCTCTATGACGAATTGCAGATGTCCAGCCCACAGCTGACCCTGCCGCACCCGCGTTTGCAGCAACGCGCCTTCGTGCTTTTGCCCCTGCTTGAACTATCTCCCGGGCTGCAGGTGCCGGGGCTGGGTGACTTGAGCGCCTACCTGCCCGAGGTGGCTGAGCAGGCGATCATGAAGCTGGACGTTCCCTGGGAGGCTGGCCTCACTTGTTTGGGACATCGGTGACGATGATCTGGTTTTCGAAGTAACGCTGGGCGCTGAAGGCGATCGTGGTCATCAGGCAGATGCCGCCGACCATCACGCAGGCGATCACGCCGATCACGGCCGCCCAACCGGTCTGACGCGGGGCCAGGCCCGGGTTGTGCCGCGCATCCCATTGCTCATCAGGCGTCAGGCCGTAAACGATGCCGCAGATCATTGCGTTCACCAGCATCAGGCCCAGCAAGGGCATCAGCAGCCAGCTGAGCCTGTCGTCTTGCCCCAGCAGGTCCATGCGCTGAATGCCATAGAGGCCGAGCAAGGTGGGCAGTGGATGGAGCCAGGCCAGGCGGTCGCCAGGCCCGAACAGGTAGAAGCGGTGCAGTCCTAAGCTGCCCAGCAGCAAGGCCAGCCAGGTGGCGATGGTTTTGGACTTGTAATTCATGAAGCCTCCGGACTGCTCTGGTCGCCATTGCCGAGTTGCCGTTGCATCAGCACAACATCAAGCCAGCGGCCGAATTTCCAGCCCGAGCTCTTCATCAAGCCGGTATGGGCAAAGCCCAGGCTACGGTGCAAGCCGATCGAGCCGAGGTTGTCCGAGTCGCCGATCACCGCCAGCATTTGCCTCGCGCCGGCGGCTTCGCAGCGTGAAATCAGCTCGATCAGCAGCAACTTGCCGACTCCGCGACCCTGCTGATCAGGGCGCAGGTAAACCGAGTCCTCCAAACAGAAACGGTAAGCCAGCCGCGGCCTGAAATAGTTGGCATAAGCGTAGCCGATCACCTGGCCGTCGGCTTCGGCCACCAGCCAGGGCAGGCTGCGCGACAAGACCTCGTCGCGGCGGCGCGTGATCTCTTCGATACCTGGTACTTCAGTTTCGAAAGTGCCGGTGCCATGCAATACGGCTTCGGCATAAATGGCCTGGATCGCCGCTAAATCGGCTTGGCTGCTGGGCCTGAGGGTCAGGCCTGTGGGAGTTTTTTGATTTTCTGCTGTCATGGGGTTAATTCTGCTCGGGCCAGTTTACAATGTTTGGTTTTGGCGCTGGTCGAATCCTCATTGCGAGTGATTCGGCGTATCTACAGCGACAACCTTGGCGGCCGCGTTCGATCATTGTCTTCGACAAAGTTCAAACCCTGGCGCTACCCGATCTGCTCGCCCTGTGTGTCTCCTGGTGCGGTGGAAGCATTTGATTGATAGGAAACATCATGGTTGTGATTCGATTGGCTCGTGGCGGCTCCAAGAAGCGCCCTTTTTACAATATCGTCGTGGCAAACAGCCAGAACCGTCGTGACGGCCGCTTCATCGAGAAGGTCGGTTTTTACAATCCGGTCGCTTCCGGTGCTGCCGAGCCATTGCGCGTTGCTGCTGACCGCGTCAGCTACTGGGTTGGCGTTGGTGCGCAACTGTCGCCCACCGTCCAGCGTCTGGTCGACCAAGCCAAGAAGGCTGCGGTCTAAGCAAGCTTGGTGATGACAAGATCACCCGCAGGATTGCGCGCTGCGCCGACCGGCAATGAAGAGCCGGCCTGGCCAGAGGACGCGATCGAAGTCGGGTGCATTCTTGATGCCTGGGGTGTCAAGGGCTGGATCAGGGTGCAAGCCTATTCCAGCGACGCCCAGGCGCTTTTTTCCTCACGCCGCTGGTTCATCCAGCCGGCATTGCAGGGCGGTGCCGCAGCGGCCGGATTCAAATCCTCGCTGCCGAACCTGCTGAAAATTCTCAGCGTCCGCGAACATGGCGAAGGCATCGTAGCCAACGTCCAGGACATCGCGGACCGCAACGCCGCCGAAGCGCTGCGCGGTGCGCGCATCTTCATTTCGCGCCAGGCCTTTCCGGCCACCGATCCGAATGAATATTACTGGGTCGACCTGATCGGCCTGAACGTGGTCAATCGGCAGGGCGAAGCGCTTGGCGAAGTGATCGGCCTGATCGATGCCGGCCCGCACAGCGTCCTGCGTTTATTGCCCCCCGGCCTGGTCGCACCGATCAAGCCCGACCAGGAGCGGTTGGTGCCTTTCGTCCAGGTCTATGTCGACAATGTCGACCTGGAACAGCGACTGATCACCGTCGACTGGGGTCTGGATTACTGAGACCGATGGGTCAGATGCGCTTTGACGTCATCACCTTGTTCCCCGAACTGTTCGGGCCGCATTTGAGCCAGGGCGTGACACGCCGCGCCTTTGAATCCGGCCAGGTCGATGTCCGGCTCTGGCAGTTGCGCGACTTTGCCGATGACAACTATCGCCGTGTC
>JBIKPD010000355.1:0-4273 GCA_044357665.1 Roseateles sp. | reverse complement strand
CATGCTCCTTTTCGAACTTTTCCTGGAACCTTTTGCGCATTTCCATCAACGGCGCCATATTGACCTCGTTGAAGGTGGTCAGGATGGCATTGGTCGACTGCGATTGCAGCAGGCGCTCGGCGACGCGCGCCCGCAAGCGGCTCATCGGCACGCGTTGCTCAGGACGGTCGCCCAGGTCTTGCTGCACCGGTGCGGCAACCGCGGCCAGCGCGCGGACTGGTGCGGCCGCCGCTTTGACAACTGGCGCAGGCGCAGGCTTGGCAGCCACTGCAGCCAGCACATCGCCCTTGGTGACGCGCCCATCCTTGCCGGTGCCGGCCACAGCGCTGGCGCTGAGCTGGTTCTCGGCCAGTAGCTTCGCCGCGGCCGGCATCGCGATGTCGCCCTTGCTCGCGGCTACGACTGCAGGTGCAGCGGCTGCGGCCGGCGCAGCAGCAGGTGCAGCCGCAGTTGCCTGGCCTTCGGTGTCGATGCGCGCGATGACTTCTTCGCTGAGCACGCTCTCGCCGTCCTGCTTGACGATCTGCGCCATTACGCCGGCAGCCGGTGCAGGCACTTCCAGCACCACCTTGTCGGTCTCGATTTCAACCAGGATCTCGTCGATAGCGATGGCATCGCCAGGCTTCTTTTTCCATGTCAGCAGGGTACCGTCGGCGACTGATTCGGACAGCTGGGGAACTTTGACTTCTACGATTGCCATGATCTGAATACTTTCTCTTTTGAACCAAGGCATGGCATGAGCCATGCGCGTCAGTGAACTTATTTGGTGAGGACGAAGCCCTTGAGCTTGCCGAAAGCCTGGTCAAGCAGCGACTTCAGCTGCTCCTGGTGCAGGTGCGCATAACCACAAGCCGGCGAGGCTGAAGCCGGGCGCCCGGCATAGCCGAGCTTCTGGCCGTCAGCCATGTTCTCCTGCACATAATGCTGGACGAAGAACCAGGCGCCCTGGTTCTGCGGCTCGTCCTGGCACCAGACGATTTCGCCGAGATGCGGGTACTTCTTCATCTCGGCAGCGAAAGCCTTGTGCGGGAAGGGATAGAGCTGCTCGACCCGGATGATGGCGACATCGCCGGCCTTTTTCTCGGTGCGCGCCTTGACCAAGTCGTAATAGACCTTGCCCGAGCAAGCGACGATGCGTTTGACCTTGGCCGCGTCGATCGTGGCATCGCGCTCACCGATGACGGTGCGGAACTCGCCCTTGGTGAATTCGCTCAGTGGCGAGGTGGCGTCCTTGTTGCGCAGCAGCGACTTGGGCGTCATGATGATCAGCGGTTTGCGGAACATGCGCAGTTGCTGGCGCCGCAACAGATGGAAGATCTGCGAGGCCGAAGTCGGCTGCACTACCTGCATATTGTTGTCAGCAGCAAGCTGCATGAAGCGCTCAAGGCGGGCTGATGAATGTTCAGGGCCCTGGCCTTCATAGCCATGCGGCAACATCAGCGTCAGGCCGTTCGAGCGGCCCCATTTGACTTCACCCGAAGCGATGAATTGGTCGATCACCACTTGCGCGCCATTGACGAAGTCGCCGAACTGCGCTTCCCAGATCGTCAGGGTTACCGGGTCGGCTGAAGCGTAGCCATATTCAAAACCGAGCACCGCTTCTTCGGACAACAGCGAATCGATGACGACGAACGGCGCCTGGCCGTCAGCGACATTTTGCAGCGGCACATAAGTGCCGGTATCCCATTTCTCGCGGTTCTGGTCATGCAGCACCGCATGCCGATGTACAAAGGTGCCGCGTCCGCAGTCCTCGCCCGACAGCCGCACCGGATAGCCACTCGCCACCAGGGAAGCAAAAGCCATATGCTCGCCCATGCCCCAGTCGACATTGATGTCGCCGCGACCCATCGCCGCTCGATCAGCCAGCACTTTTTCAACCAGCGAATGCACCTTGAACTTACTCGGCACGGTCGTGATTCGTTCCGCCAAGCGCTTGAATTCGGCCAGCGGCAAGGCGGTGTCACAGCTGTCAGTCCACTTCTTGCCAAGGTAGGGTGACCAATCGGTCGCGTACTTGCTCTTGAAGTTGGTCAGCACCGGATCCACCGTATGGCGACCTTCATCCATCGCCGCGCGGAAAGCCTTGAACATCTTGTCCGGGCCATCGGCGGGCAGCACACCTTGGGCGACCAGTTTGTCACCGTAGAGCTTGCGCGTGCCGGGATGCTGAGCGATTTTTTTGTACATCAGCGGCTGGGTCAGCGCCGGTGTGTCCTGCTCGTTGTGGCCTAGCTTGCGGAAACAGATGATGTCGACGACGACATCCTTCTTGAACTGCTGCCGGTACTCGAGCGCCAGTTGCGTACACAGGACAACCGCTTCAGGGTCATCGCCGTTCACATGCAGCACCGGCGCTTCGATCATCTTGACCACATCGGTGCAGTACAAGGTCGAACGGGTGTCACGCGGATCGGACGTGGTGAAGCCGATCTGGTTGTTGATCACCAGATGCACCGTGCCGCCGGTGTAGTAGCCGCGGGTCTGCGCCAGCGCCAGCGTTTCCATCACCACACCCTGGCCGGCAAAGGCCGCATCGCCATGCACCAGCACCGGCAGCACTTGCGCGCCATCCTTGTCTCCGCGGCGATCCATGCGTGCCTTGACCGACCCTTCAACGACCGGGTTGACGATCTCGAGGTGCGAGGGGTTGAAGGCCAGGCTCAAGTGCACCGGGCCGCCTGGGCTGGTGACATCGCTCGAAAAACCCTGGTGGTACTTGACGTCGCCAGCAGGCAGATCTTCCGGGCCCTTGTGCTCAAACTCGTTGAACAGGTCTTTGGGCATCTTGCCCAGCGTATTGACCAGCACATTGAGCCGCCCACGGTGGGCCATGCCGATGATGATTTCCTGCACGCCAGTCTCGCCGCCGCGCTGCACCAACTCGTCCATCGACGCAATGAAACTCTCGCCACCCTCCAGTGAAAAACGTTTCTGCCCGACATATTTCGTGTGCAGATAGCGCTCGAGACCTTCGGACGCAGTCAGTCGATCCAGGATATGGATCTTCTTTTCAGCCGAAAAGCTTGGCTTCGAGCGGATCGCCTCCAGACGCTCCTGCCACCAGCGTTTTTCGGTCGGATCCGTGATGTGCATGTATTCGGCGCCGACGCTGCCGCAATAGGTTTCGCGCAAGGCCTGCACGATCTGCCGCAGAGTCATCTGCTCAGCAGTCGAAAAATAGGTGTTGGCCGAGCTGAACGAGATGTCCATATCGGACTCGGTCAGGTCGTAGAACGACGGTTCCAGTTCGGGGATTTTCGGCCGTTCGGTCCGCTGCAGTGGATCAAGGTCAGCCCAGCGCGAGCCGAGGAAGCGATAGGCGGCGATCAGCGACTGCACATGCACCTGCTTGCGTGCGACAGCCAGATCAGCCCCTGAAGCCTTGTTGCCGAAAGCGTTCGCCTTGGCGCGCTGGGCAAAAGACTCGATCACCGGCGCATGCGCCACATCGCGTGCGTCGCTGCCGTCGGTTGCCGGCACATGCTGCAGCGCGTCGAAATAGGCGCGCCAGCTTTCAGCCACCGAGGCGGGGTTGTCGAGGTAAGCCTCGTACATCTCTTCCACGTAAGGGGCATTGCCCCCGAACAGGTAGGAGCTGGCCCTGTATTGCTGCATCATTTCGCTGACCTCTAACCCCGGCTTCCAGGGCGTTGGTTGGTTGACAAACCTTCCGCGACACGGCTCGACCGATTGGCGGATTGCGGACCTCCTTGCCTGTTGCCAGACATGGGGACGGGAAGGACAAAATTCGGAAAACCCGCCACTGTAGCATCCGATCCTTGCATGGGCTTACATGTCTATTGCAATCCAGCCCGGGAAAACGCCCTAGACTCAGCGCCTTCAAGAGCTTTGTTTCAGCCCGAACGAGGTCACCTATGCAAGTCACCGTTGTTGACTACCGCGCGCCGGACGCGGCCGAAAAATTCACCCAGTCGCTGCACGAAACCGGCTTCGGCGTGCTCGTCAATCATCCTGTCAGCCAGGACCTGGTCGAACGGATCTACGCCGAATGGCTGGCCTATTTCGCCAGCGACGACAAGCACCAATTCGCTTTCTCGAAAGTAACCCAGGACGGTTATTTTTCGACCGCGATTTCCGAAACCGCCAAGGGGGCGATAGAGCGCGACATCAAGGAGTATTTCCACATCTACCCCTGGGGCCGCATTCCGCCGGCATTGAAGGCCGATGCTTTGCAGTACTACGACGAAGCCCGGCTGCTGGCGCAGGAGCTGCTCTCTTGGGTCGAGCGCTACACGCCGCCTGAAATTGCTGC
>JBIKPD010000354.1:0-4277 GCA_044357665.1 Roseateles sp. | reverse complement strand
GTCGATGCCGAAGTTGCCGACATCCTGATCTCGGAGGGCTTTACCAGCCTCGAAGAAGTGGCCTATGTGCCGATGCAGGAAATGCTCGAAGTCGAGTCGTTTGACGAAGACATGGTCAACGAGTTGCGCACAAGAGCCAAGGATGCGCTGCTGACGATGGAAATCGCCCGCGAAGAACTGGCTGAAGGCGTGTCGCAGGACCTGCGTGATCTGGAAGGCGTCACGCCGGAACTGATCGTCAAGCTCGCTGAAGGCAATATCAACACCCGCGACGACCTGGCCGATCTGGCCGTCGACGAATTGGTTGAACTGGTCGGCATGGACGAGGCCGAGGCCCGCATCATGATCATGAAAGCCCGCGAGCATTGGTTCACGACTTGAGGCGAGTTTCGCCCTGGCACAACCGATCAATCGCGCAGCACCGAACGCATAAGTTAAGGATTCAACAATGGCTGTGACTACCGTCGCCCAGTTCGCCGCAGAGCTTCAACGATCAGCGGGTACGCTGCTTGAGCAGTTGCAAGCAGCTGGCGTCAACAAGGCATCTACCGATGATGTAATGAACGAAGCCGACAAGGAACGTCTGCTCGCCCATCTGCGCACGGCGCATGGCACCGCAGGTGTCGACCGCAAGAAGATCACGCTGACTCGCAAGTCAACCAGCGAGATCAAGCAAGCCGATGCCAGTGGCAAGGCACGCACGATCCAGGTTGAAGTGCGCAAGAAGCGTACTTTCATCAAGCTCGACGAGGCTTCGGGTGGTGACGACGCCGGCCATGTCATCGACGAAGCCGATCTGCAGCGCCGTCAGGAAGAAGCCCTGGCCCAAGCTGATGCCTTGCGTCAGCAAGAGGCCGAGTTGGCGATCCGGGTGCGCGAACGTGAACATGCCGAGCGGCTTGTGCGTGAAGCCGAAGAGCAGCGCCGTCTGGCCAAGGTGGCCGCCGACATCATCGCAACAAGGCTTCAGCCGCCAGCCGCAGCGCGAAAGCTGCACCGGAAGCTGTGCCCGAAGCCGTTGTGATTGCAGCGGTCGAGCCGGTCGTAGTCGCCGCTCCAGCAGAACCGGTCAAACCAGTCCTGCGCGTGGTCAAAGCCATCGACGTCGGTGCCGAAGAGAAACAAAAACAGGTCGATCTGGAGCGCCGCCGCAAGGCTGCCGAATCCGAGGCCTCGGCCATCCGCGCGATGATGAATGCACCCAAGCGGGTGATGACGGCCAAGAAGGAAGAGCCCAAGCCGGTTGAACCCGCCAAGGAAATCAAGGGCACGATCCACAAGAAGCCCGGAACGCCGGGTGCTCCAGTGGCTGGCGTGGCCAAGCCGGGCGAGAAGAAATCGGTCAAGTCGGAAAAGCTCTCATCCAGCTGGTCTGATGACAAGAAGCGCGGCGGCGTCAAGCCTGCCGGCACTGCCGCACCCGGTGGTGCAAGGCCGGCTGCTGGCGGTTGGCGCGCTCCGACCCGAGGTGCGGCCGGTGGTCGTCGCGGCAGCAGCGATCGCGGTGCTGATCGCCGCGGCGGACTGACCAGTTTTGCCGCTCCGGTTGAAGTACAAGCGCAGGAAGTCCATGTGCCCGAGACGATTTCGGTTGCCGATCTGGCACACAAGATGTCGATCAAGGCGTCGGAGCTGATCAAGGTGTTGATGAAACTGGGCCAGATGGTCACGATCAATCAACAACTGGATCAGGAAACCGCGATGATTCTGGTCGAGGAAATGGGCCACAAGGCCTTCCCGGCCAAGCTTGACGATCCCGATGCGTTCCTGGAAGAAGAGGGCACGACATCCGAGCAGCAGCATGAAGCAATGCCGCGCGCTCCGGTCGTCACGGTCATGGGTCACGTCGACCATGGCAAGACCTCCTTGCTCGACTACATCCGCCGTGCCCGCGTGGCAGCGGGTGAAGCAGGCGGCATCACCCAGCATATCGGCGCTTATCACGTTGATACGCCGCGCGGCATGATCACCTTCCTCGACACCCCGGGTCACGCGGCGTTTACCGCCATGCGCGCTCGTGGCGCCAAAGCCACCGACATCGTGATTCTGGTGGTGGCGGCGGATGACGGCGTGATGCCGCAAACCAAGGAAGCGATCAGCCATGCCAAGGCGGCCGGCGTGCCCTTGGTGGTGGCGATGAACAAGATCGACAAGCCTGGTGCCAATATCGAGCGCCTCAAGTCGGAGCTGGTGGCCGAGGGCGTGGTGCCCGAGGACTTCGGTGGCGAAACGCCATTCGTGGCCGTATCGGCCAAGACCGGCGAGGGCGTCGACAGCCTGCTTGAACGCGTTTTGCTGCAAGCCGAAGTGCTCGAACTGCGTGCTCCTTCGATGTCGATGGCCAAGGGCCTGGTGATCGAAGCCAAGCTCGACAAGGGCCGCGGTCCGGTGGCGACGATCCTGGTTCAATCAGGCACCTTGAAACGCGGCGACGTCGTGCTGGCCGGTTCGACCTATGGCCGTGTGCGCGCCATGCTCGACGAAGATGGCAAGTCCTGTACCGAAGCGGGTCCTTCGATCCCGGTTGAAATCCAGGGTCTGACCGAGGTGCCGCAAGCTGGTGATGAGTTCATGGTGCTGGGCGATGAGCGCCGGGCCCGTGAAATTGCCACCTTCCGTTCGGGCAAGTACCGCGATGTGAAGCTGTCGCGTCAGCAGGCCTCCAAGATGGAGAACATGTTCGAGAACATGGGCGCTGGCGATGTACAGACGATGGCCTTGATCATCAAGTCCGATGTGCAGGGTTCGCAGGAAGCTCTGGCGGCTTCGCTGTTGAAGCTGTCCACGCCTGAAGTCAAGGTGCAGATCGTCCATGCTGCAGTGGGTGCGATCAACGAGTCCGACGTCAATCTGGCGATGGCCTCGAAGGCCGTCATCATCGCCTTCAATGTGCGTGCCGATGCCGGTGCGCGCAAGCTGGCCGAGAACAATACGGTCGACATCCGCTACTACAACATCATCTATGACGCAGTGGATGAAGTGAAGGCAGCGATGACCGGCATGCTGGCTCCCGAGCAGCGCGAGGAAGTCATCGGCACCGCCGAGATCCGCACCGTCTTCGTGGCGACCAAGATCGGCACGATTGCTGGTTGCATGGTCACCTCGGGTTCGGTCAACCGGGCCGCTCGTTTCCGCCTCATCCGCGAGAACGTGGTGATCTACACCGGCGACATCGATACCTTGAAGCGCATGAAGGACGATGTGCGCGAAGTCAAGGAAGGCTTCGAGTGCGGTATCAAACTGAAGAACTACAGCGACATCGCAGAAGGCGACCAGCTGGAATTCTTCGAGGTCAAGGAAGTTGCCCGGACGCTTTAAGGCGGATTGCCCTCAACCAGCAAACCCCGCCCTCCAAGGAGTGGCGGGGTTTGTGTTTGAAGGGCCCAGCATTGATGGCTGAGAGCCGAAAAAAGCAGCAGGCAGGAGTTCAACATGAGACATAAAAGGGTCATACCCAACCGCAGTTTCCGGGTGGCCGACCAGATCCAGCGCGATCTGGCCGAGTTGATTCGCGAACTGAAGGATCCACGCATCGGCATGGCCACCGTCAACGCGGTCGAGGTCACGCCTGACTATGCCCACGCGAAGGTGTTCTTCTCGGTGCTGGTCGGAGATGCCAAGGAAACCGGTGAAGCATTGAACGAAGCCGCTGGTTTCTTGCGCAACGGCTTGTTCAAGCGCCTGCAGATCCACACGGTGCCAAGCCTGCATTTCCACTTCGACCGCACGACCGAGCGGGCGGCCGAACTGAGCGCCCTGATCAACCAGGCCAATGCAACCCGTGCCAAGGACGATGAGCCGGTTGCGCCTGATGGCGCGGCGGCCGACACCAAGGCGGCAGACTAAGCCAACAGCCGATGATTGCCAAAACCCAGCGCCCCAAGACGCCGCGTCGTGCTTTGCACGGCGTGCTGCTGCTTGACAAGCCGCTGGGCCTGTCGAGCAACGACGCCCTGCAAAAAGCCAAATGGTTGTTACGGGCCGAGAAAGCCGGTCATACCGGCACGCTGGATCCTCTGGCCACCGGTCTGCTGCCGCTGTGCTTCGGTGCCGGTACCAAATTCAGCCAGATCAGCCTCGATGCCGACAAGGCTTATGAAGCCGTCCTTCGACTCGGGGTCAGGACCAGCACTGGCGATGCTGAAGGCGAGGTGCTCGAGCAACGCGCTGTGCAGGTCACGCGCGAGCAGATCGAAGCCGCCTGCCTGGCCTTCACCGGTGCGATCGACCAGGTGCCGCCGATGCATTCAGCCCTCAAACATGAGGGCCGCCCCTTG
>JBIKPD010000353.1:0-4283 GCA_044357665.1 Roseateles sp. | reverse complement strand
TCGACGCCAAGCTGCTGGCTCGCGTCCAGCAAGTCACGCGCGACTTGAACCAGCAAGGTTTGCGCGTGGTTGCCGTCGCAATGAAATCGCTGCCGCCCGAGCAGAACCGTTACTCGGTGGCCGACGAGAAGGGCCTGACCTTGATCGGTTACATCGCCTTCCTCGACCCGCCAAAGGACTCGGCGGCACCTGCCCTGCAAGCGCTGGCTGTACATGGCATCCGGGTCAAGGTGCTGACCGGTGACAACGAGTTGGTCAGCGCGCGGGTCTGCCGCGATGTCGGCTTGACGGTACAAGGCACTTTGCTGGGCGCGCAGCTCGAGCAGATGGACGCTGCGGCGCTGGCGCTGGCGGTCGAAAAAAACGATGTTTTTGCCAAGCTGGCGCCGCTGCACAAGGAACGCGTCGTGCGCGCCCTGCGGGCCAATGGCCATGTAGTCGGTTTCATGGGCGACGGCATCAACGATGCACCGGCGCTGCGCGCAGCCGACATCGGCATCTCGGTCGATACGGCGGTCGACATCGCCAAGGAAGCCGCAGACATCATCCTGCTCGAAAAGAGCCTGCTGGTACTGGATGAAGGCGTGGTCGAAGGCCGCCGCACTTTCTGCAATATGTTGAAGTACATCCGCATGACGGCAAGCAGCAATTTCGGCAATGTGCTGTCGGTGCTGGTGGCGAGCGCATTTTTGCCCTTCTTGCCGATGCTGCCGTTGCAGCTGTTGCTGCAAAACCTGCTCTACGACATCTCCCAGACCGGCATCCCTTTCGACCATGTTGACAACGAACTGGTCAGCAAGCCGCTCAAATGGAACCCTGCAGACATCGGCCGTTTCATGCTGTTTTTCGGCCCGATCAGCTCGCTCTTTGACCTCGCGACTTTTGCACTGATGTGGTCGATTTTCGGCGCCAATAATCTGGCCAACCAAGCGCTGTTCCAGAGCGGCTGGTTCGTCCTCGGCCTGCTGACGCAAACGCTGGTCGTGCAGATGCTGCGCACACCGAAGCTGCCCCTGATTGAAAGCCGGGCCGCGCCGCAGCTGCTGGTGCTGAGCCTGGCCATCATGGCCTTTGGAGTCTGGCTGCCGATGGGGCCATTAGCCGGCTATTTCAAGCTGCAAGAACTGCCGATGACCTTTTTTCCCTGGCTGCTGATTCTGCTGGCGGGATACAGCCTGCTCACCACCCTGATGAAACGCAGCTACATCAGGCGCTTCGGCTGGCAGTGACCTACAATCAAGGCCTTATCGAAACAAAGCGCTGGCGCGGCCCGAGGCAACTCAGGCCGTTTTCATTTCAGCCACTTTGCTTCGATCAACGCAGCCCCTGGAAAACACCATGAACCGCTGTGCATTTTTTATTGCAGCCCTCGCGCTGAGCCTGGCCGCGCAGGCACAGCGCCTGTTTCCGGCCCAGGCCTTGCGTGGCGAGATGGTCGTCGTGCAGGCGCCCGAGGTGAGCCTGAACGGCCTGCCCGCTCGACTCTCACCTGGCAGCCGCATCCACGACCAGAGCAACTTGCTGCAGCTGTCAGCCAGCCTGACCGGCCAGCGATTGATCGTCAATTACACCGTCGACCGCGAAGGTTTGATCAAGGAAGTCTGGCTGCTTACCCCGGCAGAGAGGGCTATCAGGCCCTGGCCGGGCAACCCGCAAGAAGCCGCTGCCTGGACTTTTGACCCGGCCGCCCAGACCTGGACCCGACGCTGAACCTACGCAGGAACAATTCATGAGCAAAAAAGTATTCATCAAGACCTTCGGCTGCCAGATGAACGAGTACGACTCCGGCAAGATGGCCGATGTCCTCAGCGCAGCGCAGGGCTACGAAAAGACCGACGATGTCGAGCAAGCCGACCTGATTCTGTTCAACACCTGTTCGGTGCGCGAGAAAGCGCAGGAAAAGGTCTTCTCCGACCTGGGCCGGGTCAAGCACCTGAAAGCCAAGGGCGTGTTGATCGGTGTCGGCGGCTGCGTCGCCAGCCAGGAAGGTGCGGCGATCATCGACCGCGCACCCTATGTCGATCTGGTGTTCGGTCCGCAGACCTTGCACCGGCTGCCGCAGATGCTCAAAGCGCGCCTGGCCGAACGCCGTCCGCAGGTCGACATCAGCTTCCCCGAGATCGAGAAATTCGACAATCTGCCCCCAGCCAAGGTCGACGGCGCATCGGCCTTCGTCTCGGTCATGGAGGGCTGTTCAAAATATTGTTCCTACTGCGTCGTACCCTACACACGCGGTGAAGAAGTTTCGCGGCCGTTCGACGATGTGCTGACCGAGATCGCCGGGCTGGCTGACCAGGGCGTGCTGGAAATCAACCTGCTCGGCCAGAACGTCAATGCCTACCGCGGCAAGATGGGTGACAGCGGCGAATATGCCGACCTGGCTTTACTGCTCGAATATGCGGCGGAAATCCCCGGCATCCAGCGCCTGCGTTTCACCACCAGCCACCCGAATGAGTTCAGCCAGCGTCTGATCGAGGCCTACGGCAAGATCCCGCAATTGGTCAACCATCTGCATCTGCCGGTCCAGCATGGCAGCGACCGTATCCTGATGGCGATGAAGCGTGGTTACACCGCGCTCGAGTTCAAAAGCACGATCCGCAAGCTGCGCCTGATCCGGCCCGACATCCGCATCGCCAGCGACTTCATCGTCGGCTTCCCCGGCGAGACCGCCGAAGACCATGCCAAGCTGATGAAGCTGGTCGACGAGGTCGGCTTTGACGCGTCATACAGCTTCATCTTCAGCCCCCGTCCGGGAACGCCTGCGGCGGCGCTGGAAGACCTGACCCCTTACGAGGCCAAGGTCGCGCGTCTGCAGGAATTGCAGGCCGCGATCGAAGCCAACAGCCTGGCAATCAGCCAGACCATGGTCGGGTCGACCCAGAAAATCCTGGTGACGGGCAATGCACGCAAGGATGCGAGCGAATTGATGGGTCGCACCGAATGCAACCGTATCGTCAATTTCAAGGGCCAAGCGCGTTTGATGAATCAGTTGGTCGACGTCACCATCACCCAGGCCTTGGCCCATTCGCTGCGCGCCGAAGTACTGACGCTCGACGAGGTCAGCGTCCCGGCTTGAGCGTCATCCACCATTGCGGCAGACTCACGCCGAGCAACAGCAAACCATAGCCGGCGATGGTTCCGTCATGTCCGAGCAGCCAGATCGCGGCAATCAGTCCGGCGCTGCCGCCCAGTGCGCCCGCCAGAGTCAAGCGGGTCCATGCAGCACCGGCCAGCTGCCGCCGCCAAAGCAGCTTGACGACCAAAGCAAGCATGGCGGCCACTGCCCAGGCAGGGGCAAAAAAATTGGCGATATGCCAGAAGGCGTCGAGCGGGCTCAAGGAATCTGCTTTGAAGTTGAACTTGCTTCAGGCTTGATGAATGTCAATTGCAGCGAACCGGTCGCCAGCTTCTGCGCCGACTGATCCGGGATAATTTGCGTCACGGGACTTGGAAATTCGCTGTCGTTCCTACCCGGCACCAACAAATTTTATAATGTTCAGATGACGGTGTTCACCCTTGGCCTGAATCACAACTCCGCTCCGCTTGATTTGCGCGGGCGATTTGCATTCACGCTTGAACAATTGGCGCCAACGCTGTTGAACTTTCGCGAGCTGATGCAGCTGCGGGCACCGCGCCAAGCAGCTGGTCTGGCCGAAGCGGCCATCTTGTCCACCTGCAACCGCACCGAGCTGTATATGGCCGGCAATGCGGCGATGGTGCAGCCGGCGTTTGACTGGCTGGCCACCATCGGCGGCATCGAAAGCAAGGCCTTGATGCATCACGCCTATGTGCGCGAAGGCAGCGCTGCGGCAAGACATGCTTTCCGGGTCGCCAGCGGCCTCGATTCGATGGTGCTGGGCGAGCCGCAGATCCTCGGGCAGATGAAGCAGGCAGTGCGTGAGGCCGATCAGGCCGGCACCCTGGGATCGATGCTGCACCAGCTGTTCCAGCGCAGTTTTTCAGTCGCCAAGGAAGTCCGCACCTCGACCGAGATCGGTGCCCATTCGATCAGCATGGCCGCTGCCTCAGTACGCCTGGCCGGGCAGTTGTTCGAGGACCTGACCAAGATCAAGGTGCTTTTCGTCGGCGCCGGCGAGATGATCGAACTGGTGGCCACCCATTTTGCCGCCAAGGCACCGCTGGCGATGGCGGTGGCGAACCGGACGCTCGAGCGGGGCGAAAAACTCGCCGGCAGACTGGGCGCCGAGGCCGTGCGGCTGGCCGACCTGCCGCATCGGCTGCATGAATTCGACGCAGTGATTTCCTGTACCGCCAGCAGCCTG
>JBIKPD010000352.1:0-4291 GCA_044357665.1 Roseateles sp. | reverse complement strand
CACGCTTATCGGCTGTTAATTTTTAAAGAGCTGCTCTACTCACCGGACTTTCGCCCCGCTTTCTTGCTACACCGCCGACTTAACTGCCAGCAGCACAGAGGTGAGATTATGACTGATTTTCTTCAAATCCGTCAAGCACTTTCAAACATTTAGTTTTCGGTGCCTATCTCTACTTCACCTGGTTTGAACTCTTGCTTGATCTTCGCGTTTGAACTTCACCGCGAAGAAGCTTTTGTTCAGCCCAGCCTTAGACTGTAGCATGAAAGTTCGGGCCGGGTCCAGCTTTTCTGCGAAATAATTCCAAAAGCCCCGCGCCCGACTGGCCCGCGAGCTCAGCGCAAGGGCTTGCGCTGCGAAGTGAACACCCTCCCCGCCTCCTGCTGCGGGTCTTCGCTCGCCAGCACCCCGGGCAAATGCGCCGCCATCCTCGCCGCATCTGCACGCGACCAGGAACCTCTGCTTTACAGCGAGGCGCGCCGCAGGGTTCGGCCGCTCTGATGGCGCCTAGCAATTCTGTTTGAACGTACAACAAAAAAGGCCCGCACAGATCAGATCTGGCGGGCCTTGGAGCATCAACTCGCTGCCAATGAGGCAGCGCAGCCAAGGTCAATCTTCCTTGAAAGCAACGTCGCGTTTGCTCTTGATCGACGGCAGCATAACGATCACGACCATCAGGACTGCCGCGAGCAGCAGGCCGGCTGACAAAGGCCGGGTCATGAAAGTCGTCCAGTCACCACGCGCCAGCAACAAGGCACGGCGCAGGTTCTCCTCCATCATCGGCCCGAGAATGAAGCCGAGCAGCAGGGGCGCAGGTTCACAGCTGAGCTTGTAAAAGAGATAACCAACCATGGAGAAAATCGCGCACATATAGACATCGAACCCGCTGTTGTTGAGCGAGTAAGTCCCGATGCAGCAGAAAGTCACGATGGCCGGGAACAGGAACCGGTAAGGCACGGTCAGCAACTTGATCCAGATTCCGATCAATGGCAGATTCAGAACCACCAACATCAAATTACCGATCCACATCGAAGCAATCAAGCCCCAGAACAGCTCGGGATTGCTGGTCATGACCTGCGGACCAGGCTGAATGCCCTTGATCGTCATCGCCCCGACCATCAACGCCATCACCGCATTTGGCGGGATGCCCAGCGTCAACATCGGGATGAAGCTGGTCTGAGCGCCTGCATTGTTGGCCGCTTCCGGACCTGCAACGCCCTGGATGGCGCCTTTACCGAACGGAACGCGCGGATTCTTGACGATCTTCTTTTCCAAGGTATAGGCAGCGAACGATGACAGCAATGCGCCTCCGCCAGGCAATACACCCAGAACCGATCCCAAAGCAGTTCCGCGCAGAACCGATGGCCAGGCTTCCTGGAAGTCACGCTTGGTGGGCCAAAGTCCCTTCACATCCTTGGTGAAAACCTCGCGGTGCTCAGCTGGCATGCCCAGATTGGCGATGATCTCGCCGAAACCGAAGATGCCCATCGCGATCACGACGAAGCCGATGCCGTCGGTCAACTCGGGCACGTCGAATGAAAAGCGCGGGGTGCCCGAGATCACGTCGGTGTTGATCTGTCCCAGCAACAGCCCGAGCAAAATCATCGAGACGGCTTTGATCAATGAGCCGGAAGCGAGCACGACGGCACCGATCAGGCCCAACACCATCAGCGAAAAATATTCGGCAGGTCCGAACTTGAAGGCCAGTTCGGTCAACGGCGGGGCAAAGGAGGCAATCACGATTGTTCCAACGCAACCGGCAAAGAAGGACCCCAGACCTGCTGCAGCCAACGCCGCGCCTGCTCTACCCTGGCGGGCCATCTGATAACCATCGATGGCGGTTACAACCGAGGCCGACTCGCCTGGTACGTTGATCAAGATGGCGGTTGTCGACCCGCCGTACTGGGCACCGTAATAAATGCCGGCCAGCATGATCAATGCGGGAGTCGCGTCCAGGGCGTAAATCGACGGCAGCAGCATCGCGATCGTGGCTACCGGCCCGAGACCGGGCAGCACGCCGATCAAGGTGCCAAGCACTGCACCACCGAAAGCATAAAGCAGGTTTTGCAAGGTCAGTGCGACCTGAAAACCCAACGCAAGATTGTTCAGAAGTTCCATGCGTTCTGCTCCTCAGCCAGCAAAGTAAATGGGCCAAACCGGAATCACCAATTTGAGACCCCAGATGAACATTACCCAGCAGCCAAACGTCAAGATCACACTACTGATGAGAGCATCTCGCCAATGAAATTCGTCACCTGCCAAGGCTGACATGGTGATCAAAACCGGCAAAGTAATGACCATTCCAAAACGGGGCAGCATCAAACCAAAAACCACGATCGCTCCGACGATGATGAACAGGGGCTTCCAGGCAATGTCGCCAATCAGATCGCCACCCTCGGACTCAATGGTCAGGGCCTTGAAAAGTACCAGGCTTCCCAAGAGCGCCAACAGCACGCCCAGCCCAAACGGGAAATAAGCCGGACCCGGACGGGCTGATGAGCCAAAACTGTATTCAGTCGACCCCCAGGCAAATGCAAGGCCGGCGACCAGGAACAACATGCCGGACCAGAAGTCTCTTTGACTTTTGATTTTCATCACAACCTTTCAACGAATTTATTTACTTTTGCATTCTATGGACTACCAAGGCCCGTCCGGCTAGTGGATTCCACGTAAGACTTGAACAAAATCGAACTGGCAATTTCTCGGTCAATCAAGTCCATTCGGGCGTGCTGCGCAGGATCTCTCCGATTGTGGTCTGCCCTTCAGCCACCTTCATCGCTCCCGCCAAACGCAAGGGGCGCATGCCGTCCTGCAAAGCCAGGCGAAGCAAGGCCTGCATTTCGGCCACAGGATGCAAGCAGGACTTGATCGCTTCGCTGACCGTCAAAAGCTCGTAGAGCCCGGCTCGGCCGAGAAAGCCGGTGTTGCGGCACGCCAGGCAACCGACCGGCCTGCAGGGTTTGACGCCGCCGCTGATGCGCCAATGCTTGAGCATCTCGTTGAGCGTTGCACGGGTCACTGTCGAGTCGGGCACTTTGCAATGGACGCAAAGAGTCCGCACCAGGCGCTGCGCCAGCACGCCGATCAAGGTGCCACTGATCAAGTAGGACGGAACACCCAGGTCAAGCAGGCGGGTGACCGCTGACGCGGCATCGTTGGTGTGCAGGGTACTGAACACGAGATGCCCGGTTAGCGCCGCCTGGATCGCCATCTCGGCGGTCTCGAGGTCGCGAATTTCACCCACCATGATGATGTCCGGATCCTGTCGCATCAAGGCCCGCAAGCCTTCGGCAAAGCCGAAATCAAGCAAGGTCTGCACCTGGGTCTGATTGAAAGCTGGTTCGATCATCTCGATCGGGTCTTCAATCGAGCAGACATTGACCTCGTCGGTCGCCAGACGCTTCAGCGTTGAATAGAGGGTTGTCGTTTTGCCGCTGCCTGTCGGCCCGGTGACCAGGATGATGCCGTGATCCTGGGTCACGAGCTTTTCCCAGCGATCAGCGTCGTGGCTTGAAAAGCCCAGGGTGGCAAGATCCTTGACGGCGAGATCGGGATCAAAAATACGCATCACCATCTTTTCGCCGAAGGCTGTCGGGATCGTGGAGAGGCGCATTTCGACTTCTTCGCCGATCAGGTTGCGGGTCTTGATGCGGCCATCAAGCGGACGGCGGCGTTCCACGACATCCATGCGCCCGAGCAGCTTGATGCGGGCTGTCATCGCGCTCATCACCGTGGGTGGAAGCTGGTAAACCGTATGCAGAACGCCATCGATGCGAAACCTGATCACGCCCATGTCGCGCCGCGGCTCCAGATGAATATCACTGGCGCGCTGGTCAAACGCGTATTGCCACAGCCAATCGACGACTTGAACCACGCCTTGGTCATTGGCATCCAACTGCTTGTTGCTGCGACCGAGTTCGACCAACTGCTCAAAGTTGGCCGCCTGGGCCGACGCGCCTGCCTTCTCTGCGGCACGTACTGATTGCGCCAAAGTAAAAAATTCAGTCGTGTAGCGGGCAATGTCGATCGGGTTGGCCAGCACCAGCTTGATCGCCTTGCGACTATGCGACTCGATCTCCGCTACCCATCCCGTATCAAGCGGCTCCGAAGTCGCGATCGTGACCTCATTGAGTCCGACCTGCACCGGCAGGCAGCGCTTGGCCTGGGCATAAGCCATCGACATGATGTCGGCCACCCGCCCCACATCGACCGTCAGCGGATCGATGCGAACAAAGGTCAGATCAACATGCCGGGCCAGCCATTCGGTCAAGGCATCGACATCGAGCAGTTTGCC
>JBIKPD010000350.1:0-4299 GCA_044357665.1 Roseateles sp. | reverse complement strand
ACAAACTGAAAGCTCGAGCTACCGTCCTCCGTGAATGAAACGGCTTGGGTGACCTGGTACAAGGCACTCAGCGCACTGGTATAGGTCTGCTGACTTGTTTCAGAGATTGCGATTGAACTTTCAATCGCACCGCCAGAGCTTGCCTCCAGCGCCCAATTCCCGCCCAGGCCGGTGGTGTCGGTTGATGCGGCAACGTCGGCCGCGGCAAGCCTGCTCAATTCATCAATGAACAGTTGGCCCACATCGCCTTGCCCGACGTTGCAGCCGAGCAGCAACAGGTCGCCGTCAGGTGTCAGCGCAGCACCGATCTGTTGCAGTTGATCTTGATAAGCCCACAAATTTTCGGCATCAAGCTTTGTGGAACCCAGGTAAACGGCGCCCGCGCTGCCATGAGACACGATCTGGATTGAGTCAATCCCCGCGTGGCCCGTCAGAAAACTTGCGATCTGCTCTACGCCGTCGGCATCGGCTTCCAGAAGATGCCACTCTGAACCTACGGGCAGATCTGAGACGAGTGCCTCGTATCCTGTGACTCTTGAGTCGATGAAAATAATATAGGTAGACATTATTTTGTTCTCTTGTGTACTGCCGGTCTATTTGTCAAGTCCCGGGCGGGGGCGAGCGTGTTGATCGGGGTTCAATCGGTTGGACCGTTCGATGCCTGTTTGCGACGACGCCGGCAACTGGTCGTCGCCCGCCCCGCCGACGATGTTGTCGCTGCCCGCACCAATGGTCAGTCTGTGAGAGCCTGCCTTGCCAGTCAATATCGTCATGCGTTCAACTCCTCAAAGTTGCCCGGGAAGCAAAATGGTTTTGACTTGAATCCCGGGGCCCATGCTGCCATCTGACTCATCGCCACGCGCCAGCAAGATCAAAAAAGCCAATGCTTGCGCAAGACAACCTGGCCCGCAGTAACGAAGGTGCCGATGCGTCATCGCCTTGCTCGAGGTGCCTTGCTGTTCAGGGCAAATTCAGCCAATCCCAGCAGTCGGAGTCGGAGTCGAAATCGGCGGAGAATTTTCCGCAGCACTGCCAACCGCTAAATCAATTTGCTCATCTAGGTTGACTCTACCAGTAAATTTTTAATTTGATATTTATTTGGTCAAATTCAGCCTGAATCGGCAGTTCATGGGCGGCAAGGTCGGAGTTTCAATTGCCAGGACTCCCGTGCAGGCCGGGCCACAAACCGATCCCGTAGCCCGACAAGCAGCGCAGCGGATTGCGGGGTCTGGAATCGGGGCCGTCGAACCCTGGTCAACAGATCAGGAGTCGCCGCCTAACTGCGGATGGTTCAGATCAAGCGCCAGGTGCTGCTGTGACGAGCCCGGCTGATGCGGAAATCAACGCTCCCTGAACGCGTTTTCCTTCAAGGCGACCAGCGGTTTGGCGAGGAACTGCAGGATGGTGCGCTTGCCGGTGACGATGTCGATCTGTGCCTGCATGCCGGGGATGATCGAGAGCTTCTTGTCGATCGCGTCGATCACCGGTGTCTTGGTTTCGATCCGCACCTGGTAGAAGGCTTCGCCCTTTTCGTTGGGCACGGCGTCGGCGCTGATGTTGACGACGCGGCCTTCCATCGAGCCGAAGATGGAGTAATCGAACGCAGTGATCTTGACGTTGGCATGCTGACCGATCTTGGTGAAACCGATGTCCTTGGGCTGCACCAGCGCTTCGACCACCAACTGGTCATCGCCCGGAACGATTTCGAGAATCGGCTCACCCGGTTTGACGATGCCGCCGATGGTGGCGACGAAAACGCGGTTGACGATGCCCTTCATCGGCGCCCTGATTTCGGTACGCGCTACGCGGTCGGCCAGGGCTGGCATCGACTGCTGCATCGCGTTCAGGTCACCCATGGTGCGGTTCAGGTCGGCCAAGGTCTCGCTGCGGAACTGGCCGAGCGCAGCCTCGCGACGCGAGCGCATTTCAGCGATCGAGGCACGCACCCGCTCCAGCGTCACCGGCGCCATATTGGCGCGGGCTTCGAGCTCGGCCATGCTGCGGTCGATACGCACCAACTCGAGCCGCGGCTCCAGCCCGCGCTCGACCATGCTGGCAACCGTTGTGCGTTCTTCGCGCCCGAGCTCAAGGCTTTGCAAGCTCGATTTCAGCGTGATCTGGACTTCCTGCAGTTCGCGCGATTTCTGCTCGATCTGCGCGTCGATCACGCCGAGCTGGGCCGCCTGTTCAGTCTTCTTGGTCAGATAGGCGGCGGTTTCAGCCGCGGCCACATCAGCCGCGAATTTGTTCACATCCTTGCTGAATTGCAAGGCCGCACCACTGGCCTGCGCATTCAGGCGCGAAGCCCTTGCGTCGAGCGCCAGCAGTTGCTGGAAGCGCGACTGCTTTTCGGCATCGGGCTGTACGGTCGACAGCGCCACCAGCTTGTCGCCGGCGTTGACCTGCTGGCCCGGCTTGGCCAGGATTTCGGTGACGATACCGCCTTCCAGGTTCTGGATCACCTGCAGCTTGGCTGAAGGGATGACGCGGCCATCAGCGCGGGTGACGGTGTTGATCTCGGCCAGCGCAGCCCAGATGAACAAGACGACAAACATGGCTGTGATGAACCACAGCAGCCACAGGGAGGCGCGCCGCAACTGCCCGCGCTTGTTGCCGCTGCTGGCCACGGTGGTGGCGGCCTCACCGGCCAGGCGGTCAGTCCAGCTCTGGGGGGCGTCTTTTGCTTTATTCAACATATAAAAGTCCGCCTCTCAAACCACGGTCATGCCGTTGGATGGCGCAGCTGCTGCAGCAGCCTGCGCCGCTGCTTGCTGCTGCTGTTGCTGCGCGCGCACCAGTTCTTCAGGTGTGCCCTGCATCGTCACCCGACCCTGGTCGACGACGATGATCTTGTTGACCAGCTGCAGCATCGTGCTCTTGTGGGTGATGGTGACAAAAGTGCGGCCGTCGAGTTCCTGCTTCAGACGCTGTAACAACTGCGCTTCAGCCGCTATGTCCATCGCGCTGGTCGCTTCGTCGAACACCAGGATCGCCGGCTTGCCCAGCAGCGCACGCGCAATCGCCACTGCCTGGCGCTGCCCGCCCGACAAGCCTTCGCCGCGCTCGCCCAGCCGCAAGCTGTAGCCTTCGGGATGCTGGCGCACGAAATCTTCAACACCGGCCAGTTGCGCGGCATGCAGGATTTCGGCATCGCTGGGGAAATGTCCGCCCAGGGCAATGTTCTGCTTGATCGTGCCGCCGAGCAGCCAGACATCCTGCAGCACCACGCCCAGCGCTGCACGCAGGTCAGCCGGGTCGATCTGGCGCACGTCAACACCGTCGATCAGCACCGCACCCGACTCGGGTTTGAACAGGCCCAGCACCAGCTTGGAAATCGTCGTCTTGCCGGAACCGACCTTGCCGATGATCGCCACGCGCTCGCCGGGCTGAATCTGGAAAGACATGTCCTGCAGCGTTGGCCGCGATGCGCCGGGATAGGTGAACGTGACGTTGCGGAATTCGATCGCACCCTTGAATTCGGGCCTCGCCATGAAGACCGCGCCGGGCTGGTGTTCACGCTCCTGCTCCATCACCTTGGACAGCGCGCGGTAGCTGACGAAAGTCTGGTTCATCCGAGTCAGCAACTGGGTGATCTGGGCCATTGGCGCAATCGCCCGGCCGGCCAGAATCGTGCAGGCAATGATGGCGCCAAAGCCGAGCTGCCCCTGTTGAACCAGCAGCGCGCCAACGGTGACCACGCTGACCTGCACGAACTGTTGCGCCAGGCTCGCCACATTGGCAGCGATCTGCGCCAGCATGCGCGACTTCAGCCCGATATGCGATTGGTGCGTCACGGCTTCCTGCCAGCGGCGGCGCATCTGCGCACCCGCACCCAGCGATTTGATCGTTTCCAGGCCACTGAGCGTTTCGACCAGGATCGCCTGCTTGTGGTGACCGTCTTCCTGTGACTCCTTGGTCAGGCGCTTGAGCTGCGGCTGCACCGCCATGCCGGCGATCACCATCACCGGAATCGCGATCAAGGGCACATAGACGATGGGCCCGCCGATCACGAAGATGATCGCCAGGAACAGGATCGCGAAGGGCACATCGATGAAAGTGGTCAAGGTGGCCGAAGTAAGGAAGTCACGGATCGACTCGAATTCCTTCAGCGTGCTGGCCAGCGCGCCGGTGCTGCCGCGCTTGGACTGCAGGCGTGCGTCGAGGATCTGTTCGAACAGCGAATCGGCAATCGCCGCATCGGCCTTGGCACTGGCCAGGTCGAGGAAATAGCCGCGCAAAGTACGGATCACGAAATCACTGACGAAGATCACCGAGACGCCGATCAACAAGGCGATCAAG
>JBIKPD010000351.1:0-4299 GCA_044357665.1 Roseateles sp. | reverse complement strand
TCTGCCGCCATCGCAGAGCCCCTCAATCAAGGCCTGATAGCCCGGCAGCGCAACGCGCCCGAAGTCGCAGCGCTCGATCGCCGTTTCCCGCGCCCGCTGGCGCAGCGCTTGGCTCTCAGCGCGTTTACCCAAGCCGCTCACAAGCGCATCGGCAATCGACGCAACGTCAAAAAAATCGACCAAAGTGCCGTTGTGGCCTGATTCGATGAATTCCTGCACAGGCCCGGTTCGGCTGCCGACCACATGGCACCCAGCGGACAGCGCCTCGATGCAGCTCCATGACAGCACAAACGGGTAAGTGAGGTAGCAATGCACTGCCGACACCTGCAGCAGTTGCAGATAAAGGCTGTAAGCCACCTTGCCGACGAAGTGCACGCGCTTGAAATCGAGTTGTCCCTGCAATTCCTCCAGCATCTTGCGTTTCCAGCCCCCGCCGCCCACTGGTAGCGCGCCGTAACTGACCGAGTCGCCGCCCACGATCACTACATGTGCCTCCGGGCAACGCCGCAGCAACTCGGGCAACGCACGCATGAAGACATGGAAGCCCCGGTAGGGCTCGAGATTGCGCGACACATAAGTGACCACTGGGTCGCCAGCGCGCAGCGTCAAACCACTGCCCAGGCGGATGCTGGCACCAGCATCGGGCTTGATCAGCTTGGTATCGATGCCGTCAAAAATCACGCTGACCTTGGGGCTCATGATGGTCGGCAGGCTATCGAACTGCCATTTTGTAGGGGCGACTCCCGCGTCCATCGTCAGCAGCGCTTCGAGCAGCAGCAGGTTCTTCATCCGCAGCCGCCCATTGTCGTCAAGGCTTGAGGATGCGAACTCAGGATCAAAACCCATATCCAGCCCATGGGCGGCATAAAAGAACTCCATCAGGCACAGCAGCTTTGTGGCCGGCCAGACATCTTTGACGCATAAGGTCTCGCCCCAACCGGGATTAGCGATGACCAGATCTGGCATGAAGCCCTGCTGTTTTAGCGCCGCCATGCCTTGCATCGCCGCTTGCGCGCGCAGCACCTTGGCCTGGGTGTCGCGCAGCCAGGGGTGCGGAACCGCCGCCGCATCGGCGGCGTTCACGCTGTAGCGATGCAGTTTGACGCCCGGCACTCCATAGTCGGCGATCGAAAGCGCATGCACCTGGTGCCCGGCCTGTAGCAGCGCCGGCGCGAGTTGCCGGAACTGACCCGGAAAATTCTGATGAACAAAGAGAATTTTCAAACTTGTCATCCCCCAATCATATGGGCTCGCTTATCACCCCCCTTAACCATCCGTAGCCCGCCACGCAGCGCAGCGCAATACGGGGCCATGTCAGGGGTGATAAATCTCGAACTGCGTTGGGCTCAATTCTTTGTCGGACTGCCAGCAGGGCGCATAGCTGCCGTCGACATCGCCGCGCAGCAGGCCCACCATTCCGATATGTATTGAGCTTGCACCTGCAGCAATTTTGTGCTGCGCCGCTTGACGCTGATAAACCTATCGAATTGACGCGCCCTTGTCATCAATTGATAAACCATGCAATACAATGCGCGTCGTTAAAACCAGAAGTCCTCATGAACCGTCGCCTTGCCTTCATCAAATATTCGGTCTGCGCGTTTGTGTTTGCCAGCGCTGCCGCTATGGATATGGGCTTTTCGGCTAAGTCAATGGCCGCGAATGGCAACACCGTCGCAAATGCGTTGCGCGGCACCCAACAAAAGCAATTGACGAAGAGCTCGGCTACGCCGCCCTCAGCGACCAAGGTCACCATCGGCAGCCTCTGAGCCAAACGCTCAGGCGACCCGCAGCCCTTTGGAATAGACAGCGCAGGCGACCGGCGTGCCGGCAACCTCGCGCACCCGCAGCAGATCGGCACGCAAGCCTTCGGCGATTTCACCGCGGTCGCTCAGGCCGCAAGACCGGGCCGGGTGCAGACTCACCACCGCGACGGCTTCGGCCAGGCTGAAGCCGGCATCGACGGTCAGTTTCCAGGCTGCCTGCAGCAGACTGGCCGGGACATAGTCGGACGAGAGTGAGTCGAGCAGTCCGGCACGGGCCAGCTCGAGCGCCGCCACATTGCCCGAATGCGAGCCGCCGCGCACCAGGTTCGGCGCGCCCGCTACCGTCGACAAACCAAGTTCGCGCGCCCGCCTGGCAGCCACCAAGGTGGTCGGGAATTCACTGATCACCGCACCGAGGTGGAATGCCTCCTCGACATGGGCGGCGCTGCTGTCATCATGAGTTGCCAGCGGGATGCGATGCTGACGGGCGAAGTCGGCAAACCAGGCCCGGTTCGGCACAGAATATTCCGCCTGGCGTTGCGGCGCGAGCAGCACTTCGGCGTCAAAACGCGCTGCACTCCAGCCCTTCTTGCCGGTGTAATGGGTGCGCGCAAGTTCGAGGTCGGTCCATTGGCGCTGACCCGGCGTGTGGTCCATCAGCGAGATCATCCGCAGCCGCTGGTGGCCGGCAAAAGCGGCGAACAAATCGCGCGCATTTGGCGCCGGCAATTCGCAGCGCACATGGATCAAATGATCAGCACGCAACACGCCAGCCGCTTGCAGCCCGTCGAGTACCGCCAGCAAGCCGCTCTGATCGCGGGCGCGGAATCCTTCGCCGTAGGGGTCGCCGACGCCGATCGCGTCGAACACCGTGGTGATGCCCGCAGCGGCAATCTCGGCGTCATGCGCTTGCACCGCACCTTGCATCGGGAACATCACCTTCGGGCGCGGCATCAGATGGCGCTCAAGGTTGTCTGTATGCAATTCGACCAGGCCCGGCAGCAGCCAGTCGCCCTGCAGATCAATAGCGCCGGGCAGCGCCGTCAGACCCTGCCCGATGTCGGTGATCAAGCCCCTCTGCACGCGCACATGGCCGTGAAGAACCTCCCGGCCCAGCACCAGCCTTGCATTGTTCAGCAGCAAATCGGTCATCCAGCCAGGCCCTCGCACATTTGGTTCTTGCAGCGCACAGACCGTCAGCGTAATGCACGCATGGGCCTCAGCCTTCGATTGAACCACGGCTCGGTGCCCGCTGCATCCGGCGAAGCGGTGGGTGCGACAACATCAAACAGCCAGCGGCGGAATTGATTTAACTGCGAAAACGCTCCGGCTTGTGATTTCGCACCAAACAAGGAATTCTGACGCCTGACGCGAGGGGTCTGTCGGGCATCCACGCGTCGACGGGTCGCTCGCATCCAACTGCCTTGCGTCCTCTCAATCGACAGGATTGCCCCGGACTTAACCTGCCCGGATTGCAGAAACGGCAGCAACTTTCCGGAGGCTTGTGATGTTGAAAATCCTGATCCCGGTAGACGGCTCGGAGCATGCCCGGCATGCCATCAGCGCAGTGGCGAAATTGGCACAGGCGCCGGCTGAAATTGAAGTGATGCTGGTGCAAGTCAGCAGCAGCCCGGCAATTCACGGTGAGACCCGGCCTTCGGCCTTCGCCAAGCTCGATGAGGCTGCACATTTCAAACAAGACCAGATCCTGGAAGACGCTTCAGCCTTGGCCCGGGCCGCAGGTTTGAGGGTCTTTGCGACCGAAGCCTGCACCGGCATGGTTGCACCCGAGATCGTGCGGATGGCGGCTGTTGCTGGCGTCGATCAGATCGCCATGGGCACCCGCGGGCTGGGTTCGCTGGGCAGCTTCCTGCTTGGCTCGGTGGCTCAGCGCGTGGTTCATCTGGCCGGGGTGCCGGTACTGCTTGTCAAATAGCCTGGGTTGCGAAACCCGGGGCGACCACCACGAAAGGATAATTCAATGAACACCAAAGCAGCCAAAAGAGCCCGCCGACAATGGCGCGAAGCCAGGGCTTCAGCCACCGCTGAGCCAACAAGGGAAAGCGTGCCGGATGTGATCAATCTGCGGCCTGATGGCTATTACTGGGAGGCACCCGATGGGACGCAGGAATTCGGCCCGTTCGAGAGCTATGAGTTAGCGTCTGCCGACATTCATGCCGGCGAAGAAGGGCTGGCCCCGGACGAGAGCTTGCCTGAAGTCGAGGACCAGATCGGCATTGCCGGCTGGATCGATGCCGAAACCGGCGCCCCCGCCGAAGGCCAATCGCCGCCACATCTGGAAGAGCGCTGAGCAGGTTCATTTTTTTCCCCGCATTCCGGCCTTCGGCCCTATGCGGGCTGCAGGTGGCCGAGGCCACCAAGAACGTGAGGATCATGCGGGCCTTGTTGGCGCATGACCGGAATTACCGCAAGGACTCCCCCTGTGTCAGACTACTTGTCGCCTCGTTAGATCTTCAAAACAGGGGGCGTGATGAGAGAACAAGTTGGCTCGATACGGAAAATCCTTCAAAAATAA
>JBIKPD010000349.1:0-4327 GCA_044357665.1 Roseateles sp. | reverse complement strand
GGCCACGCTGGTGAACTCGATCATGTCGGACTCGCTGGCTTCGGCCAGCACGCGCTTGAATTCGGGGTGGGCATCGCCCTCGATGGTGACCGCAAAAGCAGTGCCGAGTTGCACCGCCGCAGCGCCCAGGCCTTGCAGGCGCTGGATGTCGGCAAAGCTGCGCACCCCGCCAGCGGCGATCAACGGAATCTTTCCGCCGATGCCGGCTTTCTCGAAAAACTCAAGGCAGGCCGGGATGACGCGTTCGAAATCAAAGCGCGGGTCATTCAGGTCGGCCACCTTGGCGGCGCCGAGATGGCCGCCGGCGAGACGCGGATGCTCGATCACGATCGCGTCGGGCAGGCGCTGTTTGCGCTCCCATTTTTTCACGATCAACTGGACCCCACGGGCATCGCTGAGGATGGGGATCAAGGCCACCTGGGGATGCTCGCGCGCCAGATCGGGCAGATCGAGCGGCAGGCCCGCACCAACGACGATGGCCTCGATGCCGCATTCGAGCGCCTTGGCGATTTGCGCGGCATATTCGCTGACGGCACGCATCACGTTCAAGGCCACCAGGCCGCGCCCTTGAGATCGTTCCCAGGCGCCGGCGATCTCGCGTTCGAGCGCGATCAGATTGACCTCGTTGATCAAGCGCTTGGCTGCAGCGCCAGCGCTATGGCCTTCAGTCCTTGCCATCAGGTCAGGGTGGTGTCGACGCAAGTCAACCGAGCTCAGCGTCCCCACGCCACCGGCCGCCGCCACTGTGCCAGCCAGGCCCTGTGCGCTGACGCCAATGCCCATGCCGCCCTGCACGATCGGCAGCAACTGCCGGCCCTTCAACAGCAAGGGCTTGAGCCCGCTGCGCTCGAAAATCTGCTGCAGGAATTGGTCAGAAACTGCTTCGGTCATGTTGTCTGCGCCGCTGCGCAGCCGCTTGGAAGAAGGACCCGGGAGGGTAGGCGGCAAGCGAAGGCCATCGCTTGACCTGCATCACGGCCAGCCCGATCAACCCGATCCGTCCGATCAACCAGCTGTCTACTGCAGCAAGGGCGAATCCGCCCCTTCAAGCTCCAGCCCCTCGATCAGGGCCGCGCCGGCGAGCAGGTTCAGGTAGTGGCGCAAGGCGGTGACATAAGCCTGCTGACGCAAGGTCTGCTTGATCGCCGCCTGCACAGCCTCGAAGGCCTGGGCCTGACCCGCTTCACGCGCTTCAACCAAAACAATGTGAAAGCCGAAACGGGTGCTGACCAGCCTTGGCAGCACGCCGACATGGGCATTGGCCAGATCCTGCGCGAACAGGGCGGCGGCGAACTCGGGCGCGCAGTCGGTACGTGCGAGCCAGCCCAGCGCACCGCCTTCAGCACCGCTTGGGCAATTCGACGTTTCGGCAGCCGCCTTGGCGAACGCTTCGATGTCGGCGCAGCGCAGCGCCAGCAGCAAGGCTTCAGCCCGCTGACGCAAGGCTGCGACATCAACACCTGGCGTCACCGCGAACAGGATATGTCGGGCGAGAACTTTTTCGCCAATTGAAAACCTTGCCTGATGCGCATCGAAGAAGCGACGGCAGGCGCTGACATCGGGCTCGGGGATGCGGATCTGGCCTTCCAGCAGCAGCTCGATCGCGTTCGAGGCGGCTTCGCTCTGCACACCGTCGAGTGCCGGCCGGTCGGCTTCAGCGAGCAAACCGTCGCGCTGTGCGGCCTGGCGCAGCAACTCGCTATAAGCGCGTTGGCGCAGGCTTTCAGGATCGGGTGACTCGGCCGCACCATGCAGGGGGATGCCGTTGACCGTCGCCACCGGCAGCAAGATGTCGCTGGCATGGGGATTGGCCTGAACCGGGACCGGTTCTTCGATTGCTGCTTTGCCGCCACCACCACCACAACCGCAACTGGCGCCACCGCCACCGCAGCCGGTTTTTGCTTGTTCCATGATTTTTTACCTCAATGCGGGTTGTGACCGGAACGCAGCGACAGCCTGCGGCTGCGCACCATCTGGTAAGGGCGCAGCAGATAGCTGAGCGTGCCGAAGCCGCTCCAGACATGCACCAGGCGGGTGAAAGGAAAGACCAGGAACAAGCTCATGCCGAGGAACATATGCAGCTTGAAGACCCAGGAAGCCGATGCCAGCAGCTCGACCGCACCGGATTGGAAAGTGACGATGCGCTGCGCCCAACCGGCCAGCAACATCATCATGCCGCCGTCCAGATGCTGGGCCGACAGCGGAATCGTCGCCAGACCGAGAGCGAGTTGCAGCCACAGCAGCACCAGCAGCACGATGTCGCTGGTCTTGGAGTTGATGCGGATGCGCTCGTCGACCAAACGCCGGTGCAGCAGCAGCGTCACGCCGACAAACCCGAGCAGTCCGGCCAGCCCTCCGCTGACCATCGCCATCAGCTGTTTGCTGCCGGCGCTGATGAAATGCTCGTACATGAAATGCGGTGTCAGCATGCCGACCAGATGGCCGAAAAACAAGAACAGCACACCGATGTGAAACAGGTTGCTGCCCCAGCGCAGCGTGCCGGCGCGCAGCATCTGCGATGAGTCGCTTTTCCAGCTGTACTGGTCGCGATCGAAGCGCAACAGGCTGCCAAGCAGGAAGACTGCCATGCAGATATAGGGATAGATGCCGAACAAGGCAAAGTCGAGCGAGTTCATGCCTGCACTCCTGGCTGGTTTGAAGATTTTCTGACGATGTGGATGGGCTGGACTGCGCCCGGTTTGCTTTGCCCCTTGCTGGAACAACCGTCAAAGGCTGCCGGTTCCTGCCAGGCTTCGTCGAGCGCCTCGTCGACGGTGATCTGCACCGCCTGTGGTTTTTCGCCCGCCAGTTCAAGCACCGCGCCGAGCGCAGCCGCATAAGGGTCGCCGCGCTTGATCAAGGCGCTATGGATCGCATTCAGGATATGCGCCATTTCGCCCAGAAAGGCGCGCGCCGTCTCCGGTGGCTGGGTCGAAGCGAACTCGAGTACCACCGGCAAGAAATCGGGCAACTCGCTGGCTTCGAAAAACATGCCGCCAGACTGATAAGTCTGTTGCAAATCGACCAGGGCCGGGCCACGTTCGCGCGAATCGCCATGCACATGCTCGAACAGATGCAGACTGGTGGCGCGGCCGCGGTCGAAGCTCTCCACATAGCGCGCCTCGACAGCATAGGTATCGGCTTGCTGCAGGGTCGCCATCAAGGCCTTCAACTCGGCCAGACGTTCCGGCGTCAGCGCCTGCTCTTCGATCAGGACCGCAAGCAGCGAAGGCAAAGCCGCACGCATTTCAGCGCCGGGATAGTCGAGCAGGCGTGCGAGCACGCGGCAGGACTTGGAAATTATTGATGTTTTCATGGTTACCCGCTAAATCCGCTAAATCACACTCAATCAGTTGGGGTCAGAGCTACTCGCTGCGCTCGGGCGGTCTGACCCACAAAACCCGCTCGATCAGTTGGGGTCAGAGCTACTCGCTGCGCTCGGGCGGTCTGACCCACAATTACTAAATATTTGCTTTGATCGGAATGGTTCGCTTCTTGTTGCCGCCGAACAAGCTGGTTTCGGTTTGCCCGTCAGAGCAGCCGTTGCCGAAGCTGAAGCCGCAGCCGCCGCGCATGTCGTAGGCGTTTTCAGCGTATTCACGGTGCGTGGTCGGAATCACGAAGCGGTCCTCGTAGTTGGCGATGGCCATGGTCTGGTACATGTCCTCGACCTCATGCTTGTTCATGCCGACCTGATCGAGCACTTGCTGGTTTTCGACCCCGTCGACATGGCGTCCGCGCTGGTAGGCGCGCATCGCCAGCAAGCGCTCAAGCGCCCTCTCGACCGGCGCCACATCGCCAGCCGTCAGCAAATTGGCCAGGTATTGCACCGGGATGCGCAACTGCTTGACATCGGGAATCAGACCGTTCACCCCCAGATGCCCGGCATTGGCAGCCGCGCTGATCGGTGACAGCGGCGGCACATACCAGACCATCGGCAGCGTGCGGTACTCGGGATGCAGCGGCAAGGCCACCTTCCATTCGACCGCCATCTTGTAGACCGGACTCTTGCGCGCCGAGATCAACCAGGCTTCGGGAATGCCGTCCTTGCGCGCCTGGGCAATGACTTTGGGGTCATTCGGGTCGAGAAAGATGTCGAGCTGGGCCTGGTAGAGGTCCTTGTCATCGACCACCGATGCGGCTTCCTGGATGCGGTCGGCGTCATAAAGCAGCACGCCGAGATAGCGGATCCGGCCGACACAGGTTTCCGAGCAAACAGTCGGCTGACCGGCTTCGATGCGCGGGTAGCAGAAGATGCATTTCTCGGCCTTGCCCGATTGCCAGTTGTAATAGATTTTCTTGTACGGGCAACCCGACACGCACATCC